>NC_011894.1:4556666-4917500 GCF_000022085.1 Methylobacterium nodulans ORS 2060
CGGTCTGCTGCGAATAAAATCAGGGAATGCTCACAATATGTGCAGAAAGGGGCTTGCCAGTTCAGTCGGCATTATTGCAGCGCGGCATGCACGGCCGGATTGCCGACGCCGCATGCCTTTTGGTCAGGCGCGGCCCGGTGAACTGCGCGACTTCAAGCATCGCGCGCACGTGGTGGCGATATTCCGCGTTCGCACCGACGCGCAGGCGGCGATTTGGTTCCCGGCGGCGGGGATTTTCTTGCAGGGCGATGCCGGGCGGCGGCTGGAGGCCGGGCGCAGGCAGGATCGCCAGCTGCCCTTGGCACGGGCCATGCTTTAGCTCGCTCGCCTTGGTTGGCAAGGTAACTGGCAGCACCGCCTCAAGCTCCGCATGGTTCCATGACGAGAGGCTCGAAATGACAAAGTACAAACTCGAATATATTTGGCTTGACGGGTACACGCCTGTACCGAACCTCCGGGGCAAGACGCAGATCAAAGAATTTGACAGCTTCCCGTCGCTGGAACAGCTGCCATTGTGGGGTTTCGACGGAAGCTCGACCAAGCAGGCCGAGGGCTCGAGCTCGGATTGCGTGCTGAAGCCGGTTCGGGTGTTCCCGGATGCGGCGCGCACCAACGGCGTGCTCGTCCTCTGCGAAGTCATGATGCCGGACGGCAAGACCCCGCATCCGTCCAACACGCGCGCGACCATCCTCGATGACGAGGGCGCGTGGTTCGGCTTCGAGCAGGAATACTTCTTCTACAAGGACGGCCGTCCGCTCGGCTTCCCGGCTTCCGGCTATCCGGCGCCGCAGGGCCCGTACTACACGGGCGTCGGCTACAAGAATGTCGGCGACATCGCCCGCCAGATCGTCGAGGAGCACCTCGACCTCTGCCTCGCCGCCGGCATCAACCACGAGGGCATCAACGCCGAGGTGGCGAAGGGCCAGTGGGAGTTCCAGATCTTCGGCAAGGGCTCCAAGAAGGCCGCCGACGAGATCTGGATGGCGCGCTACCTGCTGCTCCGCCTCTGCGAGAAGTACGGTGTGGACATCGAGTTCCACTGCAAGCCGCTCGGCGACACCGACTGGAACGGGTCGGGCATGCACTGCAACTTCTCGACGAAGTTCATGCGCGAAATCGGCGGCAAGGCGTATTTCGAACGGCTGATGGCCGCCTTCGATGCCGCCCGCGAGGACCACATCGCGGTCTACGGCCCGGACAACCACATGCGGCTGACCGGCAAGCACGAGACGGCCTCGATCCACACCTTCAGCTACGGCGTGGCCGATCGCGGCGCCTCGATCCGCGTGCCCCACAGCTTCGTGAACAACGGCTACAAGGGCTACCTTGAGGATCGCCGTCCGAACTCCCAGGGCGACCCCTACCAGATCGCCTCGCAGGTGCTGAAGACGATCTCCTCCGTGCCGACGGATTCCGACGTCTCGGCTGCGGCGTAAGGCCCGACGACACCTGAGAAACGCGGCGGGGACGGCCCATCCCCGCCGCGTTTCTTTTTGCGTGCACGGGGCTGAGAGCCTGGCAGGGTCTCGGTTGTCGATCGGCCATCCGTCCGGGCGGAGAACCGGTGCCCCATCGGCGGGACATCCTCCCGGCGCAGGAAAGCGCCCGCCGCAGCGGGGGCTGGGCGGGCGAAAGGGAGGTCTCCGTCTCGTGAGAGCCGGACCGACCAGAGCATGGTCGCTGCGGCGCCGCATCATCCATTTGGGGGATGGATCGAGGGATGAGCGCGGGACACGCACAAATTTCAGCGAGCCCCGGTCACATCAACTTGATCGTGTCCTTGCGGCTCTGGGCCCGGGCCTGGAGGCGCCGTCGCCGCGCGGCGATAATGGTGCCGTTGATCTCTCCGCCGAACAGGAACATGGCGGCGAGCCAGTAGAGGAAGACGAGGAAGACCATCGCGGTCGCGAGGCCGCCATAGGTCGAGACGTAGGCGCCCGAGAAACGGTCGAGATACATCCCGAAGCCGAGGCCGGCTAGCACCCACATGCCGAGCGTCACCGCGACCCCCGGCAGCACCATGTGCCAGGGACGCCGCCCGGCCGCGATGAACTTGTGGGCGATCACCAGCACGAGCGCGATCAGGAGGGCGGTGAGGAACACCCGCACCACCGCGATGGTGAGCCCGAGCGGTTCGAGCCCCGGCGCCACCAGGATCAGCCCGCGCCACATCAGCGGCCCCAGCACCACCAGGAAGGTGAAGGCCAGCATCGCGAAGGCGGCGCAGATCACGTAGCCGATCGATTCGAGACGGGTCAGCCACCAGGGCCGCACCTCGCGCAACCCATAGGCCCGGTTGAGCCCGACCCGCAGGCTCTCGACGCCGCTCGACGAGAAGTAAAGGGCGAGCAGCGCGCCGACGGTGAGGAGCCCGCCGCGCTGCTCGGTGAGCACCCGGTGGACCTCCGTCGCGACCGGCCCTGCCACCTCGCTCGGCCAGACCTCGAACAGCAGGTTGCTGGCCTCGTCGGCGAGCGACTTGGAGCCGAAGACGCTCGCCAGCGCCGTGAGCAGGATCAGGAACGGGAACAGCGAGGTCAGCAGCGAGAGCGCGATGTGGCTCGCGATCGCCCAGCCGTCATGCGCGACGAAGCGCTGGGCCGCGATGGCGGCGATCTCGAAGGCGGTGCGGATGCGCATGTCGGCTCCGGCTTCTACACCGGGTCAAGCCCGGGGCGGGAGCGGAATCCGGGGGCCTTAAGCCATGCACGCGAAGCGCAAGCCCGATGCCGATGGCGGCGGTTGCGCAGCGGCAACGCGCGTGCTGCCTGCGCGGGCAGAATGATGAAGCACGCGCCAGATTCCTCAGCTCTTGCCGCGCGACTCGCCCCGGCCCTGTTCGTCGTCATCTGGGCGACGGGCTTCGTGGTGGCGCGCCTCGTGGCGCCGCATGCCGAGCCGCTGACCTTCCTGTCCCTGCGCTTCCTCTGCACGGTCGCGCTGCTCGCCGGCGTGGCGCTGCTCGCCGGGGCGCGCTGGCCCGCGGGCTGGCGCGGCTGGCGCGACGCGCTCGTCGCCGGGATCCTGATGCAGGGCCTCTACCTCGACGGCGTGTTCTGGGCGGTGAGTCGCGGCCTGCCGGCGGGCATCGCCGCGCTGGTCACGAGCCTGCAGCCGCTCCTGACCGCAATGGTGGCGGGGCCGCTCCTCGGCGAGCGGGTCTCAGGCCGCCGCTGGCTCGGCATCGGCCTCGGTTTCCTGGGGGCCGGGCTGGTGCTCGCCCCCAAGCTCGGCGCGGCGGCGGATGCGATCCCGCTCTCGGCCCTCGGCGTCTGCATTGCCGCCACCGTCGCGATCACCCTCGGCACGCTGTGGCAGAAGCGCACGGCCGCGGCCGTGGACCTGCGCACCAATGCGGCGGTGCAGTTCCTGGGCGCCGCGCTGATGACGCTGCCGCTGGCCCTTCTCCTCGAAGAGGGCCGCTTCGATGCGTCGCCGCCGGCGCTGGCCGGGCTCGCGTGGTCGGTGCTGGGATTGTCGGTCGGCGGGATCCTGATCCTGCTCTGGCTGATCCGGCGGGGGGCAGTCGCGGGCGTCGCCGCTTTGTTCTACCTCGTGCCGCCGGTCTCCGCCGCCATGGCCTTCGGACTGTTCGGGGAGGTGCTCGGCCCCGTCCAGGTCCTCGGGATGATCGTCGCGGCGGCGGGCGTCGCCGTCGCGAGCCGGGGCTGAGTGAACCCCCGAAAGGTCGGGCAGACGCAAGGGGACGCGGCCCTCTACAAGCCGTCGCAATCGCCGCTATCATGCAGCGCACAAGTCATTCCGTCCGGAGATGAGAGCAATGTCCGCACAGGGAGCGCCCCTGACCGCCGACGCCGATCTGGTGACCCTGGCCCGCGAGGCGGCCGTCGCGGCGAAGGCGCTGGCCGCCGATGCCGGGCGCCGCGTGAGGGCGAGCGTGGTCACGGCCGAGGGCCGGCTCTCCGCCGAGAAGCTGGAGGCCGAGCAGCACGCGGCCCACGGCCTTGCCTGGCTCAGCACCTATGCGGAGGCGGTGACGCAGCTCGCTTCCTATGCGGAGCGTCTGCAGGCGGCCGGCCGGCTCGGCGAGACCGAGACGCTTCTCGTGCGCATCGGTATCGGCGAGTATCTCGACCAGATGTTCGGCGGCATCCCGATGAGCCAGGGCGAGATGGTGCGCCCGACGACCTCGCTCGGCCTGACCGCCCAGGAGGTCGCCCGGCACCGGACCGGCGCCGTCGAGACGATGATCGCCGAGGGCAACACGCCCGCGCACCGCGCCGCCCTCGTCAAGCGCATCCGCGAGGGGCAGGGCGCCGCGACAACCGGCGATTCCGGCCTCGACGAGGACATGGAGGCGATCCGCTCCGAGATGCGCCGCTTCGGCCAGGCCGAGGTCGTGCCGCATGCCCATGAGTGGCACCAGAAGAACGCCTATATCCCGATCGAGATCATCGGCCAGATGGCCGAGCTCGGCGTGTTCGGGCTCACCATCCCGGAGGAATACGGCGGCATGGGCCTGCCGAAGATCTCCATGTGCGTGGTGTCAGAGGAATTGTCGCGCGCCTATATCGGCGTCGGCTCGCTCGGCACCCGCTCGGAAATCGCCGCCGAGCTGATCCTCTGCGGAGGCACCGAGGAGCAGAAGCAGCGCTTCCTGCCCAAGATCGCCTCGGGCGAGATCCTGCCCACCGCCGTCTTCACCGAGCCGAATACCGGTTCCGACCTCGCCTCCTTACGCACCAAGGCCGTGCGGGAGGGCGACGTCTGGAAGGTCTACGGCAACAAGACCTGGATCACCCATCCGGTCCGCGCCGACCTGATGACTATCCTGGTGCGCACCAAGCCCGAGGAGCCGGGCCATCGCGGCCTGTCGCTGCTGCTCGGCGAGAAGCCCCGCGGCAATGACGAGAATCCCTTCCCGGTCGAAGGCCTCTCGGGCGGCGAGATCGAGGTGCTCGGCTATCGCGGCATGAAGGAATACGAACTCGCCTTCGACGGCTTCTCGGTCCCGGCCAAGAACCTGCTCGGCGAAGTCGAGGGCAAGGGCTTCACGCAGCTCATGCAGACCTTCGAGTCGGCCCGTATCCAGACCGCGGCCCGCGCGGTCGGCGTGGCGCAATCGGCCCTCGATATTGGCCTGCGCTACGCGGAGGAACGGGTGCAGTTCGGCAAGCCGCTCGTCGCCTTCCCGCGGGTCTCCGACAAGCTCGCCATGATGGCGGTCGAGATCAACATCGCGCGCCAACTCACCTATTTCGCGGCGCACGAGAAGGACGAGGGCAAGCGCTGCGATCTCGAGGCCGGCATGGCCAAGCTGCTTGCCGCCCGGGTCGCCTGGGCGTCGGCCGACAACGCGCTCCAGATCCACGGCGGCAACGGCTTCGCGCTGGAGTACCAGATCAGCCGCGTGCTCTGCGACGCCCGCATCCTCTCGATCTTCGAGGGCGCCGCGGAAATCCAGGCGCAGGTGATCGCCCGCCGGTTGCTCGAGGTGCAGTGAGCGGAGGCGGCTGGTCCGCGACCTGCTGCGGCAGCCGGGGATCGCTGCGGGGTTGTTGCCTGGCGCGGGTCGCGCGGGGAACCCCTCTCCCGAGTGGGGGAGGGGCAGGGGTGAAGGTCCCGGACCCTTCAGAATAAAACTGAGCCGGCGGTGCTGGCAGCGGGCCGGTTCAGGATACTTGCTGAACCACCTGGGCCCTCACCCCTGCCCCTCTCCCGCACGGGAGAGGGGTTCCCGCGCGACCCGCGGCTCGATCGTCACGGCCGGGTATTTCCTCGGCATCACTCCGCCGCCGCGGGCAGGCTGGTGCGGGCGCGAGCCAGCTGCGTCACCGCGGCGAAATCCGTCTTCCCCGAGCCGAGCTGCGGCAGCCGGTCGACGGTGAGGATCTCGGCCGGCACCATCAGCTCGCTGGCGCCGTGCGCCCGCGCATGGGCCAGGAAGGCGGCGCGGCCGGCGTCGCGCTGCTCGGTCACCAGGACCAGCCGCTCGCCCTTGCGGGCATCGGGAACCGCCGCGACCGCCGAGGCCGCGCCGGGCCACAGCTCGGCGGCCATCGCCTCGACCGCCGCAAGCGAGATCATCTCGCCGCCCACCTTGGCGAAGCGCTTGGCGCGGCCCTTGATGGTGACGAAGCCGTCCCGATCGATCGTCACGATGTCGCCCGTGTCGTGCCAGCCCTCCGGCGGCGGCTCCAGCACGCCGGGATTCTCGGCGCGCAGGTAGCCCAGCATCACGTTCGGGCCGCGCACGAACAGCCGTCCGCCATCCGGCACGCCCGGGACGGGCTCGAGGCGGGCCTCCATGCCCGGCATGATGCGGCCGACCGTGCCGAACCGGTTGAACATCGGCGTGTTGAGCGCGAGCACCGGCGCGGTCTCGGTGACGCCATAGCCCTCCAGGATGCGCAGGCCGAATTTTTCCGCATAGGTCCGGCGGGTCGCGTCCTTCACCGGCTCGGCGCCCGCCAGGATGTAGCGGAGCGAGCGGAAGTCGTAAGGGTGGGCGGCCCGGGCATAGCCCGTCAGGAAGGTGTCGGTGCCGAACAGGATGGTGGCGTTCGCGCCGTAGACCAGTTCCGGCACGATCCGATAGTGCAGCGGCGAGGGATAGAGGTAGACCGGCACGCCCGAGACCAGGGGCAGCACGAGGCCGACGGTCAGACCGAAGGAGTGGAACACCGGCAGGACGTTGAAGACCTTGTCGGTGCGGCCGAAATCGATGCGGGCCTGGGCCTGGGCGGCATTCGCCAGCATGTTGCGGTGCGACAGCACCACGCCCTTCGGCAGGCCCTCGCTGCCCGAGGTGAACAGGATCGCGGCCGGATCATCCGGGCGGCGCGGGGCGAGGGGCCGGCCCCAGTGCAGGAAGCCGCCGAGCTTGTCGAGGAGCCCGATTCGGCCGCGGACATCCTCCAGGTAGACGATGCGCAGGCTCTGCGAGAGGCCGGTCACGAGGGCGTCGAGCCGCCCCTTCTCCACGAAGGCCCGCGAGGTGACGATCGTGTCCACCTCCGCGGCCTTGCAGGCGCTGAGGATGGTGGCGGCGCCCGCCGTGAAGTTGATCATCGCGGGGATGCGGCCGGCCGACATCAGGCCGATGACGGTCACGGCGGCGGCGTTGGCGTTCGGCAGCATCACGCCGATGGCGCGGCCCGGGGGGCTGAGGGGCGCGAGCTTGCCCCCGAGCACCCGCGCCCCGACGAGGAGGCGGTGATAGGTGAGGGAACCCGTGACCGGATCCTCGACGGCGACGCGCCGCCTGCCCTCGCGCTCGGCGGCCTCGACCACGGCGGTGAACACCGTGCGGTCGATCCGCGCCGTGCGGAAGATCAGGTCCGACATGATGCCGTAGAGCGCCGCGCCGGCGGCCTGCCGGCGCTGCTTGCCCTTGAGCGAAGGGTCGACGGCGAGGCGCACCGGTTCCAGCACCGTCACGGTGATCTTCGGCCACCATTGCCGGCGCACCTGCGCCCGCGACAGGCGCGAGAACTGGGTGCGCTCCGGCCCGTCGATCTTCACCGGGACCACCAGGGCGCCGGACTTGTCGGCGATCAGCCCCGCCCCGTCATAGACCTTCATCAGGCTGCCCGTGACGGTGAGCCGGCCCTCGGGGAAGATGATCAGCGTCTCGCCCGCCTTCACCGCATTGATGAGGCGGCGGGTCGCCATCGGCTTCGTCGGGTCGAGCGGCAGGGCATTGGTGAGCCACAGGAAGGGCTTCACCCACCAGCGCTGCGCGATGGCGTGGTCGATGGCGAAGGTCGGCTCCCGCTCGGTCAGCGTGAGCGCGAGGCCGCCGTCGAGGAAGCTCACGTGGTTGAGGGCGATGATGGCGTTTGGGCCCGCCTTGTCGAGGTTCTCCAGGCCCCGCAGCTCCAGGCGGTAGAAGGCCCGGAACAGGATCGACAGGAAGTCCCGGAAGGCGCTGGTCGGCAGCACGGCGAGGATCGCGACGCCCGCTGCGAGATTGGCGAGCGCCACCACGAGGAAGAGGCCGAAGCCCGAGAGGCCCGCCCGCTGCAGGAGCGCGATCCCGGCGGCGCCGAGCACGATGAGGCCGGCCGAAAGCACGTTCGAGGCGGCGATCACCCGGGCGCGGTACGCCTTCGGGGTCCAGGCCTGGAGCGCCGCAAAGGAGGGCACGATGAAGAGCCCGGCCGCGGCGGCAAGCAGCGTGAAGTCCAGCGCGATCCGCCCGCCCTGGAAGGTCGACAGGAAGGCGCCGGCCGAGAGGGGCGCGGCCGGCAGGGTGGCGTGCGCGGCCACGGCGGCGAGGTCGAGGGAGACGAGCCCCATGATCAGGGCGGCGATCGGGGTCGGCAGCAGCACGATGCGCCCGGCGCAGAGCCAGGAGGCGAGGCCGGACCCGGCCGCGACGCCGATCGAGAACAGGGCGAGCATCGCCGTGACCACCGTCTCGTCGCCCCCGAAGCTCCCCTTCACGACGGCGGGCAGCAGCGCGAGCACGACCGCCCCGACGAGCCAGAACCAGCTCGTGATCAGGCCGGTGCGCCACAGGCGCGTATCCGCGTAGAGGTCGCGCACGAGGCCGGCGGTGGAGCGCAGCACGTTGCGGTCGACGACGAGGTGCGGCGCCGCCTCGCCGGTCGGGGGAATCAGCAGGCTCGCCGCCCAGCACAGCACCGCGAAGCCCATGACGAGCCCACCGAACACCGAGGGACCGCCATGCGTGACCGCAAGGCCCCCCACGATGGTGCCCCCGAGGATGGCGAGGAAGGTCGCCGCCTCGATCAGAGCGTTGCCGGCCGGCAGCTCGGCGCGGGCGAGGTGGTCGGGCAGGATGCCGTACTTGATCGGCCCGAACAAAGCCGCGATGGCGCCAAACATCACGAGCGCGACGAACAGCACCGACACCGAGGCCAGCGAGAAGCCGAGCACCGCCACTCCGGCGGCCGCGATCTCCGCCGCCTTGAGACGGCGCGTCAGCCACGCCTTGTCGTGCCGGTCCGCCAGCTCGCCGCCGAGCCCCGAGAGGAAGAAGAAGGGCGCTATGAAGGCCGCACCCGCGAGGGTGACCAGGGCCGCCGAGCCGCCATCCGCCCCGCCGCCCGTGCCCCCGACCCCGAACAGGATCAGGAACACCAGGGCGTTCTTGAGGAAGTTGTCGTTGAAGGCCGAGAAGAACTGGCACCAGAACAGCGGCGCGAAGCGCCGCGTGGCCATCAGCGATCCGGACATGATCGGAACCTCGATCGGTTGGGGTCAGCCGAGAGACCGGCGCCAGGGGGAGGGGGCGGCCGGCATTCTATAGGTCAATCCTTGCTCATCTCCATCAGCAGGCGCTCGGCCCGGGCGTCCTCGATGCGGTTGAGCATCCGCTTGCTCTCGTGCACGTCGCGGACGGTCTTGACCACCGTGATGCAGGATTGGACCAGCATGACCACCCCCATGGCGAGATAGCCCTTGATCCAGAGATCGAGGGGCAGGAACAGGATGCCGCCTCCCACCATGGTGGCGGAGCCGAGGAAGGAGGCGTAGGTGAAGGCCACCCAGGCCGAGGTGTGCTGGGTCGCGGGTTGCGTGTTCATCGGATGAAACGTCCTTCGGTGGGCTACATGATGGCAGGGTCAGGCGGCGGGGACTGGTTCTCCGGCCGCCTTGGCGCGCAGGCGCTCCAGCACGCTAGCAGTGCTGGGCTTGGTGCGGGGGCCGAAGCCGGCCGCTTCGAGCCGCTCGGCAATGCCGGTGGGCTGCGTCGCATCGAAGGCGGCGAGCGCCTCGGCCGCCGCGGCCTCGCCGGCCTGCCGCTCGCGCAGGCGGCGCAGGGTGGCCTGGGCCTCGGCCAAAGCCGCCGCGGCGCCGGGCGCGCCCTCGCCGCGCCGCAGGCGCAGCCGGCGCACCGCCTCCGCCGCCTCGGCGAGGCGGCGGCCGCGCTCCAGTTCGGCGAGCTGGTTTCCGCCCTCCCGCACGCTGCGCCGCAGGGTTTCGACCTCCGCCGAGAAGCTTTTGCGGGCTTCGCGCAGGGAAGCGATGTCCGCCTCCAGGCCGGCGATCGCCTCGGCGGCCTCGGCCGCCAGATCCTCGCGCCCGCCCGACAGGGCCGCGACGGCGCGCTGCTCGAGATCTGCCAGCTTGCCGGAAAGCGCCGCCTCGCGCTTGGCGTCGGCGCTCTCCTGCGCCATGGCCTCGGCCAGCGACCGGCGGCTGTGGTCGAGGGCGGCGGCCGCATCGCGGATCTGCTGGTCGAGAAGCGGCAGGGCATTCTGGTCGATGATATCCTCGCAGGCGCGCGCAGCGGCGCCGCGGGCGAGGGTCGCGAAGATCCGGAGCATCGGGGACCTCATGAACGTTGTTCACGAAGCCACGCTCGCATGTCTTTGAACGATGTTCAAGCCCTTTTTTGAACGCCGTTCATCGGGGAGGCCCGCATGACGACCGAGGAGCGCCGCGAGCAGCTGCGCGGCGCACTGATCGACGCGGCCGAGACGGCGATCGCCGAAGGGGGCTTGAGCGCACTCAAGGCCCGCGACCTCGCCAGGACGGTGGGCTGCGCGCTAGGCGCGATCTACACGGTGTTTCCCGATCTCGACGCGTTGATCCTCAGCGTGAACTTACGCACCCTGCACCTGTTCGAGCGCACCATCACGGCGGTGCGCACGGCGACGGGCGGCGGGGGCGAGGCCGCGCCGCCGGACCGGGGCGCGGCGATCGAGGATCTGGTGCGGCTCGCCGTGACCTATCTGCGCTTTGCCATCGAGCATCCGGCCCGCTGGCGCGCGCTGTTCCAGCACCGGATGGCTGAGATGCCGCCCGCATGGTTCCTGCGCGAGCAGGTGCGCCTGTTCCGGCACATCGAGGCGCCGCTTAGCGTGCTGCGGCCGGATCTCGACGACGAGGCGCGGGCCCTCTTGGCCCGCAGCCTGTTCTCGGCGACGCACGGCATGGTCAGCCTCGGGCTCGACGAGAAGCTGATGACGCTGAGCGAGCCCGTGCTGCGCCGGCAGATCGAGACCGTGGTAATGGCGATCGGGCTCGGCCTGACGCCGGAGAACGCCCCGGACCACCAGGAGGTCAGGCCATGAGCCATCACCCCGACACTGCAGCCTCCCCGGCTGCCGAGCCGCCCGTCACCATCCCGCTGCTCCAGGCATGGCGCGCGGAGGGGCGCCGCATCGTGATGGTGACGGCCTACGATGCCGCGATGACGCGGCTCGTGGATCCGGTCGTGGACGTGATCCTGGTCGGCGACAGTGTCGGTAATGTGTGCCTCGGCTTCGACAACACCCTGCCGGTGAGCCTCGCGATGATGAACCACCACGTGGAGGCGGTGGCGCGGGCGCGCCCGCGCGCGCTCCTGGTGGCGGACATGCCATTCTTGAGCTTCCACCTCGATCTCGCGGACACGATTCGCAACGCGGGCGGCTTCCTCCAGCGCGGCGCCGCGGCGGTGAAGCTGGAGGGCGGCGCGGCGCGGGTGCCCGCGGTGCAGGCGCTGGTGGCCTGCGAGATCCCGGTGATGGGCCATCTCGGCCTCACGCCCCAGAGCGTGAACGCCATGGGCGGGTTCAAGGTGCAGGGGCGCGCGGTGGCGCAGGCGCGCCAGATCCTCGACGATGCCAGGCGCCTGGAGGATGCGGGCTGCTTCTCCCTCGTGCTCGAGGGTATCCCGGCCGAACTCGCCGCGCGGATCACCGAATCGCTCGGCATCCCGACCATCGGCATCGGGGCGGGGCCGGATTGCTCGGGGCAGGTGCTGGTGCTGCACGACCTGCTCGGCCTGCTGCCGGGCCGCAAGGCGAAGTTCGTCCGGACCTATGTGGACGGCTACGGCCTGCTCCAGGCCGGGCTCTCGGCCTTTGCGGAGGATGTGCGGGCCGGCCGCTTCCCGGGGCCGGCCGAATCCTACGCGCTGCCGGAGGCGGCTCGGGCGGCGCTGGATGAGATCCGGGCCCAGAGAGAGGACATCTGCTGAAACGCCACGAGAGTCGATCGAGCCTGACGTGCGTGGCAGCCGCCAGGCTCCTCATGCGGAGCAACGGCTTCGCTTAAGGGGCCGCGATGAGGCAGACCGGATCAACCGGAAGCCGTATCGCAGGATCTCCGCCCTTTACTGCGCCACCGCCGCCTGGGCGGTGGTGGCGCCGGCGCCCGTCTGCGTCCACCGGGTCGCCTCGATGATGTTGGTGCCGAGCATGGTGCGCACGGAGATGCGCAGGGGCAGGAGCACGCGCGCGCCCTCCACGGGGGCGAGCCAGACCGACATGTCGGTGTTCTCCTCCATGAACTTCACGCCGGGCTTGTCGGGGCGGTGGCCGGCGATCGGCCGATAGCGCGCGTTGCAGACCAGGACCGGCCCGGCATAGCCCGGCTTCTCGACCCGCCGGGTTTCCCCGTAGCTGAGGATCACGTCGAAGCGGCTCGCCCCGTCGAAGACCGGGATCACCCGGTTGCAGTTCTCTGGATCGGTGAGGTCGCCCTGCCGTCGAGCCGGCATCAGCAGCGCGCTCACCGGATCGACCACGGCGCGCTTCGCGGCCGCATCGAGGGGCACGCGCTCGGGATCGACGACGAGGGGCGGGACGATCTCGGAGGCGACCACGTTGCCGCGGGCCAGCGCCATGCGGACGGTGATCGAGGTGCTGGAGGAATGCGAGGCGACCGCGAAGCTGCCGGGAACCGGGCGGCCGGCGCCCGCCACCTGCCCGCTCGCCCGGCCCGAGCCGTAGCCGCCGGTGATCGCCCCGACGAGGCCGGTGAGCCGCGCCGTGACGTCCATCTTGTATTGGGCCCCGTTGATGGCACCGTTCATCTGCGCGGTGCCGATCGGGACGCCCGCCAGCATGATGCCGTAATCCACCGTCACCGCGGTGGAGGCCGCCCGCACCCGCGCCGCCGCAGCCGGGTCCGCCGATCCCAGCCCGAGCAGCAGGCCCGGAGCGAGAAGGGCCGGGAGGAGGGGCTTCGCAGGCATGGGAACTGACCGTTCTGAGGGGATGCGGTGCGGGACCGCGATTCGCAGGAATCGCGCGGCATCGTGACGAGTTTAAGGTTAACGGTTCGTCTCGCGTGCGTCTTGCGCGCAAGGCGCGCGGGGGCTTGGTCCCGGCGGGCGGGCGCTTACGCTTGACGAAACCGCCCTCTCTCCCCTATAGGCGCGAGCCTTCCTGGCTTTCGCGCGGTCCGGTCGCCGCCGAGGTCGCTTTTCCAGCGCCCGGCGTGAGCGTCAAGCGGCCCGTGGCCTATCGGATTGTGAAGGATTGATACAATGTCGCGTCGCTGCGAACTCACCGGCAAGGCCGTGCTCACCGGCCATCTGGTGAGCCACTCGAACCGCAAGACGAAGCGCCGGTTCCTCCCGAACCTGTGCAAGGTCACGCTCCTCTCGGACACGCTCGGCCGCTCCGTGCGCCTGCGCATCTCGGCCAACGCCCTGCGCTCGGTGGAGCATCGCGGCGGCCTGGACGCCTTCCTGGTCAAGGCCGGCGAGCAGGAGCTGTCGCAGAATGCGCGCCTCCTGAAGCGCGAGATCGAGAAGAAGCTCGCCGAGGCCGCCTGAGGCCAGTTCTGCGAGCCTCAAGTTCCGCGAGTCTTGACAAGGCGAGCCGCCGTCCGTCCGGGCAGGCGGCTTTTCGCGTTGTTTTCGCGTTGGATGCGGCGCCGCTCGCTCTGACCTGTGACGCCGTGTCGGTCCCGATCCCCTTGCCGCGCAGCCTGATCTGCCGCAGCGTTGGGGCAAACAGAACCGGGTCCTCAAGCGGGACCCGGCGCGGCCGGATCGCGGCCGACGGCGAGGGAGGCGTCCTGTGGTGAACGGAGGGCGTGGGCGCGCGCATCTCTGCGGTGTGCAGACCGCGTGGTCCCAACTGGCGCGGGCCGAGGACGCCGTCGCGGAGGTCGCCGCCGCCATCGACGGCACGCGCGTCGCGCAGCTTCTCGTGTTCTTCTCGCCGTCCTATGGGGCCGAAGCGATGAGTGCGGCCCTGGCGCGCCGCTTCCCGGGCATTGGCGTGGCGGGCTGCACCTCCTCGGGCGAGATCAGCCCGGCCGGCGGCCTCGACCGGGGCCTCGTCGTGGTCGCCTTCCCGCGTGAGGGCTTCCGGGTCGTCTCGACCGTCCTGACCGGCGTCGAGCAGCTCGACGTCGAGGAGGCGGTGGCCTCCGTGCGGACCCTGCGGATGCGGCTCGACATGGCGGGGGAGGGCTGTGCCCAGCGCTTCGCGATCTCGCTCATCGACGGGCTCACCCTGGCGGAGGAGCGCGTCACCTCGGCGGTGGCCTTCGGCCTCGATGCGATCCCGCTCGTCGGCGGATCGGCGGGAGATGCGCTCACCGTCTCGGACACCGCATTGATCCATGACGGACAGGTGCATCACGGGGCGGCAATCCTGCTCATCGTCGCCACCGACCATCCGATCGAGGTGTTCAAGACCGACAATCTGGAGCCGCAGGCGGTCAAGTTCGTGGTGACCCAGACCGATGCCGAGAACCGCACGGTGCGCGAGCTCAATGCGGAGCCGGCCGCGGCGGAATACGCGCGGGCGCTGGGCCTCCAGCCCGAGATGCTGACCCCGACGGTCTTCGCCGCCAATCCGCTCGCCGTGCGGGTCGGGGGCGACTATTTCTGTCGGTCGATCCACCGGCTCAACCCGGACGGCTCGCTGAGCTTCCTGTGCGCGGTCGACGAGGGCGTGGTGCTCACCCTCGCCGGCCGCAAGGACCTCGTCACGACGACGCGCGACGAGCTCGCCCGCCTCGATGCAGCGCTCGGGGGGCTCGATCTGGTGATCGGCTTCGACTGCGTCCTGCGCCGGCTCGACGCGGAGCTGCATCAGGTCCGCCACCGGCTCTCGGACCTGTACCGGCGCTACAACGTCATCGGATTCGAGACCTGCGGCGAGCAGTACCGCGCCATCCACCTCAATCACACCTTCACGGGCATCGCGATCGGCGCCTTGCCGCGGGCCTGAGCGGCCCGAGAGTGCCGCTTCATACGGCTTCCGGTTGATCCGTTCGGGCCTGCCCGACTGAAGCGCCAGCGGAAGGAGATCCGGAGAAGCGGAGAGAGGTCGCTCAGCGGGCGGCCTGATGTGTCAGCGTTCGATCAGCAGGCTCTCGGGGGCGAGGCGCTGCTGCCAATCATGGCGCACGAGCTCCGGATCCGCATGCTCCTCCTGCGGGTGGCCGACGCACAGATAGGCGACGAGCCGCCAGGCCGCCGGCACGGCGAGAATCGCGGAGAGCGGCGCGGGATCGAGGATCGAGACCCAGCCCACGCCGATCCCCCGGGCACGCGCCGCGAGCCAGAAGGTGTGGATCGCGAGCACGACCGAGTAGCGCAGCATCTCCGGCATGGTCGCGCGCCCGAGCCCGTGGCCGACCTGGGTCTCCTCGTCGCAGAACACCGCGAGATGCACGGGCGCCTCGCGCAAACCCTCGAGCTTCAGGCGCCGATAGGCGGCGGCGCGTTCGTCGGGATAGCGCTCGGCCGCCTCCTCGTTGCAGCGGGAGAAGTTCGCGACCACGGCGGCGCGCCGGGCGGCGTCCGCCACCCGGACGAAGCGCCAGGGCTGGCTGTTGCCCACCGAGGGGCTGAGGCAGGCCAGCGCAAGGCAATCCTTCAGCGTCTCCTCCGGCACCGGATCACCGCGGAAGCGCCGCACGTCGCGCCGCCACGCGATGAGATCGGCGAGGTGCTCGCGAAAGGCCTCGTCGAAGACCGGAGATCCGGTCACGGGCGCGTCAGGTCCGCGAGCAGGCTCGCCGCGACCGAGACCTTGGAGACGGTGAGGCCGGAGGCGGCGATCGCCGCCACGGCCGTGCGGATGCGGCCGAGCGATGCGCCGCGGGCCGCGCTCCAGCGCTCCACCGCCGCCTGACCTTGCTCGCCGGTAACGGCGGCCTCCGCCGTGAGCGCCCGGTGGGCGGCGGCGATGCCCGCCACCGCCCGCTCCAGGGCGATCCGGTCGAAGGTGTCGGCCACGGGGATGCTGCGGGCCGCGCGGGTGAGGGGACCGAGGCGAAACAGATCCTCGAGGGCGAAGTGGGTCGCCGCAATGGAAGCGGGCGGGCGCCCGGTCGATTCGGCCACCCGCACGATGTCCGGGGCCGCGCCGAGTTCGGGGAGCGCCGCGAGCCGGCCCGCCAGCGCCTCGGGAACACCCTGATCCACGAGGCCCCGGCAGCGCTTGGCGAGCGCCTCGCGGGCCGAGGCCGGCAGGACCTCGGCCAGGGAGCCGGCCACCGCCGCGATCCCGTCGCGATAGCGCGCCACCACCGCGTCGATGCCGCCATGACCGCCCGCGAGGTCCGTGTTGCGGATGAACCAGACCATGCGCTGGCGCAGCAGGTCCTGAAGCTCGGCATAGAGGGCGAGCTGCTGCTCGCCCGTGATCACGCCGTCGAGGCCATCCACCGCCCGGTTGAGATCGATGAGGCCGAAGGCGTCGCGCGTCACCGCGTAGGCCGCCGCGATGGTCGGCGCCTCCGCGCCGGTCTCGTCCGCGAGCCGGGTTACGATGGTGGGCCCGCCGCGGTTGATGATCGCGTTGGCGAGCCCCGTCGCGATGATCTCGCGGCGCAGCCGGTGGTTGGCGACCGCATCGGGGTAGCGGGCGACGAGCACCGGCGGGAAGTAGCGCTCCAGCTCCTGGGACAGGTAGGGATCGTCCGGCACCGCGCTGTCGAGGAGCGCGTCTTTGAGCGAGAGCTTGGCATAGGCGAGGAGCACCGCGAGTTCGGGCCGCGTCAGCCCCTCGTCTCCTTGCGTCCGCTCGCCGAGGGCGGCGTCGGAAGGCAGGAACTCGACAGCGCGGTCGAGGCGGTTCTCGGCCTCGAGCGCCTGCATCAGCCGGATCGCGAAGCCGTTCTCGCCGGCGCCCTGGCGGTGGCCGAGCGAGAGGGCGAGGGTCTGCAGCTGGTTGTTGCGCAGGACGAGGTCGGCAACCTGGCCGGTCATCCCGGACAGAAGCGCCCGGCGGGAATCGGGTCCCAGGCGCCCATCGCGCTCCGGGGTGGTGAGCGCGATCTTGATGTTCACCTCGACGTCGGAGGTGTTCACGCCCGCCGAGTTGTCGATGGCGTCGGTATTGAGCCGAACGCCCCGGCGCGCCGCCTCGATGCGCCCGCGCTGGGTGAGGCCCAGATTGGCGCCCTCGCCGATGACCCGGGCGCGCAGGTCGGCGCCGGTGATGCGGATCGCGTCGTTGGCACGGTCGCCGGCCTCGTCGTCGCTCTCGGTCGAGGCCCGCACATAGGTGCCGATGCCGCCGAACCACATGAGGTCGGTGGGGGCCTTCAGGATCGCCTGCATCACCTCGGCGGGCGTGGCCTCCTCCCGGTCGAAGCCGAGCCGCGCCCGGATCTGCGGCGAGAGCGGCACCGTCTTGGCCGAGCGGGAGAAGACGCCGCCGCCCGCCGAGATCTTGCCGCGGTCGTAATCCGCCCAGGAGGAGCGCGGCAGGTCGAAGAGGCGGCGGCGCTCGGCATAGGCGGTCGCCGGGTCCGGGTCGGGATCGAGGAAGATGTCCCGGTGGTCGAAGGCGGCCACCAGCTTGATGCAGCGCGACAGCAGCATGCCGTTGCCGAAGACGTCGCCCGACATGTCGCCGACGCCCGCCACCGTCACGGGCTCGCTCTGAATGTCGATGTCGATCTCGCGGAAATGGCGCTTCACCGCCTCCCAGGCGCCGCGGGCGGTGATGCCCATCACCTTGTGGTCGTAGCCCTGGCTGCCGCCCGACGCGAAGGCGTCGCCGAGCCAGTGCCCCGTCTCGATCGAGATGGCGTTGGCGATGTCCGAGAAGGTGGCGGTGCCCTTGTCGGCCGCGACCACCAGGTAGGCATCGTCGCCGTCGTGCCGGACGGTGTCGGGGGGCGGCACGATGGCGCCGCCCACGATGTTGTCGGTGATCGACAGCAGGGTGCGGATGAAGATCCGGTAGCTCTCGGTGCCCTCCGCCAGCCAGGCCTGCCGGTCGGAAGGAGGGGGCAGGCGCTTGGGGAAGAAGCCGCCCTTGGCGCCCACCGGCACGATCACGGCGTTCTTGACCTGCTGGGCCTTCACGAGGCCGAGGATCTCGGTGCGGAAATCCTCCGGCCGGTCCGACCAGCGCAGGCCCCCGCGGGCGATGTAGCCGAAGCGCAGATGCACGCCCTCGACCCGCGGCGAGTAGACGAAGATCTCGAAGAGCGGCCGGGGCAGGGGCATCCCGTCGACCTTCGCGCAGCGGAACTTGAAGGCGATGGTCTCCGGCGGCAGGCCGTGGGGGGCGACCTGGAAGAAATTGGTGCGCTGGGCCGCCTCCACGAGGTTCACGAAGCGGCGCAGGATGCGGTCCTCGTCGAGGCTGGTGACGGCCGACAGGCCCGCCTCGATCTGGGCGCGGATCGCCTCCTGGCGCCCGGCCCGGTCCGCCTCGGTGCGGGGATCGAAGCGGGCATAGAAGAGATCGACGATCGTCCGGGCGAGGTCGGCATGGCGGCTCAGCGTCGCCGCGAGGTAGTCCTGGCCGTATCGAATGCGCAATTGGCGCAAGTAACGGCCGAGCGCCCGCATCAGCGCGACGTCGCGCCAGCCGAGCCCGGCTTCGAGGACCAGCCGGTTGTAGGGGTCGGATTCCGCGAGGTCGCGCGCGATGGCGAGCAGCGCCGCCTCGACCGGACGCTCCACGGCCGCAAGCTCGATCGGCCCGCCGCCGGCCCGTTCGAGCAGCATGTCGTGCAGCCAGATCCCCTCCCTGTCCGGTGCGCCCGGCCGGCCGATCAGGAAGGTGCGCTCGTCGATGACCCGGAAGCCGAGATTCTCCAGCACCGGCACCCGGTCGGAGAGGGGAAGCGCGCTTGCCTTGGAGAAGACCTTGAGGCCGATCCGGGTCTCGGGATCGCCGGGGCGCCGGTGCAGGTCGACGGCGCGGGGCTGCTCGGCGGAGATCCGCTCCAGGATCGCGATGTCGGACAAAGCCTCCCGGCTCGCATAGACGTCCCGGTAGCCCGCCGGGAAGGCCTCGGCGTAGTAGGCGCCGAGCGCCCGCGCGCGGGTGCCGTCCATCGTGTCGGTGAGCGCCTCGCGCAACCCGTCCGCCCAGGTCCGGCTGAGCGCCGTCACCTCGGCTTCGAGCTGGCCCGGGTCGAGGTCGGGCGGGGTCTCCTCGCGCCGCCCGATGATGATGTGGAAGCGCGCGAGCGGTCCCTCCGGGTAATCCGGATAGACCGCCGAGATGTGCCCGCCGAGCCGCGCCGCGAGATGCGCGCTGATCCGCTTCTGCAGCGCGGCGTCGGTGCGATCCTTCGGCACGAAGACGAGGAGCGACACGAAGCGCCCGAACTTGTCCGGTCGCGCCAGCACCCGCACCCGGGGACGCTCGGCGAGCAACACGATGGCGAGGGCGAAGCGGCGCAGGAGGTCGGTGTCGATCTGGAAGAGATCGTCGCGCGGATAGGTCTCCAGCACGTGCAGGAGCGAGCGGCCCGCGTGGCTCGTCGGGTCGAGGCCGGCCTCGGCCACCACGGTCGCCACCTTGCGGCGCAGATACGGCACCTCCTCGGCGCGGCTCGTATAGGTCGTGCTGGCGAAGAGCCCGACGATGCGCAGCTCGCCCGCCACCTTGCCGTCGGCCGAGAACAGCTTGATCCCGACCATGTCGAGATGGGTGCGGCGGTGAATCCGCGAGATCAGGCTCGCCTTGGTGATGATGAGCGCCTCGGGCCGCTCCAGGAAGGCGCGGATCTCGGGCGTCATCGCCACCATGCTGCGCCCGCGGCGCATCACCTCGACGGCGGGATCGCGCAGGAGGCCGAGCCCGCTCTCCGGCTGCCCGCGATACTCGGCGCCCTCGCCGAGCCGGTACTCGCGCATGCCGAGGAAGGTGAACTGCTCGTCCCGGATCCAGCCGAGGAAGGCGCGCGCTTCGGCGACCTCGGCCTCCGGCAGGGGCGGCGGGGCCGCCTCGTAGGCGGCGGCCGCGGCGTCGAGGCGCGCCAGCATGGCGGCGTGGTCGTCGGTGGCGACCGCCACGTCCGCGTAGACCTGGGCGAGGCCGGCGACCAGGCTCGCGCGCTCGGCCTCGTCGTCGATCCGGTTGAGATGGATGTGGATGAAGCTCTCGCGGCTCAACGCCGCCGAACCGTTGGCGGTGGTCTCGCCGACGAGCCGCAACAGGGCGCCGTCCGGGCCGCGCTCGACGGCGAGGATCGGATGGGCGACGAGGCGCGGCTCGTAGCCCCGGGCGACGAGCTCCGCCAGGGTCGAATCGAGCAGGAAGGGCCGGTTGGCGTTGACGGCCTCCAGCACCGTGACGTCGCGGCGATGGCCGCCGCGCACCACCTCCACGTCGGTGAGGCGGATATCCGCGGCGGCGCCGTCGAGCCGCGCCGCCGCGAGATGCTGGCGGGCGGCGAGCGCAAGGTCGGCGAGCGTCTCGGCCGCGTAGACGTTGAGGTCCTCCGGCGGTACCCGGCCGAACAGGTCGCGGACGAATTCACCGGATTCGTGCCGGCGCTCGGCCGCCGCAGCGGCTGCGGCGATCAGATCGGTGCGGCTCGCCTGGGCTTCGGGCGTCGCGGTCGACAGGTCCACGGCTCGTTCCTCCGCCGAGGTGTCAGCAGGCGACGGGTGGCACAGACCTTGGCGGCCTGCAACCCTGATGTCTCGCCCGCTCTCGTCTCCCGTCCTATAGCTCCGGCATCGCGACAGGGAGACGAATCATGGCCGGAGCCAAGACCAAGGAGAAGCGGGGCGACAAGCCCGAGGTCGGCGAGATGCCGCGGCGCCAGGAGGCCGAGGGCGCCGTGATGGCGCTCGATCTCGATCCGGCGGCGGATCTGCCGCCTCATCTCGCGGCCTATTTCGACAAGTGCCGCGAGAAGATCGGCTTCGTGCCGAACGTGCTGCTCGCCTACGCGCACGACACCGCGAAGCTCGATGCCTTCGTGACCTTCTACAACGACCTGATGCTGGCGCCCTCCGGCCTGTCGAAGCTGGAGCGCGAGATGATCGCCGTGGCGGTCTCGAGCATCAACCGCTGCTACTACTGCCTGACCGCGCATGGCGCCGCGGTCCGCGGCCTGTCGGGCGACCCGGTGCTCGGCGAGATGATGGCGATGAACTACCGTGCCGCCGACCTGTCGCCGCGCCACCGGGCGATGCTCGACTTCGCGGTGGCGCTGAGCGAGGCGCCCTGGACGGTGGAGGAGGAGGACCGCGAGGCCCTGCGTGACGCCGGCTTCACGGACCGGGACATCTGGGACATTGCCGCGGTGGCGAGCTTCTTCAACATGACGAACCGGATGGCCTCGGCCGTCGACATGCGTCCGAACCGTTCCTATCACGGCGACGCGCGCGCGTTGCCGGAGACCTGATCCTCTCCGCGCAGCTCCGACCGCGCTCCCCGTCCCTCCCGGACGCGACGGCGGGCGGAGCTCCGGGCCGGAATCGATCGGACCGCGCGCCAGAAAAAAGACCGCGCTCCGGAGAGGCGGTCTTAGGTAAGGGTCTCGAAACCTCTGGAGGAGGCAAGGGCCGCCGCAGCGATCCCCGGTTCCGCATGGGCAGGAGCCGGGAGCATCGACGAACCGAGCCGAGAGGTCTGTTAACGAGTAGCGCCGCTTCACGGCCGGGCAAAGGCGCGAAGCGGGCGGAATGATGACCATCCGGCGGCAGCTCGGCCGTTCCGGCGTGCGGCGCGGGGCTCCGCGGCGCCTGAGCGCCGCCATCCGCCTGGCGCAGCCGGCAAGCGGGTGTCGGATGAGACCGCGTCGGCCCCCGCAACGCCGTCCGCCCGACGCGTCCGGAGACGAGCGAGCGGAAAGGGGCGGAGAATATCGAATTTCGGATGAGGCCAACGGTTCTGGATGCTGACGCATCGGGCCGGCAGCCCTTCGAGACCGGAACCGGCGGCCAGTTCGATGCTGGCTGGTATGAAGCCGGCAATCGGCCGCCGCTCGCCGGCCCTTGCGGGGCGTGGGGGCGCATCCCATCATGCTGCCCACGGGGCGCGGCGGCGCCCGTGGGAAAGGCGGAGGAGCGATGAGCGAGGGAGAGACGGCGGGCAGTCGGATATCGGGCGCGGAGGCCCGGGTCATTCCCTTTCCTCGATCCGCGCCCCCGCCGCCGGTATCGTTCCATCGCCACGAGCTGCGCGAGATCCTGAATCTCTATGGCCGCATGGTCGCGGCCGGGGAATGGCGCGACTACACGATGGACTTCACCCGCGAGAAGGCGGTGTTCGCGATCCATCGGCGCACCTCGGAGCGGCCGCTCTACCGGATCGAGAAGGACCCGCGCCTCGCCCGGCGCCAGGGCGCCTATGCGGTCGTGGCGGAGACCGGGCGAATCCTCAAGCGCGGGCACGACCTCGCGCAGGTGCTGCGGGTGCTGGAGAAGCCGCTGCGGGTCGTGTCGTAGGGGCGTCGCCGCAGGCTCTCCGCCAGCCTCGGACAAGGTGGCGCTCTTAAGACCTCGGACCACCGGATCGGTTCCGAGGACCTGACAGTGAGCGGCGTCTATCTCATCGACCTTGCCTTGCGGGAGGCGCAGCATCTCTCGGCGCGGCAGGCAACGGTCGCGGGCAACATCGCCAATGCCGACACGCCCGGCTACCGGGCGCGCGACGTCGTGCCCTTCCGGCCGATCCCGGTTTGCGTCGGGCCGCCGTCGCGCCTACGGTTCGGGCGGGCGGTCTCACCCGCCCGCCGCGCCACGGGCCGTCCCGCAGGGGCCGGCCCGCCGTGGGAGGGGGACGAGCGAGAAGGAATGGTTGCGTTGCCGCATCGCTGTGCAGGCCGGGATGGGACAGGGCATCCGCGAGGAATCGGCCGGCCGGCGCCGGACCGCGTCCGGCCGGGGGCCTGAGATGCGCTGTCTCGTGACCGGAACGGCCGGTTTCATCGGCTTCCATCTCGCCCGCCGGCTGCTCGCCGCCGGCCACGCCGTCGTGGGCGTCGATGGGCTGACCGACTATTACGACGTGGCGCTGAAGCGGGCGCGGCTGTCGGCGCTCGCGGGCCCGGGCTTTGCCAACCACAGCTTCATGCTGGAGGAGCCCGGGGCCTTCGCGGCCCTAATGGGCGAGGTAAAGCCGGACATCGTCGTGCATCTCGCCGCCCAGGCCGGCGTGCGCTACAGCCTGGAGAATCCCGAGAGCTACGTCGCCGCCAATATGGTCGGCACGTTCCAGGTGCTCGAAGGCCTGCGGCAGCACCCGGTGCGCCACGCCCTCATGGCCTCGACGTCATCGGTCTATGGCGGAAATCCGCGCACGCCCTTCCGCGAGACCGACACCGTGGCGACGCCCCTCACCATCTACGCCGCCTCCAAGATCGCCGGGGAGGCGATGGCGCATGCCTATGCGCATCTCTGGCGGATCCCGACGACGGCCTTCCGGTTCTTCACCGTCTACGGCCCCTGGGGCCGACCGGACATGGCCCTGTTCCTCTTCACGCGGAAGATCCTGGCCGGCGAGCCGGTCGAGGTCTTCGACCACGGGCGCGCGGTCCGCGACTTCACCTATATCGACGACCTCGTCGAGAGCATCGTTCGGCTGATCGAGGTGCCGCCGGGGCCGGAGCCGGTTTCGCCCGCCGATACCCTGAGCCCGGTCGCGCCCTTCCGCATCGTGAATATCGGCGGGGGCGCCCCGGTGACCGTGGGGGCGATGCTGGACGTGCTCGAAGCCGCCCTCGGGATGAAGGCCACGCGCCTGCTGCGGGACCTGCCCCCCGGCGACGTCTCGCGGACGGAGGCCGAGACGCGGCTGCTGGAGGATCTCATCGGCTATGTGCCGGCCACGCCCGTGACGGTCGGCATCCCCGCCTTCGTGGCGTGGTACCGGGAGCATTACGGGGCATCCCCGTCTGGCGCCGGAGCCTGACGGGAGGAGCGCCCTACGCGGTCCTCCCCTTGGTCTCGCGGATCAGCGAGACGAAGCGGTCGAACAGGTAATGGCTGTCGCGCGGGCCGGGCGAGGCCTCCGGATGGTACTGGACCGAGAAGGCCGGGCGGTCGGTGAGGGCGAGCCCGCAATTCGAGCCGTCGAACAGCGAGACATGGGTCTCCACCGCCGTTTCGGGCAGGCTCTGCCGATCGACCGCGAAGCCGTGGTTCATCGACACGATCTCGACCTTGCCGGTGGTCTTGTCCTTCACCGGGTGGTTCGCGCCGTGGTGGCCCTGGCCCATCTTCACGGTCCGCGCGCCGAGCGCGAGGCCCATGAGCTGGTGGCCGAGGCAGATGCCGAAGGTCGGCACCTTGTGGTTGAGGAGGGTGCGGATCACCGGCACGGCGTATTCGCCCGTCGCGGCCGGATCCCCGGGGCCGTTCGACAGGAAGACGCCGTCGGGCTTGAGCGCCAGAATCTCTTCCGCCGTGGCGGTGGCCGGCACGACGGTGACGTCGCAGCCCGCCCGCGTGAGAAGCCGCAGGATGTTGCGCTTCACGCCGTAATCGATGGCGACGACCCGCAGGCCCGCGCCCTGCTCGCGGGTGCCGTAGCCCTGGCCGAGCTGCCAGACGGTCTCGCCCCAGGCCGAGGGCTCCCGGCTCGTCACCGGCGGAACGAGGTCGAGCCCCTCCATGGAGGGCAGGTCGCGGGCCCTGGCCTTCAGCGCCTCGCGGTCGAAGCGGCCCTGCGGATCATGAGCGATCACGGCATTCGGCATGCCGCGGTCGCGGATGAGGGCGGTGAGCGCCCGCGTGTCGACGCCCGTGATGCCGATGATGCCGCGCGCGCTCAGCCAAGCGTCGAGGTGGCTCGATGAGCGCCAGTTCGACGGGTTCGTCACCGCGGCGGCGATCACCGCGCCGCGCACGCCCGAGGCCGGGGCCGCGTCGAGGCTCTCCAGATCCTCGTCGTTGGTGCCGACATTGCCGATATGCGGGAAGGTGAAGGTGACGATCTGGCCCGCATAGGAGGGGTCCGTCAGGATCTCCTGGTAGCCCGTCATGGCGGTGTTGAAGCAGACCTCGCCCGCCGACTCGCCGGTCGCGCCGATGCCGAAGCCTTCGAGGATCGTGCCGTCGGCCAGCACCAGCAGGGCGGTGGCGACCGGCTCGGCCCAGCCGTCGTGAGGCGCGGGGGCGCCCGCGGCGTCGTCTTGCAGCATGATCGTGATCTCGCTTATGTCGCGCGGACGGCAGACACGCCCGAGGGCGGTTCGCACGGGAATTTGTCCGGCACGGCGTCTTTAAGGGGCGCGCCCCGACGGGGTCAATGTGGGCATCCCGCGCAGCGCTCTCAAGTTCCTCACGCGACACGGAGACCGGGGATCATGCTGCGGGAGCGCCTCACCGCCGAGATGAAGGAGGCCATGAAGGCCGGCGACAAGGCGAAGCTCGCCACCGTCCGCCTCATCCAGGCCGCCCTCAAGGACAAGGACATCGAGGCCCGCGGCCTCGGCAAGGGACCGCTCGCCGACGAGGAGATCCTCGCGCTACTCCAGAAGATGATCAAGCAGCGCAACGAGTCGGCTTCCCTCTACGAGCAGGGCGAGCGGCCCGAACTCGCTGCCGCCGAGCGCGCCGAGGCGGCGATCATCGCCTCCTTCCTGCCCCAGCAGATGGACGAGGCCGAGACCCGCGCGGCCATCGAGGCCGCCATCGCCGAGACCGGCGCGGCGAGCCCCAAGGACATGGGCAAGGTCATCGGGGCCCTGAAGACGAAATATGCCGGGCGGATGGACTTCGCGAAGGCGAGCGGCCTCGTGAAGGGGATGCTGGCCGGGGGCTGACCGCCCCCGTCGACCAATGGAGGCGGGAAACGCTCCGTTCGGAGATCGTTGTCTCGCCCGGCCTCCGCCCGCTCTCCCTTTTCCCGGGTCGCATTCCGCTGCCCGCTCCAGTCGTCCGGGAAAGAGGATGTCACGGTCATTCAACCCCTTTGCGGCTCATCCGCCAGGGTTGGCGCAGCCGTGGTCAACTCATGCCCTGATCCCATCCGCTACGCGCTCCGAAGCGTCCCAAGCGGCGCCGTGCGGCCCGGCACGATGTGGAACGCCTGCGGCCGCATGAACAGGAAGCGCGCGGGCGTGTGGCGCACAAGTTGCTCGATCACGAGCGGCACCGCCACCGCAGCCGCCGTCACGACGAGCGACGCCAGGCCCACATCGGGGATCGCGCCCGTCTTCAGCAGCGCGAGGCGGGTCGCCGCCATCGGCAGGAAGAAGGCGAGGTAGATCACGATCGAGCGCTCGCCGCAGTGCCGCAGGGCCGCCGTTACCGGACCACCAGCCCGGACGAGCAGGGAGGCGCCCGTCACGATGGCGAGCGCGCCCGCCGCGCCGAGGAGAAGGCTCACCACCGGCAGGCTCGCCAGGGTCGGATGGCCGTCGAGGCCGGAGGGTGAGAAGGCGAGGAAACCGTCCATGACCGCCCAGGCGGCGAGAGCGGCGAGGGCCGGAGCGACGTGGCGCCGGGCGCTGTCGGTCAGCGCGAAGATCCGGTCGGCGAAGAGCGCCCCGCCCAGGAAGTAGACGTAGCGCTCGCAGAACTCGTCGATCAGAAGAGAGCCGGTCTCGATCGGCAGGATCTCCAGCAGGGCGGCTGCGCCGAGGAGCAGCGGCCAGGGCACCCGGCGCAGCAGCTTCGTGGCGACCGAGAAGACCGCCAGCAGATAGATGAACCAGAGCGTCGAGTAGGGCTCGACGAGCGCATGGGCGAGGTGAAGCGCGAAGGCGCCGGGACCCGCCCCGTCCGTGATCGGCCCGTACTTCACCGCCGACTGGATCAGGGTCCAGAGCAGGTAGAAATAGGCGAAATGCACGACGCGCCGATCGGCGAAGAGGCGCCAGTCGCGGTCGAGCACGCGCCCGACGAACAGCCCCGAGAGGAGGAAGAAGTCCGGGATGCGGAAGGGCTTCGCGAAGGCCACGACCGTATGCAGGAAGCCCTCGCTTCCCATCGCGTCGCCTACACCGAGGGTCGAGTGCATCATCACCACGAGGATGATGCAGATGCCTTTGGCGACGTCGACCCAGGCGAGACGGCCGGGTGCGGCAGGGGGGCGGTCGGACATGGCGGGCCTCGCAGGGACGGGATCCGGGTTGCCCCGATCTTGGCGCCGCACCCGTAAAGGCCGCATCTCGGATCACCGGACGATGACGAAAGGGTTGACGAAGTCTGGACAGACTCTAGCGCGGCTGGCGCTTCGTCTCCCGCCGGGAGCGGGTCATGCGGGTCGCCGCATGGAAATCGTCCGGCTTGGTGCGGATCCAGGCGAGGAAGCGGGCGATTTCCGGATCCTCCCGCAGGCGCGCCACGTCGGCGAGGCGGCGGGCGATCTCGGCCTCGCTGTAACGGGCATGGATCGCCGAGTGGCAGATCTGGTGCAGCCGCACCGTCTCGCCGTGGGTGCCGCCCTTGAGCTTCGGGGTGAGGTGGTGGCGGCTCTGGCGGGCGCCCGGAGGAATGGGTCGCTCGCAGAGCGGGCAGATCGCCGCGGCGGGCGAGGGCGGGCCGTGGGTCGAGGGATCGTCATCGCGCCAGCGTCGGGTTCGCCGCCCCACCTCATTCTCTCCGGACAGGCTCGCGGGTCTTGAGCTCGGGTCTTGGGTTCGGGTCTTGGGTTCGGGTCTTGGGCCGACGGAGATCCGCCGGCCCGCCCGATCTGGGGGGCGTGCGGCCGCCCGGCGAGGCCCCGGCGCTGCGGCGGATCGCGCACAATTGACAAATCCACCGGCGCCGCAGAGAGTTCGGGCGTTCCGAGGGGGGCCCCGCATGGGGCTGAGAGTGGGCTTCACGCGCCCTGACCCTTGAACCTGATCCGGGTCATACCGGCGGAGGGACGGGAACCACCGCGCGATTCGCCCCCCGCACGCCACGGTCACTGGTCCGGATCTCCTCGAACCGGGAGAGATCCATGAACGCCCCCGTCATCCCCCCCAAAGGCCTGCCGCAGAGTGTGACCACCGGGCCGATCGCCGGCTCCGTGAAGGTCTATGCCAGTCCCGAGGGGCGGCCTGACATCCGGGTGCCCCTGCGCGAGATCGGCTTGAGCGATCCTTCCGAAGCGCCGGTGCGTGTCTACGATCCCTCCGGCCCCTACACGGAGAACGAGGCCAAGGTCGACCTCGCGGCCGGGCTGCCGGAGCTGCGCGCGCCCTGGATCGCGTCCCGCGGCTACGCCGCCGTGACGCCCCGCGCCGTCAAGCCGGAGGATAACGGCTTCGTGGGCGAGGATCGGCTGGTCGCCCCCTGTCCGGCGAAGCGCACCATCCGCAAGGCGGCGCCGGGCCAGATGACGACCCAGTACGAGTTCGCCCGGGCCGGGATCATCACCGAGGAGATGATCTACGTCGCGCACCGAGAGAATCTCGGCCGCAAGGCGATGCTGGAGCAGGCCGAGGCCAAGCTCGCGGATGGCGAGAGCTTCGGCGCGGCGATCCCGCCCTTCATCACGCCGGAATTCGTGCGCGACGAGGTCGCCCGCGGGCGCGCCATCATCCCGGCCAACATCAACCACACCGAACTCGAGCCGATGGCCATCGGCCGCAACTTCCTGGTCAAGATCAACGCCAATATCGGCAACTCGGCCGTGACCTCGTCGGCTGCCGAGGAGGTCGAGAAGATGGTCTGGGCGATCCGCTGGGGCGCCGACACCGTCATGGACCTCTCGACCGGCCGCAACATCCACAACATCCGCGGCTGGATCCTGCGCAACGCGCCGGTGCCGATCGGGACCGTGCCGATCTACCAGGCGCTGGAGAAGGTCGGGGGCGATCCCCTCAAGCTCGACTGGGAGGTGTTCAAGGACACGCTCATCGAGCAGGCCGAGCAGGGCGTCGACTACTTCACCATCCATGCCGGCGTGCGCCTCGCCCATGTGCCGCTCACCGCACGGCGCGTCACCGGCATCGTCTCGCGCGGCGGCTCAATCATGGCGCGCTGGTGCCTCGCCGGGCACCGGGAATCGTTCCTCTACGAGCGGTTCGACGAGATCTGCGACATCATGCGGGCCTACGATGTCTCGTTCTCGCTCGGCGACGGGCTGCGCCCCGGCTCGATCGCGGATGCCAACGACGCGGCGCAGTTCGCGGAGCTGGAGACCCTGGGCGAACTCACCCGGGTGGCCTGGGACAAGGGCTGCCAAGTGATGATCGAGGGCCCCGGCCACGTGCCGATGCACAAGATCAAGGTCAACATGGAGAAGCAGCTGCGCGAGTGCGGCGAGGCGCCGTTCTACACGCTCGGGCCGCTGACCACCGATGTCGCGCCCGGCTACGACCACATCACCTCGGGCATCGGGGCGGCGATGATCGGCTGGTTCGGCACCGCAATGCTCTGCTACGTGACGCCCAAGGAGCATCTCGGCCTGCCGAACCGCGACGACGTGAAGACCGGCGTCATCACCTACAAGATCGCCGCCCACGCTGCCGACCTCGCCAAGGGCCACCCGGCCGCGCAGCTGCGCGACGACGCCCTTTCCCGCGCCCGGTTCGACTTCCGCTGGGAGGACCAGTTCAACCTCTCGCTCGATCCCGACACCGCGCGCGCCTATCACGACGAGACGCTGCCGAAGGATGCCCACAAGGTCGCGCATTTCTGCTCGATGTGCGGCCCGAAATTCTGCTCGATGAAGATCACGCAGGATCTGCGCGCCGACGTCCTCGCCATGGAGGCGGCCGGGACGGTGGTGGGCGCCGCGCCGGCGATGAGCGAGGAGGACCGGGCCGCCGGCATGGCGGCGAAATCGGCCGAGTTCCTGGCTGAGGGCGGCAAGCTCTACGTCGACGCCGCGGAGTAGTGCGGGGTCCTGGAGTATGTCCAGGAGAAGTGGACGCGCGGGAACCCCTCTCCCGAGTGGGAGAGGGGTAGGGGTGAGGGTGCTACGCGTTAGAACAAGGCACTGAGCGTCGCGCTGGCAGCGGCACGGGTCAGGCTTCTCGCGGAACCGTCTCCACCCTCACCCCTGCCCCTCTCCCACTCGGGAGAGGGGTTCCCCGCGCGTCCTCGTCTCGAAAAGATCAATCGGAAACCGTATGACAGACTCGCGGCGGCGCCGCTTCCCCACGCGGGGCGAACCACGGCAAATCGTTGCCGTCCCGTTAATCCGCCCTTCACACAACGTCGTGGTCGCCTCGGCCCGTTAAGATGCGGGTAGGGATATCGGGTTTCTGATCCCCCAAACGTGAACATCAGGGGATTCCCGATGCTCGAGATCCGGTCCTTGCCGGCACCGCCCGCGCCGGCCGCGATCGAGGCAGAGCCTCCGCCGAACCGCCCGGCCGATGGACGGGATGCCGACCCGACGCCGCTTACTGATGCCGTGACGCTCGATCTGAGCCCCGAGGCGAAGCGCGCCATCGTGGAGGACACCCCGCGCGCCGGGACGGCCCAGGCTGAAGCGCGCTACCGGCGCGACGTCGACAGCCAGCAGATGGTGTTCCAGGTGCTCGATCCGGCCACGGGCTCGGTCCTCGACCAGCTTCCCTCGGAATCGGCGCTGCGCGCCAGGACCTATGCCCGCGAAACTCAGGCCGCGCAGACCACCCCGCTCGGCACCACCGTTGCGCGCTCGGCCTGAGACCAACGGTCATTTGACCGTTGGTTCCGCTCTCGAATTTTCGCCAAGCCTCTGACGAAGCCTTTGCCTTGGTGTCGAAAGTTCGAGATGGATCAACGGTCCGCTGCGCCAGCACCTGCTGCGTCAGCAGCCCGGGCCGTTGCTATGACTGCGCGCAACCTCACGCCAGCGCCATCAGGAAGCGCTCGATGAGTTCCAGGGCCCGCTCGGTCATCGCCAGCTTGTAGCGGATGAAAGTGTGGCAGCCGCCCGTATAGACCGCCGTGTAGCCGCCGTTGTTCGCCGCCGCCCAGCGCATCGACATGAACAGCGTATCGTCGAGGAGCGGGTCGCGGGTGCCGACCGAGAACAGGGCCGGCGGCAATCCCTTCAGGTCGGCGTAGAGCGGCGAGACCTCCGGTGAGCGGCGCGGCACGCCCTCCGGCACAAACCCGTCGGCGAAGCGGCGTATGTCGCGCGAATTGAGGACGAGGCGCTCCTCGCCCCAGTTGCGGGCGCTCGCGGTCACGCCGAGGTCGTACAGCCCCGAGAACAGGTTGGCGCCCCGGAACGCCTTCGGCAGCCTGTGGCGGTCGCGCAGGCGCAGGAGGGTCATGACGGAGAGGTGCGCTCCCACCGATTCGCCCCCGATCGTCAGCGCCTCGACGCCGAACAGCTTGCGCCCCTCCGTGTGCAGCCAGAGGGCCGCCGCCTCGCAATCGTCGATCGGGGCCGGGTAGGGGTGCTCGGGGGCAAGGCGGTACTCTACCGAGACGCAGACGAAGCCGCAGCGGTCGGCGATCCGTTCCAGCCAAGGGTCCTGTTCGTCCGCGCCCCCCCAGATCCAGCCGCCGCCATGGATGTGCAGGTAGGCGCCGCGCGTCTTGCGCACGGGCCGGATCACCCGCAGCGCGACCGGCCCGCCCGGGCCCGGGATGGCCAGGGTCTCGGCCCGCGGGCTGCGCGGCATGGCCGGAAAGGCGAGGCTGCCCTCGCGGCGGAGGGCGCGCATCTCTGCGATGGGCAGCGACCAGGGATCGGGGGCGCTGGCCTGCGCCGCCATGATCTCCCGGTTGAGTCGCTCGGCATCCGGATCGGCCTTGGCGGGGTCGAAGAGCGCGTGATCGATCATGCTCCGGTCTCGTCACCGCCCGGCCGTGGCGGGCGTCTCCCTCGTCGAAATTTCGCGCGCCACGCTGGTGCCGGCGCTAGAGCTTGCCATCTTTACGACGTGCCGCGAGGCGACGTAACGCATCAGATTCACATTTGCGGGGAAGTGTGTGCGGTTCGCCGCAGCCGGGAGTCCCGACCCCGCCCGCGAGGAGCCGATGACCGACTCGAGATTCACCATGCCGCCCGGCCGCTCGCACGACACGAGGGGCGCCTACGAGTCGTCCGGCGCGCACCGCGCGGGCTCGGAGCTGCGCCGGTTCCTCGGCGGCTCGCCGGCCACGGTCTTCGTCAAGCTCGTCTTCCTGTCGCTGCTCGTGGGCGCCGGGATGGCGATGGTCGGGATCACGCCGCGGGCGCTCTATCTCCACGCCTACGACACCCTGCGGGCCCTCGCCGAGCTCGGCTTCTCCACCTTCCACGATGCCGGCGCCTGGCTGGTGGCGGGGGCCGTCGTGGTCGTGCCGCTCTGGTTCCTCTCCCGGCTCCTCTCGGGCGGACGCTAGCGGCCGATGCTCCCGGGCTCCTCGCCGGCGGTGACGCACCGCCGGCTGCTGGCGCTGGCGCTGCCGATGACGCTCGCCAACGTCACCACGCCGCTCCTCGGCATCGTCGGGGCGGCGGCGATCGGGCGGCTCGGCGACGCCGCGCTCCTCGGCGCCCTGGCCCTCGGAGCGGTGATCTTCGACTACCTGTTCTGGAGCTTCGGCTCCTTGCGCATGGCGACCGCCGGGCTGACCGCGCAGGCGGCCGGCGCGGGCGATGCCGCCGAGATCGACCGGGCCCTCGCCCGGGCGCTCGCCGTCGCGGGTGCCGTCGGAATCCTGATGGTGGTCGGGCAGGCGCCGCTCGGCGCGGCGGCCTTCGCGCTTGCGGGCGCCAGCCCGGCGGTGACCACCGCCCTCTCCACCTATTTCGGCATCCGCATCTTCGCGGCGCCCTTCACGCTCGCGAATTACGCGGTCCTCGGCTCGACGCTCGGACGCGGGCGCACCGATCTCGGCCTCGCCCTTCAGGTCGCGATGAACCTGCTCAACATCGCGCTCACGGTCGCCCTGGTGCTCGGGCTCGACCTCGGCGTAGCGGGCGCCGCGCTCGCGACCCTCGCCGCGGAGGCGTTCGGATTCCTCCTCGGCCTCCTCGTCCTGCGCCGGCTCGGCGCCCGGCCCTGGCGCATCGCCCGGGCGGAGGTGCTGGAGCGCGCCGGGCTCCTGCGCATGCTCGCAGTCAACGGCGACGTCATGGTGCGCACGCTCGCGCTGATCGTCGCCTTCGGCCTGTTCTCGGCGCTCGGCGCCCGGGCCGGCGACCTGACCCTCGCGGCGAATGCCGTGCTGCAGAACCTCTTCCTCGTCGGCAGCTTCTTCCTGGACGGTTTCGCCACCGCCGCCGAGGTGCTGTGCGGGCAGGCGCTCGGCGCCGGCCGCGAGGGTGCCTTCCGGCGGGCCGTGCGCTACGCGCTCGGCTGGTGCGTGGGATTCGGGCTCGCGGTGTCGGGGCTGTTCCTCGTCGCGGGCGGCGCCTTCATCGACGCGGTCACCACCAACCCGGAGGTGCGCGCCTTCGCCCGGTCGTACCTGCCCTTCGCGGCCCTCACGCCCCTCGTTGCGGCGGCGGCCTTCGCCTTCGACGGGATCTATATCGGCGCGACCTGGACGCGGCCGATGCGCAACCTCATGCTGGCCGCGCTGGCGGCCTATCTGCTGATCCTCGCGGCCCTGCACGGCCTCGGCAATACCGGCCTGTGGCTCGCCATGCTGATCTTCCTCACCGCGCGCGGCCTCGGGCAGGCGCTGCTCTATCCGCGGCTCGCCCGCGAGGCCTTCCCGCAGATGCGGCTCGGCGCGGATCCGCTGGTCGCGCGCTGAAGCCGCCCGGCGGCTCACAAGGCGCTACTCCATGCGGGCGAGGGCGGCGGCGTCGCGCCCGACCAGGGCCGCGAGCGGGACGCCCTCGCGGGCGATCCGCTCGACCAGCCCCGCCTTGATCTCGCGCACGAGACCGGGCCCGGCATAGACCAGCGCCGAGTAGAGCTGCACGAGGCTCGCCCCCGCCCGGATCTTGGTCCAGGCGGCCTCGGCCGAATCGACGCCGCCGACGCCGACGAGCGGCAGGCGGTCGCCGACCCGCAGAAAGGCCTCGGCGAGGAGCCGCGTCGAGGGCGCGAAGAGCGGCCGGCCCGAGAGGCCGCCGGCCTCGGCCGCCAGCGTCGTCTCGGTGAGGCTCGCCGGCCGCGCCACCGTGGTGTTCGAGATCACCAGCCCCTCGACCCCGCGGCGCAGGGCCGTGGCGGTGATTGCGTCGAGGGAATCCAGCGTGATGTCCGGGGCGATCTTGAGCAGGATGGCGGCCCGCCGCGGCGAGGCGGCCTCGTCCCGCGCCGCGACGACGCGGGCGAGGAGGTCGTCCAGAAAAACCTCGCCCTGCAGGTCGCGCAGGCCCGGCGTGTTGGGCGAGGAGACGTTCACGGTCACGAAATCCACGAGGCCCGCGAGCGCCCGCGTGCAGGCGACGTAATCAGCGAGCCGATCGGTCGCGTCCTTGTTCGCCCCGATATTGACCCCGAGGATCCCGGGACGGCCGGCGCGCGCCGCGAGGCGGGCCGCCACGACGGCGAGCCCTTCGCTGTTGAGCCCGAACCGGTTGATGACGGCCCGGTCGCCGGTGAGGCGGAACACCCGGGGCCGCGGATTGCCCGGCTGGGGCCGGGGCACGACGCCGCCCACCTCCACGAAGCCGAAGCCGAGCGACAGCAGCGCATCCGGCACCTCGGCGCCCTTGTCGAAGCCCGCTGCGAGACCGACCGGGTTGGGGAAGTGCCGCCCGAGCACCGAGACCGCGAGCCTGGGATCGTCCGCGGGCGGGGCGCCGGCGGGCAGGAGAGACAGCGCCCGGATCGTCAGGCGATGGGCCGTCTCGGCATCGAGGGCGTGCAGGACGGGGCGGGCGAGGGGGAACAGGGAGGCGAGCAAGGCAGAGATCAGGCGTCGAGGGTGGCGGGGAAGCGGTGACGGCCGTCCTCGGCGAGAGGCAGCGGCACCACGGAGCGGACCGCGCTCAGGGGCAGCGGGCCGTAGAGATGCGGAAACAGATCGCCGCCGCGGGAGGGCTCATAGCGCAGCGCGCTGCCGAGCGCCTCGGCGTCGACCGCTGCGAGCACGAGATCGTCGGTCCCGGCGAAATGCCGGGCGGCGGTCTCGCGCACCTGCGCGGCGGTGGAGAAATGGATGTAGCCGTCCGCGAGGTCCACCGGCGCGCCGAGGAACTGCCCGGCGGCCTCGGCCTCCCGCCACAGGGCGGCGGGGCAGATCTTGTAGATCAGGGGCATGGTCGGGGCTCCTCGGAGGTTTGGGGATGGCTGCCGCGCGATTTCGAAAGGGCGGCGTGGCAACGTTGCCTTTCGGGTGACGTCGGGTAGTGTCCGCATCCGCGGCTCGCTGATCTGTGTCGCTTCCTGCGGATACTCCGCCCATGTTGTCTCACGAGCGTATCTGGCTGGCGATCGACCATCTGGCGCAGCGCCACGGCCTGACGCCATCCGGGCTCGCGCGGCGGGCCGGCCTCGACGCGACGAGCTTCAACCGGTCGAAACGCATCGCGCCGGACGGCCGCAAGCGCTGGCCCTCGACGGAGTCCCTGGCCAAGATCCTGACCGCGACGGGCGCGTCGCTCGATGATTTCCTGCAACTCGTCGAGCCGCGCCCGGCGCCGCCGCCCGCGATCCTGCCGCTGATCGGCAGCGCAGCGCTCGCCGCGGGCCGGCGGATCGGCCCGGACGGCCGCCCGGCCGGCGCCGGCTGGGAGGAGATGGAATTTCCCGATCTGGGTGCGCAGAGCTGCTTTGCCATCGAGGTCCAGGGTGAGGGTCTGCTGCCCCTTTACCACGACGGGGACGTGCTCGTGGTCTGCGCCACGGCTCCGGCCCGCCGGGGCGACCGCACCCTTGTCTGCCTGGACGGCGAGGGCCTGTTCGCCGCGGATCTGCGCCGGCGCACCGTCCGCACGACCGAATTCGCGGGCCGCACGCCCGGCGAGCCGGTGCGGACGGTTCCCACGGCGCGGATCGCCTGGATGGCCCGGGTGATGTGGGTGCGCCACTGATCCGAGGCGGCATGCCCCGGCATCGCTTGTCGGGGCATGCCACGACTTCTCGGAACGAGGACGCGCGAAGGGGCAGAGACCAGATCATCGCGCCCGCTTGAGAGAGGCCGACATTCGCATGGCGCAGCCATCCCGTATGGCGAAGCCATCGACCGGATGTCGGATGACACCCTCTAGGCCGCGGCCATCCGCGCCGCCTGCCACCGGGTGAGGAGGGCGCGCAGGGCGGCCGGCTTCAGGGGCTTGGTGAGGAAATGAACCCGCTGCGCCGCGGCGGTCTCGCGCACGGGGCGCGAGCGGTCGGCGGTGAGCAGCACGGCCGGCACGTCGGCGGCAAGCGCAGCGCGCAGGGACGTGATCAGGTCGAGGCCGTTGCCCTCGTCGAGGTGATAATCGGCCACGATGACGTCCGGCCGCAGACCGCCGGCGAGCACGCGCTGCACCGCCTCGCCGATGGAGCCGGCCGTGTCGACCCTGCAGCCCCAGCTCGTCAGGAGCCGTGCCATGCCATCCACGATGGCCGGCTCGTTGTCGACGGCGAGCACGGATAGTCCGGAGAGGGCGGCACTGGCGGGGCGGGGCGCCTCCGCGGCGGATTCCGGCGCCGGGCTGAAGGAGGCGAGCGGCACCGAGAGCGAGAAGATCGAGCCGCGCCCCGGCGTCGAGCGTAAGAACAGCGGATGGTCGAGGAGGCGCGCCGCCCGCTCCACGATCGACAGGCCGAGGCCGAGGCCGCGGGCGACCTTGGCGCCCTGGTCGAGGCGCTGGAATTCCTGAAACACCAGCTTCTGCTTGGAGGCCGGGATGCCGAGTCCGGTGTCGCAGACCATCAGCTCGACCCGGTCGCCCCGCCGCCTCGCGCCCACCAGCACGCGGCCCGAGGGCGTGTACTTGATGGCGTTCGAGACGAGGTTCTGGAGCAGGCGCCGCAGGAGCAGCCGGTCCGAGCGGATGGCGAGCCCGCAGGGCATCACGGTGAGCCGCAGGCCCTTCGCGCGGGCCATCGGCTCGAATTCCCGCCGGATCTGGCGCAGGAGGTCCGCGACGCCGAAGGCCGAGAGCTGCGGCTTGAGCGCGCCGGTATCGAGGCGGGAGATGTCGAGGAGCGTCGTGAGGATCTCCTCGACGGCATCCAGCGAGGCATCGACATTCTCGGCGAGCGAGGGATCGCCCGACCGGTCCCGCTCCACCAGGGCGGCGGCATAGAGGCGGGCCGCATTGAGGGGCTGGAGGATGTCGTGGCTCGCGGCGGCGAGGAACCGCGTCTTCGAGGCATTGGCGTCCTCGGCCTCCGCCTTGGCGCGGGTGAGCGCCGCGTTGAGCCGGGTGAGCTCCTCGGTCCGCTCGCGCACCCGGCGCTCCAGCTCCTCGTTGAGGCGCGTGCGCGCCTCCTCGGCGGCGACCGCGTCGGTGACGTCCGTGTAGGTCGCGACGACGCCGCCATTCGGCAGCGGGTTGGCCCGGATCTCGATCACCCGCCCGCTCGGATGCAGGCGCAGGCGCTGCGGTCCGCTCTCCTGCCGGAAGGCGGCGATGCGCTCGCGCACGAGCTCGTCCGGGCTGCGGTCGCCGTAGGCGCCGCGGGCGGCGTTGAAGCGCACGATCTCCTCGAGCGGCGTGCCCGTGCGGATGATGTCGTTCGGCAGGTCGTAGAGATCCGCGAAGGCCCGGTTCCAGGCGATCAGGGTCATGTCCCGGTCGAAGACCGTGATGCCCTGGCCGGCATGGTCGAGCCCGTGCTGCAGCAGGTCTCGGCTGTACTGGAAGGCCGCGGAGGCGTCGTCGAGGAGGCGCAGGGCCGCCCGGGGCGACACGTTGCGCCGCCCGAGCAGCAGCGAGAGCGCGAGCCGGGCCGAGGCCGCCCCGATCGCCGAGGCCAGGAGATGCTCGGCATGGCGCAGCTCGGCCAAGCCCGCCACCGCATCGGGGCGCAGGGGCACGCGGCCGCTCGCCGCGAAGAACTCCTCGAAGGCCCGAATGGCGCGTTCCTCGCCGAGGAAGCGCGCCACGGCGTTGCGCACCTCGCCGAAGGTGAGCGTGCCGCGAAACAGGCGGAAGCTCGGGGCCCCCCGCGCCCCCACGTGCCCGAAGGCTTCCGCTTGCAGGCGCTCGATCGCACTCGGCGCGCGCAGCAGGGAGAAGCCCAGATAGGCGAGCGTGTTGAGCCCCAGGCTCCAGAGCGTGCCGTGGACGAGGCGGGGCAGCTCGTCGAGGCCCATCAGGGCGGTCGGGCTGAGGGCCGCGATCCCGAACGGGCCATCCCGGAGGAGATCGGCCGCCCAGGAGCTCGCGGCTTCGCCGAACAGGCTCGGCAGCAGCAGGGTGTAGGCCCAGACGGACAGGCCGACCGTGAGCCCGGCCACCGCGCCGAGCCCGGTGCCGCGGCGCCAGAGGATGCCGCCGACGAAGGCCGGAGCGATCTGCGCCACCGCCGCGAAGGAGAGGAGCCCGATCGAGGCGAGCGCGACCTCGCCGGCGACCCGGGAATAGGCGTAAGCCGCCAGGATCACCACCACGATGGCGACACGGCGCACCCCCAGCACCACGCTGCCGAGATTCGAGGCGCCCCCCGCGGGGCGGCGGCGCAGCACCACCGGGATCACGAGGTGGTTCGAGATCATGATCGCGACCGCGACCGATTCCACGATCACCATCGCGGTCGCGGCCGACAGCCCACCGATGAAGGCGACGAGCGCGATGCCGTCCGCCCGCTCTGCGAGCGGCAGGGCCAGCACCGTCATGTCCCGTGCCACGGTGCCGTCGGGAAACAGCATCAGCCCGACCACCGCGAGGGGCACGACGAAGAGGTTGATGAGCACGAGATAGAGCGGGAAGGTCCAGGCCGCGCGCTCCACATCCGCGACCGACCGGTTCTCGACCACCGCCATGTGGAACTGGCGCGGCAGCAGCAGGACCGCGCAGGCCGAGAGCAGGGTCTGGACGATGATCGTCCCCGGTCCGGAGGTGTCGGCGGCCAGCGAGGCAGCGCCGCTCGCCAGCGCTTCGGGCGTGATCACGGGCGCATCGCGCAGCACCCAGCCGGCCACGAAGCCGCCGACCACCAGGAAGGCCAGGAGCTTCACCAGGGATTCGAGCGCGATGGCGAGGGTGAGCCCGTCCTGATGCTCGGTCGCGTCGGCATGCCGCGTGCCGAAGGCGACCGCAAAGCCCGCGAGCACCAGCGCCGTGAACAGGCCGAGATCGCCCATCAGGCCCTGGACGCCGGCGCCGGGCCCGTCGGTCGCGTGCAGGAAGACCTGGAGCGAGGCCGCGACCGCCCGCAATTGCAGCGCAATGTAGGGGATCGCCCCGACGATGGCGATGAGGCAGACGAGAGCCGCGATGCGCTCGCTCTTGCCGTAGCGCGCGGCCACGAAGTCGGCGATCGAGGTCGAGTTCTGCGCCTTGGCGATCCGCACGACGCGCGCCACGAGCCGGTGCCCGAGGCCGATCACCAGGACGGGGCCGACATAGATCGTCAGGAAGTCGAGGCCCGAATGGCTCGCGAGGCCCACCGAGCCGAAGAAGGTCCACGAGGTGCAGTAGACCGCGAGCGAGAGGGCGTAGATGGTCGGCCGCACCCGTTCGTCGCGCATCAGGCGCCGGCCCGACACGTCGCCCCAATGCGCCACCGTGAACAGGCCGCAGATGTAGATGAGCGCCGTCAGCACCACCGCCCAGCCCGCGATCATCGGCGCCGCCCGTTTCTTGCCCTGCGGGCCCCCGGGCCCGGATTCTCGTGTCGGAACAGATCAACCGGAAACCGTATTAGAGCATTCTCCGACGAAGTGGATGCCGGTTCGTCGCAGACAATGCGGCGCAATCGAAAAGCTAGAGTAGGGTCCGTTCCAACGTGAATGGATGCCGCTCTCGTATCCCGGACGCGCCTTGACGCGTTGGCGACGATGCCCTTGTGCTTGGCGAGCTTGTCCAGCCTGACCAGCGGCGTGTCGCCGATCGTCTCGGTGATCGAGTTCTAGATGCGCCCGCGCCCGGGGACCCGCGTATCGGACTTGTTCATCGCTCTCCTGCCGCAATCACTTAGAAAGCCGTCCAGCTTTCATACTTCGAAGTGCCCCTGGGCGGAATGCCATTTCCGGAGCCAAACAGCGACTGCGCACGCGCCATCGGCTGCGACGGAAGCCTCACTGCCGGGCGGCGATTGCCGCAGCGGCGCCTCCCATGAACACGGCGGCGGTGCGGTTGAGCGCCTTGAGCGCACGCGGTGTCCTGAGCAGCCAGCGCGCCTGCGCCGCGAGCATCAGATAGGGCACCAGCACGATGAGCAGCACGACGATGGTGATGCCCGCAAGCACGCCATAATCGGCCAGGGTGATCGAGTTCAGCTCGATTATGGTCGGCGTGATGGCGAGATAGAAGACCATCGTCTTCGGGTTGCCGAGCGTGACCGTGAGCCCGGCAAGGAGGCTGGAGACCAATCCGCCCTTCTCCTTTCCGGCTTCAACCTGTTCCGCGCTGATGCCGCTAGTCCAGAACGTCCAGGCCAGCCAAGCGAGATAGGCGATGCCCAGCCATTTGATGACCAGGAAGACCGTGCCGAAGGTCTGGGCAACGAGCGCCAGTCCGAGCACGACCGCAGTCAGATAGGTCAGATCGCCGAGGACCAAGCCGAGGCACATGAACAGGGACGAGCGGAAGCCGGAGCCGAGCGCCCGCGCCACCAGCGCCGTGATGCCCGGACCGGGAATGGCGGCCGCAAGCGCGAGCGCGCCAGTATAGGCAATGAAGCCGGCAAGCGTCATGGGGAGCTCTCCAAAGTCCTCCTCTGGCATAGATTGCGTCACATGGCAATGAAACAGCACCCGTTGACCTAATGGCCAGTTGCCGGGAAGCGGAAGCACGTCGCGAGATCCGCCGGCTCAGCGCTCCGTCAGCTTGAGCTCGATGCGGCGGTTGCGGGCATAGGCTTCGTCGGACGTGCCGGTGTCGATGGGCTGGAACTCGCCGAAGGCGCCGGCCAAGAGGTGCTGGGGCGGGATGCCCCGGCCGACCAGGTACTGCACCACCGCGATGGCGCGGGCGGCCGAGAGCGCCCAGTTCGACGGAAAGGCCGAGGAGCTGATCGGCCGCGCATCCGTGTGGCCGTCGACCCGCAGCACCCAGGGAATGTCGGAGGGGATCTGCCGGTTGAGTTCCCGGATCGCGGTGGCGATGCGGTCGAGCTCCGGGCCGGCCTCGGCGCGCAGCGAGGCTTGGCCCGCCGCGAACAGCACCTCGGATTGCAGCACGAAGCGGTCGCCGACGATGCGGATGTCGGAGCGGTTGCCGAGGATCTGCCGCAGGCGCCCGAAGAAATCCGAGCGGTAGCGGGCGAGTTCCTGCACGCGCTGGGCCAGGGCCACGTTGAGGCGGCTGCCGAGGTCGGCGATGCGGGCCTGGCTCTCGCGGTCGCGGGTCTCGGAGGCGGCGAGCGCCTCCTCCAGCGCGGCGAGCTGCTGGCGCATGGCCGCGATCTGCTGGCTCAAAAGCTCGACCTGCGAGAGCGCCCGGTTGGTCGCGCCCTTCTCGACATCGAGCTGGCGCCCGAGCTCCGTGGCCTTGCCCTGCGCGCCCTGATCGGCCGTGAGGGCGTCCTGGAGGCGCCGCCGCTCGGTCTCCGATTCCTGGAGGTTCGACCGCAGCGCGGCGGTCGTCTCCTCCAGGGTGCGACGCCCGGACCGTTCGAGGGCCAGAAGGTCGGTAAGCTCGGCGATCTGGCGGTTGAGCCGGTCGAGCACCGAGTCCCGGCCCGAGATCTCCTGCGAGAGGAAGAACTGGCCGGTCACGAAGATCGTCAGCAGGAAGACGACCGAGAGCAGCAGCGTGGTGAGCGCGTCGACGTAGCCCGGCCAGACATTGAGGGCACGCTCGCGGCGAAGAAGGCGGCTGGCCATCAGCGGGGGCTCCGAAGGGCACGGATCATTCCACACGCTCCCGGCTGAGGCGGTCGAGCACCTGCTTCAGCTCGCGCTCGCGGCTCGCCTGCGCCTCGACCCAGTCGCGGATCATCTGCTGCTCGGCACGCATGTGCTGGACGAGGCCCTGGATGCCCTCGGCGAGATTGGCCATGGCCTGGGTGCTGGCGCGGCTGTTGCCGGTGCTGTCGCCGACGAGGCTGGAGAGCCGCGTGACCGCCTCGGCGAGGTCGCGCAGCGAGGCTTCCGAGGTCCGCGCCGGCTGGATGGCGCCTTGCACCGGTTCGGGGCCGGCGCGAGCGACGAACCAATCCTCCAGCTCGTGGGAGAAGCGCGTATGGGCCTGCCCCGCCTGAAGATCGAGGAAGCCGATGGTGAGCGAGCCGGCGAGGCCGAACAGCGAGGCCGAGAAGGCGAGGCCGATGCCGGAGAGCGGCACGGCGAGCCCGCTCTTCAGCTCGTCGAACATCACGGCCGCGTCGCCCCCGCCCGCGCGCATTGAGCGGATGACGTTGCCCACCGCCGAGAGCGTGTCGATGAGGCCCCAGAAGGTGCCGAGCAGGCCGAGCAGGATGAGGATGCCGGCGATGTAGCGCAGGATGTCGCGGCCCTCGTCGAGGCGGGAGACCACGGAATCGAGCAGCGGGCGGAAGACGGAGGGCGGGATGGGCTGCCCCGCCGCCGCCTCGCGCAGGGTGGGCGCGAGCGCCGAGAGCACCCGCGGCTCGCCCGCCCCGGTCTCCTGCATCACCGTGCGGTTGACGAATCGGATCTCGCGGAAGAGACGCTGCACCTGCCCGAAGGCGAGCAGGACGGCGATGAAGAGAACGCCCAGGATCAACCCGTTGAGGCCCGGATTCGCCAGGAAGGCGGGGACGATCTGGCGGTAGAGCACGAAGGCCAGGAAACCGACCAGGATCAGGAACACCACCATGCGGACGAGATAGATCCGGGGCGATGTCAGGGGAGGGGACGCAGCACTCGCCGCCATCGCGTCGTTCGTCTCGCTCTGTCAGGGGCGCGGCGCCGGCCGCCGCGCGCAAGGGGCTCCGGCCCGGACCGATCCAGGCGCAACCGGCGGCACTGTGCCGACTGGGCGGCTGCGGATCAAGTCGCGGTGGCGTCAGTCAAAACGCGCAATACTAACGGGCCCTGAAAAGGCCCGTTGGTTCCGTTCTCGAATGGTCGCCAAGCCAAAGGCTTGGCGACCATTCGAGACGGGTCGACGGCCCGATGCGTGAGCATGCGCGTCGGCACCCGCTGCGCCAGCAGCCTGGGCCGTTGGTATCGGTTCACCACCGGCCGGGCCGAGACCCTGGCGGATGACATCGCGGCTGGCTGAGCGCTCCTCCCCCCGATGGCACCCTCAGCATGAGGAGCGGAGCGGCTTCCACGCACCTCAGTTTCGATTGAGGGCGCCCGACAGCGGCCGCTCAATCCCAGTGGCGGGGCCAGGTCTCTTCCAGATGCGGGCCGAGGCGCACCGCCGAGACCCGGCGGGCGAGCCCGGTGGCGTCGTCGGTCTCGACCGCGAGGCCGCAGAGGGTCCCCTCGCCGGTCGCGGCTTCGAGGCGCGCGCCGGGGGTCTTCTGCAGGAAGCGGCGCAAAGGCTCGTCCTTCTGCATGCCGAGCACCGAATCGAAGTCGCCGCACATGCCCGCATCCGACTGGTAGGCGGTGCCGCCCGGCAGGATGCGGTGATCGGCGGTGGGAACATGGGTGTGGGTGCCGACGACGAGCGTCGCCCGCCCGTCGAGGAAGTAGCCGAAAGCCTCCTTCTCGCTCGTCGCCTCGGCGTGGACATCGACGATGACCGCGTCGGCGGCGGCGCCGAGCGGGCAGGCCGAGAGTTCCCGGTCCGCCGCCGCGAAGGGATCGTCCAGGGCGTCGAGGAAGATCCGGCCCATGACGTTGACCACGAGCACCCGGGCGCCGGCCCGGGTCTCGACCACGGTGGCGCCGCGGCCGGGCGTGCCCGGCGGGTAGTTCGCGGGCCGGACCAGCCGGGGCTGGCGCGCGATGAAGACCAGCGCCTCGCGCTGATCGAAGGAATGATTGCCGAGGGTGACCGCATCCGCCCCGGCATCGAGCAATTCGTCGCAGATCGATTCCGTGATTCCGAAACCGCCCGCAGCGTTCTCGCCGTTGACGACGACGCAGTCGAGCCTCCAGCGCTCGCGCAGGCCGGGCAGGCGGTCGGCGACCACGTTGCGGCCCGGCCGCCCGACCACGTCTCCGAGGAAGAGCAGGCGCATGGCTCAGGCTCCGGTGGGCGCGATCACGCCCGCTTCCGTGACGATGCGATCGAGCCCGTGGTCGTAGGGGCCGTCGGGCACGCAGCCGATCTCCTGGACCGCGAAGGCGATCCCGACGGCGAGGATCGGGCCTTCCCGCGCCAGCGCGGCGAGCGCCCGATCGTAATAGCCCTTGCCGTAGCCGATGCGGTGGCCGCGCCGGTCGAAGGCGGCGAGCGGCACCAGGAGGGCGCGGGGACGCACCACGGGCGCATCCGGCCCCGGCTCGCTGAGGCCGAACCCGCCTACCTGCAGCGCGTCGCCCTGCGCGACGCGCCGGAAGACGAGCCCCTCGGGGGTGATCTGCGGCAGGGCCACCGCCTGGCCGCGGGCCCGCAGGGCCGCGATCAGCGGGCGGACATCGACCTCGCTGCGGATCGGCCAATAGGCGCTGACGAGATCGGGGCCGGCGAGGTCGGGCATGGCGAGGACCGTCTCGGCGATGCGCCGCGAGGCCTGCGCCCGAAAGGCGGCATCGAGACCGTCCCGCCGGGCCAGGGCCTCTCTGCGCAGGGACGCCTTGGCGGAGGTAACAGCCGGTGTGTCGGACATGAGAGAGTGCGGAGCCACGAAAGCCGTTGGAGGATCGATCCCGGGAAACCTACAGCGTAGGTGGGCGCCGTGTGCCCCGGTCCACGGACCAGGGCGGGGACAGCTCCCGAGGGAGTCGATAAGGCCCCGGGGATATGTGTCTCCTGACGCACCCCGCAGCCCCGCCTCCCTCATGTAGCGTCGGGCGGGGGCCGGCGCCAGGGGCGTCATGCAGGTTCACGCGGCGCGCCCGTCATGCCAGCCCGGCGAGCGTGCGCCTTGCGCGCTCGGTGATGGCCTCGAAGCGGCCCGCGCGGATCTCCGCCTCCGGCGCGAGCCAGGAGCCGCCGACCGCCACCACGTTCGGCAGCGCGAGCCATGCCTTGGCGTCGGCCTCGCCGATGCCGCCCGTCGGGCAGAAGCGGGCCTGCGGGAAGGGCCCCGCGAGGGCCTTGAGCGCCGCCTGGCCGCCGGCCGGCACGGCGGGGAAGAACTTGGCGATGCGAAAGCCCGCTTCCAGCACCTGCATCAGCTCCGAGGGCGTGGCGATGCCGGGCATGAAGGCCATGTCGCTCGCGGCCGCTTCGCGCAGCAGCTCCGGCGTGGCGCCAGGGCTCAGCGCAAAGCGGGCGCCGAGATCGTGAGCGGCCTGCAGGTCGTGCGGCGTCAGCACCGTGCCGATGCCGACCACCGCCTCCGGCACCTCGGCGATGATCGCCCGCGCGGCGTCCCGGGCGACGGGCGTGCGCAGGGTGATCTCGAGCGTGCGGATGCCGCCCGCCACCAGGGCGCGGGCGAGCGGCACGGCCTGCGCCAGCTCCGGCACGGTGATCACCGGGATCACCGGGGCGTCAGTGAGGAGCGCGTCGAGGCGGGCAAGGCGGGATTCGGCAGGGCTCGTCATTGGGTCTCTCCTGCGGGCCCGAAGGGCAGGGTGGGCATCGCGGATGCGGGGATCACGGCGCCACGATGTCGGATCACCGCGCCGGCGAGCCGGTGGCCGCAGACCGCCGCCTCGCGGGGCGGCAGGCCCGCAAGGCGGGCCGCAAGATAGCCCGCCGCGAAGCTGTCGCCCGCCGCGGTCGTGTCGACGACCTCGGCGACGGGCTCGGCGGCCACATTCTCCTCGGCCTCCCCGTGCAGAACGCGCGCCGTGGGCGTGCGCGCGCTACTCTCCTTGAGGACGATCTCGGCCCGGCCGCGATGGCGCAGCACCTCGTCCTCGCCGGTCTCTCCGTAGAGCCAGTCGAGATCCTCGACCGAGGCGAAGATCAGATCGGCGGCCGCCATCGCGTCGCGGAACACCGCGCGCGCCTGCTCGCGGTCGGGCCAGCCGCGCGGGCGGTAGTTGGTGTCGAACGCCACCCGGCCGCCCCGGGCGCGCAAAGCCGCGAGGGTTTCCCCGAGCGCCGCCCGGCCGGCCTCGCCGTAGAGCGACAGGCTGATGCCCGAGAGATAGGCGACGTCGTAGGTTTCGAGCGCCGCCCGCGTCGCGGCGGCTTCCGGCTCCGTGAACAGGTCGCGCGCGGCGGCGCTGTCCCGCCAGTAGTGGAAGCTGCGCTCGCCCGTCGCATCCGTGCGGATGATGTAGAGGCCCGGCATGCGGCCGGGCAGGCGACGCACGCGCCCGAGGCCGATTCCCTCGCGCGCCCAGGCCTGCGCCATCTCCTCGCTCCAGGGGTCGTCCCCCAGGGCCGTCACGTAGTCGACCGGGACGCCGAGCCGCGCGAGATACAGGGCGGTGTTGAGGGTGTCGCCGCCGAACCCGCGGGAGAGCGCCCCGTCCGGACGCTCGGCCAGCTCCACCATGCACTCGCCGATGCAGGCCACCCTCATCCGGCCGTCTCCCCTTCCAGGCCGTCAGGCCTAAGCTGCCGCCCGGGGATGTCAACGTGCGACCCGAACCCTCCTGCCGAGCCCTCTTGCGCCGGAGCCGCAAACGGGGTGTAAGCGATCTTACGTCAATCGACGGGAGCCCTCGACGGCATGCCTACCTACCGCCTCCGGGTTGCCCCGCGCGGCCGGCACGGCACGGTCGGTCGCGCCCTCCGCGACGTGCAGATCGAGGCGCCGAGCGTGCGCCAAGCCTCGGCCCGGGCTCTCGGCCGGGCCGACGAGCTGTTCTCGGACGAGGCCACCTTCGCGTGGCTCACCGACGAGTCGGGCGATCTCGTCTGGGCGCTGCCGATCGAGGAGGCCGAGCCGCCCGCCGGAGGCTTGATCTGCGCTGGCGGCCATCGTCACGCCGCAATGGGGCGGCGATAGCAGGTCAGTGAGTGCCGCCCGGCGCGCCGGACCCCGCCGATGAGACCGCTGATCCCCGCCCTCTGCCTCTTGCTCCTCGCCGGGCCGGCGCTCGCCGATTGGCGCTACTGCCTCGCCCGCGCCCCGCAGCGGATCGTCTACGTCTCCGCGCCCTTCTCCACGCTCGATTCCATGGATCGCATCAACGCGGCCTTCGCGCAGCGGCTCGACCGCGATCAGCGCATCCACGACCCGGTGCAATGCCCTCGCGCCGAGGCGGCGACGGTCTTGCGCGCCATGCGGCAGGCCGCCCTGCGCTTCAACCGCGAGGAAGGCGAGACCGTCGTCGAGCTCGACTGGGCGCCCGAGCGCGCCGCCGACGAGATCCGCCCCTGACCGCGCCGGCGCGGTCCCGGACGGGTGTCGGCGGCAGGCCGGCGCAACCATGCCTTAGGGGATCCTGGCCGCATATGGTCGGGGCGAGACTTTCATTTTCACCGGCATCCGCCTGCGGTAGGGAACGCTGTTCAGGGCGGATCGGGCCGAGCCGACATGAGGGGAGACGGCGTTGCGCAAGTACTTCGGAACCGACGGCATCCGGGGCCGGGCGAACGGCGTCATCACCCCGGAACTCGCCCTCAAGGTCGGACAGGCGGCCGGCCTGCTGTTCCAGCGCGGCGAGTACCGCCACCGGGTGGTGATCGGCAAGGACACCCGGCTGTCGGGCTACATGATCGAGACCGCCCTCGTCGCCGGCTTCACCTCGGTGGGCATGGACGTGCTGCTGCTCGGGCCGATGCCGACCCCCGCCGTCGCCATGCTCACGCGCTCCATGCGCGCCGATCTCGGCGTGATGATCTCCGCCTCCCACAACCCGTACGAGGATAACGGCATCAAGCTGTTCGGGCCGGACGGCTTCAAGCTCAGCGACGAGGTCGAGCACGAGATCGAGCGCCTGATCGATTCCGATCTCCAGAAGCGGCTGTCGGCATCCGCCGATCTCGGGCGCGCCAAGCGCATCGAGAGCGTGCATGCCCGCTACATCGAGTTCGCCAAGCGGACGCTGCCGCGCAACATCACCCTCGACGGGCTGCGCGTGGTGGTCGATTGCGCCAACGGCGCCGCCTATCGGGTGGCGCCCGAGACGCTCTGGGAGCTCGGCGCCGAGGTCATCGCCATCGGCACGGAGCCGGACGGCTTCAACATCAACCGCGACGTCGGCTCCACCGCGCCGGACGCGCTGGTGCGCAAGGTGCGCGAGCTGCGGGCCGATATCGGCATCGCCCTCGACGGCGATGCGGACCGGGTGCTGGTGGTGGACGAGAAGGGCCAGCGGGTGGACGGCGACCAGCTCATGGCCGTGGTCGCGCGCTCCTGGAAGGAGGACGAGCGGCTGACCCAGCCGGGGATCGTGGCGACGATCATGTCGAATCTCGGCCTCGAACGGTATCTCGGCGGCCTCGGCCTCAGCCTCGTGCGCACGGCGGTGGGCGACCGCTACGTGCTCGAGCACATGCGCGAGCACGGCTACAATCTGGGCGGCGAGCAGTCCGGCCACATCATCATGTCGGACTACGCCACGACGGGCGACGGGCTGGTCGCGGCGCTGCAGCTGCTCACCGTGGTGCAGCGCCAGAAGCGCCCCGTGAGCGAGGTATGCCACTGCTTCGACCCGCTGCCGCAGGTGCTGAAGAACGTGCGCTACGGGGCCGGGGAGCCGCTGCGGAAGGATTCCGTCGTCACCGCCATCGAGGGCGCCCGCCAGCGCCTCGGCAATGCCGGCCGCCTGGTGATCCGGCCATCCGGCACCGAGCCGGTGATCCGCGTGATGGCGGAGGGCGACGACCGCGACCTCGTGGTCGAGGTGGTCGACGAGGTGGTCGAGGCCCTGCGCAAGGCGGCGGCCTGAGCGCCGCCCCGACCGCGTCGTCCCGAACACATCGGCCGGCGATCTTCATCTCTGAGTAAGGCTAAGGTTTAACGTTAAGCGGGGATTTACCTCTTGCACCGAAAGTCATGACGTCTTCCAGGACGGGCCGCTGCGCCGACTTGCGGCCCCCAATCAAGGATTCGTCATGGGCCGCTCCAAGCCTCTCACGCTGGCGCGCATCGTCACGTTCGCCGCCGCGGTGGGCCTGCCGGGCCTCGTCCAGGCGGCTGATCTGCTCCCGCCGCCGCCTCCGCTGCCGCCCCCGCTCGATGTCGGCGGCGGCTGGTACCTGCGCGGCGATGTCGGCGCCAGCATCTATACCGAGCCGAAGCTCTCGACCCTGCCGCAGCCCGATCCGGTGCGCTACTACAACAGCGACATCGGCGGCGGCGGATTCGCCGGCGTGGGTATCGGCTATCAGTTCAATCCCTGGCTGCGCGGCGACGTTACGGGCGAGTACCGGTTCTCAGCCGGCCTGCGGACCAATGACAGCATCGACGCCAAGGTGCCCTACACCGTGCAGGGCCCGGACGGCCTGCGTGGCGTCTTCTCCGATCACACGGACGAGACCACGAACGGACATCTGTCATCCGGTGTCGTGCTGGCGAATGTCTACGCCGATCTCGGCACCTGGTACGGCGTGACGCCGTTCATCGGCGGCGGCGTCGGCGTCGCGTTCAACCATCTGTCGGGCTTCTCCGACAGCAGCCTCAATCTGATCAGGTACAACCTCATCGACGCTGCCGGCAATGTCGGCACGGACGTCTATTCGCAGGGCGGCGTGAGCGGCGGCATCTACAAGTCCAGGACGACGACCAGCCTCGCCTGGGCGCTGCATGCGGGTCTGTCGTATGCGGTCACGCCTGGACTGAAGCTCGAACTGGCCTACCGCTACATGAACCTGGGCGAGGCGCGCACCGGCGTCCTGAACTGCTTCTGCGGGGCGAGCTACGCACCGATCAAGATCAAGGATATCGAGTCGCACGACATCAAGCTCGGCATGCGCTGGATGTTCGGCGTGCCGGTGGTCGCTCCTGTTCCGGCACCGGTCGCCGCCTACGAGCCGCCGCCCGGGCCGATCGTGCGCAAATATTGAGGTCGCGTTCGGCGGTTCATCGTCACCATCACGGGAGCGAAGGGCGGCGCCGGAAAGCCGGATGTTCCGCCGGAGAGGGCGAATCATGGAAGGATTGCGTCAATGCTGGCCGGCTGCGGCGCTCGGCCTGGTCCTGGTTGGCGCCTCGCCGGCCGGCGCCGCCGATCTCCTTCCGCCGCCGCCGCCCCTGCCGGCTCCTGCGCCGGCCGTGGAGATCGGAACCGGCTGGTATCTGCGCGGTGACTTCACGGCGAGCGACTTCCACAAGCCGGGCGATGATACGCTGCCCGGCACGCCCGGGGCCAAGCTCGTCGACCTGCGCCTGAGCTCGACGCAGGGCTATGGCGGCGGCATCGGCTACCGCTTCAACAGCTTCCTGCGGGCCGACTTCACCGTCGATGCGCGCAGCCGCAGCCGCTTCCACGATTACAGCTCTCGCACCGGGTTCGTGGAGGGCTTCAACGAAGAGGCCGGCAAGCTCGACGTGCTGACCGGATTGTTCAACGTCTATGCCGACCTCGGCACCTGGTGGGGCTTCACGCCCTATATCGGCGCGGGCGTCGGCTTCGCCGAGAAGCGGTTCCACAGCGCCTGGACGCGGACCACCTGCCTCACGGTCACTTGCGGCGACACGCAGCCGATCTACGCGATCGGCCCGCAGGCCGTCGATCTGCGGGCGAACCACAGCGTCACGACCTTCGCCTGGGCGGCCATGGCGGGCCTGTCCTACGAAATCGGCAAGGGCGTCAGCATCGACGCCAGCTACCGCTACCTCGACATCGGCAAGGCGCGGACCGGCTTCGACGCCTACGGCTACAATACCCGCCTCAAGAACATCACCGCCGACGAGTTCCGGATCGGCCTGCGCTGGGCCTTCGGCGCGGTGCCCTTCGCGGGCTTGGCGGGCATGCCCGCCGCCTACTGACCGGGCAGGGCGCCGTCGCACCCGTTGCGGTCAGGAGGCCCGGTAGGAGGCCCGGAGCGGCGCAACCGCTCCGGGCCTCGTCCGTTCCGGAACAGGCGAATCCCATTAACGCGCAAGACAATCTTAAGGTTACCGCGCGATTATCGACCGAGACGTTCCACAGCTGAAGTCGACGCACCGCCGGGGCCGCCCTCATGCGTATCGTGATCTCCGGGTTTCTTGCCGGATTGTGCATCATGGGTGTCACCCCGGCGCGGGCGGCGGATCTCGACTTCGGGACCCTGCGCGGCGGCAGCTACGACACGCCCGCACCGGTCGGAAACTGGGACGGGTTCTATGTCGGCGGGCATGGCGGCTGGACGAGCACGAGCTTCGGTTTCGGCAACGTCTTCCAGGCCCCTGTCGCGAACTATTTCCGGCTGACCACCTACGAGGCGAACCTGAGCGCCTCGACGCTCCTGCGCGCGCAGGACGCGCGGCGTGACGGCACCTCGTTCGGCGCCTATGCCGGTGTCAACTTCCAGTTCGACGAGTTCGTGGCCGGCGCCGAGCTCGATTACACTCATCTCGGCGTTACGGGATCCACGACAGACGCGATCGCCCGGCAGAAGGTCACGGACGGCTACTGGCAGGCGCTGTCTCTGGTGGGCGAGGCGAAGACCCGCCTCGACGACTACGCGACCATCCGCGCCCGGTTCGGCTATGATGCCGGCAACTTCATGCCCTACGTGACCGGCGGCTTCGCCATCGGCCGCGCGCAGATCACCGACACGGTGACGATCCAGGCCCGCGGCTACGATCAAGCCACCTACAACAGCAATCAGGCGACAGGCGCCACGGCGTATGTCAACCGCGACGGCTACCGGTCGTTCGACCCGACGAACGTGAGCCGGAGCGTCGTCGCCGATCCCGACGTGGTGCAACGGACGCGGGAGAAGATCGTCGGCGGCATCGCGGCGGGCGCCGGCATGGAGTTCGCGCTCACGGCCAACATCCTGCTCCGGGCGGAGTACCAGTTCGTGCAGTTCAACGACTTCGACGGTCACAAGGCGAACATCAACACCGTGCGGGGCGGCGCCTCGGTGAAGTTCTGAGGCGAAGTTCTGAGGCGCTTGCGGCAGGCGCCGAACCGGCCCAGTGTCGCGCGCCGCCGGCCGGCGGCGCGATGCGAGGCTCCGGCATGCAGCGTCTCTCCGGGAAGGTCGCCCTGATCAGCGGCGGCGCGCGCGGGATCGGCCTCGCCACGGCGCGGCGCTTCGCCGAGGAGGGGGCGGCCGCGGTGATCCTCGGGGATATCGACGCGGAGGCCGGCGCGCGGGCCGCCGCCACGCATCCGGCCTTCCACTTCGCCGCCCTCGACGTGACCCGCGACGAGGCGTGGCAGGAGGTGGCGGACGAGGCCGTGCGGCGCCACGGCGGCCTCGACGTCGTGGTCAACAGCGCCGGCATCGCCGTGGTGGCGACGATCGAATCCGTCACCCTCGCGCAGTGGCGCCGGGTGCAGGACGTCAATGTGGACGGGACCTTCCTCGGCTGCCGGCATGCCGTGCGGGTGATGAAGCCGCCGCAGGGCCGCGGCGGCGCGATCATCAATCTCTCGTCGGTGTCCGGAATCGTCGGCGGTCACAATCTGGCGGCTTATAACGCGTCGAAGGGCGCGGTGCGGCTGCTGACGAAATCGGTGGCGCTCCACTGCGCCCGGCAGGGCTACGGGATCCGCTGCAACTCGATCCATCCGGGCTTCACCGAGACGGACATGCTGTACGACCTCGCGGCGGGCGGGCGCGACCCCGAGGCCCTGCGCGAGCGCCTGCGGGCCTCGGTGCCGCTCGGGCGCAATGCGCGGGCCGACGAGATCGCCGCGATGGCGGCCTACCTCGCGGCCGACGAGTCGAGCTTCGTCACGGGGGCCGAGTTCGTGATCGACGGCGGGGTCACGGCGCAGTAGGGCGGAAACCATACGCACGGATCCTGCGCGGGGCTTAACGCTCCGCTCGGCCCGGGCGGCGATCCTCCGCGGACCGCCGGAGTTCTCGCCCATGCGCCGCCCCGTCCTGCCTGCCGGTCTTCTTCTCTGCCTCGCCCTGGCGATTCCCGCCGCAGCCGACGGCATGCCGCCGGGCTACGCCCCGGCGCTGCCCCGCCATGCTCCGGCAGATCTCGATCGTCGCCCGCGCCGACCCGACCGGGCGTTCCGGATCCAGCCGGTCACCTACGGCGAGACGGACGGCGTGGCCTATCACGCCTGGATGCCGCGCAACGAGCGCCTGCCGATCTACAACGAGCCGCCGCCGTTCTTTCCCGAGGACTGAGCCCGGGTCAGGTCTCCAGCTCGCTGTCCCAGTACAGGTAGTCCATCCAGGTGTGGTGGTACTGCCGGTGGTCGAACTCCGGCTGGCGGCGATGCAGCTCGTAGCGGCTCGGCCGCCGCGGCGGGTTGAGGAGGGGCATCTCGGCCTCCTCGGGCGTGCGGTTCGCCTTGCGCAGGTTGCAGGGGCTGCAGGCCGCGACCACGTTCTCCCAGTTCGACTGGCCCCCGCGCGAGCGTGGCACCACGTGGTCGAAGGTCAGCCCTCCCGCCGGCAGCCGGATCCCGCAATACTGGCAGCTGAACGTGTCGCGCAGATAGATGTTGTAGCGCGTGAAGGCCGGGCTGCGCGCCATCGCCACGTAGTTCTTGAGGGCGACCACGCTCGGCACCTTGAGCGAGCGGCTCGGCGAACGCGCCTCGACATCGTAGCTCGCCACCAGCGTGACGCGGTCGAGGAACAGGGCGGTGAACGCGTCCTTCCAGGACCACAGCGAGAGCGGATTGTAGGAGAGCGGCCGATAATCCGCGTTCAGCACGAGGGTTTGAAGATCCAGCATCATCCTGCCCTGACGACTGTCCGGCTGCGGCGAGGGCTCCCGGAGGATGGCCGGGGCTCGCGACGCTCGCGGAGGCAGGGGATGGGCTGCATCGCCTACCTCACGCTATGTCCGGGGGAGTGAGGGGACACGGCGGAAGGCCGGCATGGCCGCCGGGACGGCGGTTGCCGTGGATCGCGCGAGCCCGAGACGGTGCCGGGCCTATGTGCTGCTGGACCGAGATGATCGACGCCACCTGCTCGCAGCAGACCGGAAGGGCCGAGTCCATTGCTCTTTCATTCTAGTAGCAGGATGACAGGCTTGTGAAGGTTCGGACTTGTCCTGCGGCGTCGCGCCCACAGCCCCTTCGAGCAACCGTCCGAGGCGGACCGGCGATTTTTCGCCCCATTGCTCGGCGATGGGCTGTCGGCCTCCACGTGAGGCGTCCCCTGCGCTACCGTTGCGGGACCAGCGGAGCCGCGGTGGCTCCGATCCCGGAGAGGACGCGCCCGGACCGCCGGGTCCGCAGCCCGGACCGCTTGGGTCCGCAGGACGAGAAGGAACGCCATGACGTTGCGCCGATGGATCGCCGCCCTGATGACCGCCGCCGTGCTGGCGCCGGGCCTCGCGGCCGCGCAAGGCCCCGCGGCGAAACCGGATGCCAAGGCGCAGGCGCCGCAAGCCACGCAAGCGCCGCAGGCCACGCAAGCCGCGCCGCCGGCGCAGGCTGCGCCGCAGACCGCCCCGCCGGCCGCCCCGGCGCCGAAGCCGCCGCCGACCCCGATCTCCGAGCAGATCAAGCAGATCCGCGCCCAGCTCGACCAGGAGAAGGCGGATCTCGATCAGCGCGAGCAGGCGCTGACCCACCACGACCTCAACAAGGACGATCTCGCTCTCCTGCGCGACGGCATCGATCCGGTGGCCGAGCGGCTGCGCCACGTCATCGACAACCTCGGTCCGCGGCTCGAGGCGGCCAAGGAGCGCCTGAACCAGCTCGGACCCAAGCCCAAGGAGGGCGCCGAGGCCCCGGACGTGGCCCAGGAGCGCGCCCAGCGCGAGGGCGGCGTCGCCGAGATCGACGAGACCATGCGCCTCGCGCGCTCGCTCCTCGTCCAGAGCGAGCAGATCACCGACCAGATCAGCAACCGCCGCCGGGCCGCCTTCACCCGCGCCCTGTTCGAGCGCACGGACGGGCTGGTGAGCCCGAACCTCTACGCGCGGGCGGCCACGAGCCTGCCGCGCGACCTCAAGGCGGCCGAGACCGCACTCGACGACATCGTCGGCCAGCTGGGGCGCAACGGCACGCCGCTGCGTCTCCTCGTGGTCGCGCTCGCCATCGGCGTCTCGGTGGCGCTCTACATCGCCCGGCGCCACATCGCCCCGCGGCTCGGGCGGCGCGACGCCGCCAAGGAGACCGCCAAAGCGCCCTCGCGCCGGGCGAAGGTGCTGGCCGCCTGGCGCGTCGTGCTGGCGGGCGCCGTGCCTGCGGTGGCCGGCAGCTTCGTGGTGAGCTTCGCCATCACGGCGACGGACCTCGTGCCGGACCGGTTCTCCACCGTGGCGCACGGGATTCTGATGGCCCTGGCCTTCGTGGCCGTGGTCGAGGCGGTGACGGATGCGCTCCTGTCGCCCGGCAAGCCCGACTGGCGCCTCGTCGCCATGGAGGACGCGACGGCCGAGCGCCTGACCCGCCTCGTGGTCGGGATCGCCTTCGTCATCGCCATCGGGCGCACGATCGAGGAGTTCAACGAGGCGATCGCGGTCGGCCTGCCGGTCAGCATCATCACGCGCGGCATCTTCGCGGCGGTGGTCACAGTGGTGATGGCGGAGGGCCTGCGCCGCTTCGCCGCCCGGGCCGAGACCGACGAGGCCTGCCTCGGCCCCTACGTGGCGGCGGAATCGAGCACCAGCATCGGCGGCCCGCTGCGGATCGTCGGCTGGATCGTGACCGCGGCGGTGGGCCTCTGCGCGCTCTCCGGCTACATCGCGCTCTCCTCCTTCCTGATCGACCAGCTGGTCTGGACCGCCATCGCGGTGGCGCTGCTCTATCTCGCCATCACCAGCGCCGATGCCTTCATCGGCGGCACGCTGCAGAACGATTCGCGGATCGCCACCGCCCTCCAGGCCAATACCGGCCTGCGCAAGAAGTCCCTGAATCAGATCGCCGTCCTGATGGGCGGCCTCGTGCGCGTCGTGCTGGTCACGGTCGCGGCGGTGCTGCTGCTGGCGACCTGGGGCGTCGACTCGACCGACATCTACGCCTCCTTCCGGGCGGCCTTCTTCGGCTTCAAGGTCGGCGACGTCACGATCTCGCTCTCGACCATCGTCATCGCGCTCGGGCTGTTCATCCTCGGCCTCGCCATCTCGCGGGTGGTCAAGCGCTGGCTGGAGAACACCTACCTGCCGGCCACCGATCTCGAAGCCGGCCTGCGCAACTCGATCGCGACCATCACGGGCTATATCGGCTTCCTGGTCTCGCTCACGGTCGCCTTCTCGTATCTGGGCCTCAGCCTGGAGAAGATCACGATCGTCGCCGGCGCGCTCTCGGTCGGTATCGGTTTCGGCCTGCAATCGATCGTCAACAACTTCGTCTCGGGCCTGCTGCTCCTGTGGGAGCGGCCGATCCGGGTCGGCGACCTCGTGGTGATCGGCGACAACGAGGGCTATGTGCGGCGCATCAGCGTGCGCTCGACGGAGATCCAGACCTTCGACCGCTCGGCCGTGATCGTGCCGAATTCCAACCTGATCTCCGGCGTGGTGAAGAACCGGGTGCGCGGCGACCGCACCGGCCGCGTCTCGATCACCGTGAACGTGCTGCGCAACCAGGACCCGGTGCGCGCCGCCGAGCTGATCGTCGGCTGCGCCAAGGCCCATTCCGACGTGCTGAAGGAGCCGCCGCCCCGCGTGGTGTTCCGCAAGATCGGCGATCCCTTCCTCGAATTCGAGCTGATCGCCATGATCACGGATGTCGCCTCGCAGCTGAAGGTGCAGAGCGACCTCAACTTCGCGGTGTTCAAGACCTTGTCGGACGAGGGGCTCATCCCCAATCTCGGGCCCGGGGCGAGCATCGTCACCGTGCAGGGGCTGGAGCCGGTTCAGGACGCGTTGGGGCAGATCGCCCGGGCGGTGGTGCCCGCGGTGGCTCCCCCGGCCGATCCGGTTACGCGGTCCCCGGCGGGCGGGGGCGAGCGCCGCCGAACGCCCGAGTCCGTGCCGTGACCCTGACGCAAGCCGCTTTCCGGTTCATCGCCCTCTCGGCGCTCGCAGCTTCCCTCGCCGCCTGCGCCGGGAGCGAGGTCGCGCGCCAGACGCAGGCGGGCCCGTCCCTCTACTGGCCCATGACGACCGCGAGCGCACAGCTCGACCTCGCCACCGCCCGCGACATGATCGGGGCCTACCGGCGCAACAAGGGCCTGCCCGCACTTGCCCTCGATCCGGGGCTCCAGCGCCTCGCCGAGACGGAGAGCGCCGCCATGGCGGCCGCCGACCGGCCGAGCCAGGCGGACATCGTCAAGACGGTGGCGGCGCGGATGGGCTTCTCCGACCCCAAGGCCAATCTCTCGGCCGGCTATCACACGCTGGCGGAGGCGTTCTCCGGCTGGCGCGACAGTCCCGCCCACAACGCCGTTCTGCTCGCGCCCGATGCCACCCGCATGGGCATCGCCACCGCCTACGCCCCGGGATCGAAGTACAAGGTCTACTGGACCCTGCTGGTGGCGAAGTAGGGCATCGCGGCAGGAGCGGCGTCATCCGACATCCGCTTGCTGGCTTCGCCATGCGGATCTCGGCTGCGCTCAATCGCCGCGCAGGCTCGGTAAGACGGTCTCCGAACCGGTCGTCCGAAACCGGATCAGGGCAGCGACTGGCCCGGCGCCAGCGGTGGCGCGTCGCGCAAGAGCGTGATCGTCACCCGGCGGTTGGCGGCGATGTAGGGATTGTCCGGGAAGAGCGGCTCGGTGTCGGCCTTGCCGGAGACGACGGCGAAGCGGTCGTCCGGGATGCCGGCACCCGCCAGGATCTCGCGCACGCTGATCGCCCGGCCGGTGGACAATTCCCAGGGCGGGGCGGGCGGGCGGCGCCCGGGACGCGTGGCCGCGGTGTAGCCCGCGACCGCAATCCTGTTCGACAGGCTCCGGATGGTCGGCGCGAGCCGCTCCAGCACCTGCCGGGTGCGGTCGTTCGGCCGGGTCGAGCCATCCGGGAACATCGAGCGGTTGTCCTGGTCCACAAGCGAGACGTCGAGGCCGCGCTCGGTCTCATGGATCAGCACGTTCTTCGACAGTTCCGCGATGTCGGGAAGGTCCTGCAGCGCCTGCCGCAGGCTCGCCATCGCGAGGCCGAAGCCGTCGCGGTAGCCGTTCTGCGGAACGCCGTTGTCGAAGACCTCGTCCGGCAGGGGCGGCGTGGTGCGGTCCGAGGCCTTGTCGGGCGTGACGTCGCGCGGGTCGCGCAGCCGGGTCGCGCTCGGCAGGCCGTTCTTCTCGATGATGCCGTTGAACCGGCTCTCCCGGTTGGTGCCGAACGCGTCGCGCATGGAGCCGGCGACCGCCTGCAGCTTCTTCTGGTCCTGGGTCGAATAGGCGGCGATCATCACGAAGAAGCTCATGAGGAGCGCCATCAGGTCGGCGAAGGTCACGAACCAGCCGTGACCGCCATGCGCTCCGCCCCGCTTCTTCCTCGCCACGGATTCGTCCTCGCCTCGGCCCGGACCTCCGTCGGGCCTCTCCGGAGAGGCCCGATGCAGGCGCGGTCATTCTCAAGTCGCCCGTCCGGACGGAGAGCCGGATCCCCATCTCCCGGACGGTCTCTTGGCACTTAGGCCGCCTCGGCGGTGAACTCCTCGCGGGTATTGTGGGGCAGGTAGGCGATCAGCATCTCGCGCACGAGCGATGCGCTCTTCGCATCGCGGATCAGCAGGATGCCGTCGATGACGAGCGAGCGCGACACGTCCTCCTCCTCCAGCTTGACGTGCAGCTTGTCGGCGATCGGGAGCGCGATCATGTTGGCGATGAGCGCCCCGTAGAGGGTAGCGAGCAGCGCCGTCGCCATGGCGGGGCCAAGCTTCGACGGGTCCGACATGTTGGCGAACATCGTCACCATGCCGAGGATGGTGCCGATCATGCCCCAGGCTGGGGCGCAGTCGCCGAAGGCGCGGTAGACCTTCGAGCCCTCCTCCAGATGCATCAGGAAGTTGTCGCGGTCGCGCTCCATCGTGTCGCGAATGAACTCGCGGTCGTAGCCGTCGGCGATGTAGCGCACGCCCTGGGCCAGGAACGGATCGGAGACCTCCAGGTTCTCCAGCGCCATCGGGCCGGACTTGCGCACCACCTCGGCGATCCGGGTGATCTCCTCGATGAGGTCGCGCGGCTTCACGGAGCGCATGGTGAAGGCGTAGCGCAGGCCCATCGGCACGCCGTGCACGATGACCGAGAAGGGGAAGCGCAGCATGGTCGCGGCGGTGGCTCCGCCGAAGATCACGATCAGGGCGTGCTTATCGAAATAGGCCGCGAAGTTGCCGCCATCGATGAGGATCAGCACGATGACGACGGAGGCGCCGCCGAGCAGGCCGAGGCCGGTTGCGAGATCCATGACGCGCAAGTGGTTCCTGTCGGAGGGAAGAGGCCGGCTCGACCCGTCCTCAAGCTTTAAGGCGATCAGGCTCAACGAAGCGTAAAGCTGGGCCCGTCCCGTCATGCGGCGTTCAGGCGGCGTCTGCCATGAGAGCATCGTGGGCGCGGGCGACGGGCGCCGCGGACGGCGCCGGCGGATTTTTCCGCGCCTGGGGGTTTCGGAGTTCACTACATGCGGCTGTTGCGGCTCTATGGGCGGGTCATGCGCCAGCTCGGACCCGATCTGCGGCTCGGCGCCGTGCTCGCGCTCGCCAATGTGGCGCTCGCGGTGGCGGCCTTCGCCGAGCCGGTGCTGTTCGGACGGATCATCGACCGGGTGACGCATCTGCCGGCGCGCGCCGAGGGCACGTCCTACGGGGACATCATGCTGCTCGTCGCGGCCTGGGTCGGCTTCGGCCTGTTCACCATCGCGGCGGGGGTTCTGATCGCGCTCCATGCCGACCGCCTCTCGCACCGGCGCCGCCTCGGCGTGATGGCGAGCTATTTCGAGCATGTCCTCGACCTGCCGCTCGCCTTCCACTCGGCCCATCATTCGGGCCGGGTGCTCAAGGCGATGCTGGAGGGTTCGAGCGGCATGGCGTCGCTGTGGCTCGGCTTCTTCCGCGACCATTGCGCGGCCCTGGTGTCGCTCACCGTGCTGCTGCCGATGACCCTGTTCCTCAACTGGCAGCTCGGCGCGATCCTGCTCGTCCTGGTGGCGGTCTTCACGGCGCTCACCACCTTCGTCCTGCGCCGCACGGAGAGCCTGCAGGGCGAGGTGGAGCGCTACCATTCGGGCCTCGCCGAGCACGCCTCGGACGCGCTCGGCAACGTCGCGGTGATCCAGTCCTTCACCCGCGCCAGGGCGGAGAAGGAGGCGATGCACGGCATCATCCGCAACCTCCTCGCCGCCCAGACCCCGGTCCTGTCCTGGTGGGCGCTCGCCTCGGTGGCGACCCGCGCCTCGGCGACGCTGACGATGACGGCGATCTTCGTCACCGGCCTCGCGCTGCACTTCCGGGGCCAGGCGAGCGTCGGCGAGGTCGTCTCCTTCATGAGCCTCGCGACGCTCCTCGTCGGGCGCCTCGATCAGGTCGTGTCCTTCGTCAACGGGCTGTTCATGCAGGCGCCCAAGATGCAGGAATTCTTCGACATCCTCGACACGGTCCCGGCCGTGCACGATCGTCCGAATGCCCGCGCGGTCACCCGGATCGCCGGCGAGGTGGCCTTCGAGGACGTGACCTTCTCGTATGACGGCAAGCGCCGCGCTCTCGACGGGATCAGCTTCTCGGTCCGGCCGGGCGAGACCGTGGCGCTCGTCGGCACCACGGGGTCGGGCAAGTCCACGACGCTCAGCCTGCTCCACCGCGCCTTCGACCCGGAGACCGGGACGATCCGCATCGACGGCGAGGACATCCGCGACCTCTCCGTCGCGTCGCTCCGGCACAATATCGGCGTGGTGTTCCAGGAGCCGATGCTGTTCGCCCGCTCGATCCGCGAGAACCTGCAGGTCGGTCGGCCCGACGCCACCGATGCCGAGATGCTGGACGCCCTGGAGCGCGCGCAGGCGATGGACTTCCTGGCCCGCCAGCCGGACGGGCTCGATGCGGTGATCGGCGAGCGCGGACGTTCGCTGTCGGGCGGCGAGCGCCAGCGGCTCTCGATCGCGCGGGCCCTGCTGAAGAACCCGCCGGTCCTGATCCTGGACGAGGCGACGAGTGCGCTCGACGCGGCCACCGAGCGCAAGCTGCAGGGCGCGCTCGAAGCCGTGATGGAGGGCCGCACGACCTTCGTGATCGCCCACCGCCTCGCCACGATCCGCAATGCCGACCGCATCCTCGTCTTCGACAAGGGGCGCATCATCGAGGCGGGCCGCTTCGACGACCTCGTCGCCCAGGGCGGGCGGTTCGCGGAACTCGCGCGGGCGCAGTTCATGGCGGCCGGGACGCCGGCGGATTCCTGCGCGCTCGCGGCCTGAGCGCCCGGCCGCCGACAGCGGGGCGCCGGAACCCCGCTCCCCGGGACGGGAGCGGGACAGTCCTTCTCGATCACAGCGCCGGACGCGGACGGAGACGGGCCGCGCGCATTTCCACGCGAGAGGACTTGCCACGACCGGTTCGGGATTGTCTCGTCGCCCGAACGAGCTTTCATCGTTGAAGAAACAGGGATTTACGAAATATTAATCGAGTGAATCCGCCATCGATTTGCTCGATTGTCTGGTGCGCGGGAGGGATCAAGCTTTGCGGTGAGGCGGTCCGGCTCATCGTTTTGCCGAAATGCGGTGAGAGAGACTGTGCGTGCCGGGCGTCCCGCCCGATGGTCCAGGCGCCGCCTCACGAGCGTTGAGAGTTCCCATGTCGGATGCATCCCTCTTCCTCAATCTCGCCGGCGCGATGGCGATCGTCGCCGCAGCCGGGCACGGTATCCGGTTGGCGCTCGATGCCTGGATCCGCCTCGCCCCGGCGGGGACGCCGGACGATCCGGCCGGCGAGTAGAGCCGCGCCGATCGCGGCTCAGCCTCACGGTCCCGGGGTGTCGCGCTTCGCGCCGACAGGGGATCCTCTGCGTCGAGTGGCGCCTAAAATAGAAGCCGCGGAGCGGCTTCCACGCATCTCCGGGTCGATTGAGACCGCGTCAGCCCCCGCGACGCCGTCCGTCTGACACGCTCAGCGACGATCGATGATCGTCCCGCCCGGCCTCTCGCCCGCTCTCCCTGTCCCGGGCGCATGCAGCGTCAGCGGAATGCAACCCGGGATCCAGCACGAGAACTCGCCGCGAAGCGGCTCCGTATGTCAGCACTGTCGTTGAAAGCGGTCGCTGCGCGACTTCATTGTCTGGGTCCCGGATCTCCTTCCGCGCCCACCTGAGCAAGGCCGAAATCCGCTATCGTGCGAGCCGCGGCACCTCTGCCGCCTCGGAGAGCAGGCTGAAGCCGTGTGCAAAACCGGCTCCGGCTCCGCCTTTAACAGTCTCTTCCCGGCCCGAGCGCTAGCATCTCCGGACGAAAAGCTGGAGAAGGCGACATGACACGGCGCCGGTTCAACGCCGCATCGGAATTTCAGACGGAGCAACAACTCGATAGTCTGGCGCGCGCGCTCCGGCGTCTGACCCAGCATCGCGGGTATGACCGCTCCGTCATTGTCAGTGCGGTGCTCAAGCGCGTTCTCGCGCCGTCCGGCAGCTTCCCGCAGGTCCCGCCGAGCGTCGAGGAGCTGCGCGCACGGCTCGATGCCGTCTGCGTGGACCGAAAGATGCTCGACTATCTCCTGCACAACCTCGCCGCCGAAATGGATGTCGCGCACCGGCGCAGTGTCGAGGGCGTTTGAGTCGGCGCGGCCCTCGTGCCCGATCCGCCATCGCGAGGATGTGGCCCCTCGATGCCGGGCGCGCAGCGCCGGGAGGCGCTCAGTGGAGCGTCCCGCCCGGCTCCCCGGGCGGCACAACCGCTTCCGAGAAGGGGAACTCGAAGACGATCTCGCCGGCCTCGTCGGTGACTTCGAGGATCGCCGAGAGCAGCCGCGAGGTGGGGCCGCTCTCGCGCAGCACCTCGCGGATCAGGTTGCGCGCGACCTCCCAGGCCTCGTCCGCGTCGCGCAAGGTTCGGCCCTCAGGATCGGGCAGCAGATCCGCGCCGACCCGTGTCGCGAAGAAGTAGCGGGGCATGGCATGGCCTCCGGTCGCCATCTCAGGGCTTCGCGCAGGCGGGATCCGCCGGCCTCGGTGCCCGCGCGAAGTCGAGCACGGTCCGCGCATAGGTCTCTACCACTTCCGAGAACGGCTGCCGCTCGGCGGTGAACAGCACGGCGCGATGGCTGAAGAGCGCCTCCGGGACCGGGAGCGTCCCGCAGGATCCCGCGCTCGGCGCCGCCTGATCCCAGCCCTCCGGGAGCGGCTGCCAAAGGAGGCGGCTCTCGACCGTCTGCCGGGTCGGCTTGAGACCCTGCACCGCTCGCCCGAAGGGGGTGTCGCTGGTGTCGAGCGCCCGGTTCATCTCGGGCGTGAGGCGCGCGGGCACGTACCAATTGTCGGCCTCCGACAGCACCTGATCGCCGCAGGCGAGCCGCACCCGCCGGTACCGCAGGGGCTCGTCCGGGCCGACCTGGAGGCGCTGACGCGTCTCGGCACTCGCCGGCCGGTCCACCTCGCGCACCAGCCGGGCGACGAGCCGCGGCTCCGCCGCGATCCCGTGCGCGCCGCACCACGCTTCGAGGGTCGTGGTGGCGCTGCGGGCGGCGAGGAGCTGCGCGTTCAGCGTCTGCATCACCGCCATCGCCTCGACGCGGCTCAGATAGGTGTCGGGCCAGGCGGGGCGGGTCTCGGCGCGCGCCGGCAGCGCGGCGATCGCGAGGAGGCTGGCGAGCAGGGCAGGCGTGCGGAGCATGGGGAGGGTCCTGAGAAGACTCGGCCGTCTCATCCCGCGACTCGCTGCGGAAGGAAAGGGGGGGCCGGCGAGGGCGAGAAGTCACTGGCGGTTCGCAGATCGATGGGTATGACAGGGCCCGCTGACGCGAGGGAGATGGCGATGTCGGGCGGTCACGGAGCGGTCGAAGGGTCGAACAAGAAGGTGGCGCTGCTGATCTCGGTTCTGGCGCTGTTCCTGGCGCTGGGCGAGACGCTGGCCAAGAGCGCGCAGACGGATGCGATCAGCGCGAATGTCGAGGCGAGCAACCTGTGGGCGTTCTTCCAGGCCCGCACGATCCGCAGCACGGTCCTCAAGACCGCGGTCGAGCAGGCGGCGCTGGAGGCCCCGGGTGCCGCGCCGGAGGCGGTGAAGAAGCAGGTCGAGGACTGGCAGAAGACCATTGCCCGCTACGATTCCGAGCCCGCCACGGGCGAGGGCCGCAAGGAACTCGCCGCCAGGGCCAAGACGGCGGAGGAGAAGCGCGAGCTCGCGCTGGCGCGCTACCACCATTTCGAGGTCGGGTCGGCCGCGTTCCAGATCGGCATCGTGCTCGCCTCCGCGCAGGTGATCACCGGAATCACGGCGCTCGCCGTCACTGGCGGCCTGCTCGGCGTGGCGGGAATCGGCATGCTGGCCGTCGGCCTGTTCGCCCCGCACGCCTTGCATCTCATCTAAATAGAAACCGACCGGCGTGGAATCCGCCCCGCTCCTCATGCTGAGGTGGCGGCGATCGAAGATCGCACCGGCAGCCGGCCCTCTGGCCGGCATCAGCCGGCACGCACGCCTGACTGCTCATCCCATCCACCGGAGGCTCGGACCACCGTCCAGGTGTGCTTCGAGGCTCCTTCGGAGCACCTCAGCATGAGGGCCGGGGTTGGCTGCCACGGGAGGGAGCGCTCGGTCAGCCGGTTTCATCCCCCTAGGGCCGGCTTGGCCGGTGGTGAACTGATCCCAAGGGCCCAAGATGCTGACGCGCATGCTCACGCATCGGGCCGTTGACCCATCTCGAAGTGTCGACACCAAGCCTTTGGCTTGGCGAAAATTCCGAGACCGGAACCAACGGTCCTGTTCAAGGCCCGTTGGTATCACGCGGGCGCTCAGCCAAAGACGTCGCCCGTGATGGTCCGATACCAGGCGGCTGCGTGGGCGGCCTCCTCGGTGCGCAGCTCGGCCGGGGCGTCGAGCGGGCTCGTCCCGCCGGCACCCTCGACATCGGCGAGCACCCCGTTCACCGGGTGATAGACGCCCGCGACGGAGATGCCGTAGCCGGGCGCGACGAGGCTGTAGCAGGTGTTGATCAGCTTCGGCGTGACCGGCGGGCGCCCCGCCAGCAGGTCGGCGACGGCCTCGGCGCAGACCTTCGCCTGAGCATTGGCCGAAAAGGCGGATTTCGGCATCGCCCCCGCGATGGCGGCGTCGCCGATCACGTGGATGGAGGGGACGAGGCGGGACTCGAAGGTCACCGGGTCGATCGGGCACCAGCCCGACCGGTCTGCGACCCCCGCCGCGGCCGCGATCGGAGCGGCGCGCTGGGGCGGGATGATGCAGGCGACGGCGGCCCGGTAATCCGAGAAGTCCGTCCGGACCGTCATCGTGCCGGGATCCACCGCCGTGACCTGCCCGCCCGCCGCCAGGGGAACGTATTCCAGGTGATCGGGATAGAGGGCCTTCCAGGCCGCCTCGAACAGCTTCTGCTTGGAGAACGTGTCCTTCGCGTCGAGGACGATCAGCTTCGAGCGCGGTTTCTGCGTCTTGAGCAGGTGGGCGATGAGGCTCGCGCGTTCGTAGGGACCCGGCGGGCAGCGATAGGGATTGCCGGGCACCGACAGCACCACCGTGCCGCCATCCGGCATCGCCGCGAGCTGGCGGGCGAGGAGCTCGGTCTGGGCACCGGCCTTCCAGGCATGCGGCATCACCTCGGCCGCGGCCTCGTCGTAGCCCGGGAGCGCGTCGAAACGCAGGGCGATGCCGGGCGAGAGGATCAGGCGGTCGTAGGGCAGGGCGGTGCCGTCCGCGAGCGCCACCCGCCTGGCGCGTCCGTCGATCCCGCTTGCGCGGGCCTGCACCACCGTGACGCCGCTCGCCTTCAGGCCCTCGTAGCCGAAGCGCTGCGCCGTCATGGGCCTCAGGCCAACCATGACCTCGTTGCTGAAGGGGCAGGCCGTGTAGGTCGTCTCGGCCTCGACCAGCGTGACGGACAGCCCCGCCTGATGCAGCGCCCGCGCCGCCGAGGCGCCGCCGAAGCCGCCGCCGAGGACGACGACACGGCCGGAAGCGCCCTGCTGCGCCCGCACAGGACGGGCGTGCGCCCGCACAGGGCGGGCGAGGGCGAGCCCCGCAAGGCCGCCGAGGAGGCTTCTCCGCGTCGCGTCGGTCACGGCGCCTCCTGCGGCTGCTGCGCCAGATAGTCGGCGATCGCGCGGCTCTCCTCCTCGGAGAATCCCTTGGCGATCCGGGTCATCACGGTGGCCGGGCGCGTGCCCGCCCGGTAGTCCTTGAGCGCCGCCGCAATCTCCTCGGCCGGGCGGCCCGCCAGCGGCGCGAAGGCGCCCTCCCCGTGCGGGCCGTGGCAGCCCGAGCAGGAGGAGGCGCCGGGCGGGGCCTGGAGCGGCGCCCCACGGGCGCCGCCGAGGCTCGCGGCGAGGAGCGCCAGGGCGAGACGGGCTCTCACGCGCGCCGCAGGTCGGTGTGCTTGAGCGGGATCTGGCGCACCCGCTTGCCGGTCGCCGCGAAGACGGCATTGAGCACGGCCGGCGCCGCGACCGCGATGGTCGGCTCGCCGACGCCGCCGATGAAGCCGCCCGACGGCATCAGGATCGTCTCCACCGCCGGCATCTCGTCCATCCGCAGCACCGGGTAGGTGTCGAAATTCGTCTGCTCGATCCGTCCGTCCTTGACGGTGCATTCCCCGTACAGGGCCGCCGAGAGCCCGTACACGAAGGATCCCTCCACCTGCGCGGCGATCTGCTGCGGGTTCACGGCGACGCCCGGATCCGTCGCCGCGACGATGCGGTGGATCTTCAGCGTGCCGTCATCGCGCACCGAGACCTCGGCGGCGGCCGCCACGTAGCTGCCGAATCCCATGATCTGGGCGAGCCCGCGATGGACGCCGTCCGGCGGCGTGCGGTCCCAGCCGATGCGCTCGGCAACCGCGTTCAGCACCGCGAGGTGCTTGGGGTGGTTGGCCATCAGCTTGCGGCGGAAGGCGAGGGGGTCCTGGCCCGCCGCATGCGCCACCTCGTCCATGAAGCATTCGAGGTAGATGGCGTTGGGATTGGTGTTCACGCCGCGCCAGAAGCCCGGGATGATGTGCGGGTTGCGCATGGCGTGGTCGATGAGGAGGTTCGGGATCGTGTAGCCGATCGCCGCCTCCGCCCCGCCCGGATTGAGGCCCTGGAAGGTCACCGGGTCCTTGCCGTCCGGCCCGAGCCGGCCCGGCACGATCGCCGCGAGGATCGACTGGCCGGAGATGCGCATGTGGAGGCCGGTGAGGTTGCCCTCGGCGTCGAGGGCGGCGCGCATCCGGCACTGCGTGACCGGATGGTACCGGCCATGCGTCATGTCCTCCTCGCGGCTCCAGATCAGCTTGATCGGCGTGCCGGGCATCTCCCTGGCGATCAGCACCGCCTGGCGCACCCAGTCATGCGTGGCGCCGCGCCGCCCGAAGCCGCCGCCGAGATGGATCTTGTAGACCTCGCATTGCCGGGGCGAGAGGCCGGCCGCTTCGGCCGTCGCGGCGAGGGCCGCCTCGCCGTTCTGCGTCGGCGTCCAGACCTCGCAGCGCTCCGGCGTCCACCGGGCGGTGGCGTTCATCGGCTCCATGGTGGCGTGATTCTGGAACGGGTAGGCGTAGGTCGCCTCGACCAGCTTGGCGGCGCTGTGCAGGGCGGACCTCACGTCGCCGGCCTTGTTGCCGACGAAGGCCTCCTCGGCGTCGAGGCCCGCCTTGAGCGTCGCGGCGATCGTCTCGCTCGACACGGAGGCGTTCGGGCCCCCGTCCCAGACGACCGGCAGCGCCTCGACGGCAGTCTTCGCCCGCCAGAAGGTGTCGGCGATCACCGCGACGCCGCTCTCGCCGACCTGCACCACCTTCCGCACGCCCGGCATCCCGGATACCGCCCGGGCGTCGAAGCTCTTCACCTGGCCGCCCGGCACCGGGCAGTCGCGGATCGCGGCGTTCAGCATGCCGTCGAGCCGGAGATCCTGGCCGTAGACCTGGCTGCCGTCGAGCTTCGCGGCGGTGTCGAGGCGCTTGAGCGACTGGCCCGCGATGGTCCAGTCCTTCGGATCCTTGAGGGGGATTTCCTTCGGCGGCTCGAGGGTGGCGGCCCGCGCCGCGACCTTGCCGAAGGTGGTGCTGCGGCCCGAGGCCGGATGGGTAATCACGCCCTTCTGCACCTGGCACTCGCCCGGGGCCACGCCCCAATCCTGCGCCGCCGCCGCGACGAGCATCAGGCGGGCGGCCGCGCCGCCCCGGCGCACGGCGACGAAGGATTCGCGGATGCCGCGGCTGCCGCCGGTGGAGAAATCGCCCCAGACCCGCTGGCGGGCAAGGTTCTGCCCCGGGGTGGGATATTCGGTCGTCACCTGCGCCCAGTCGCAGCCGAGTTCCTCGGCGACGAGCTGGGCGAGGCCGGTGAGGGTGCCCTGGCCCATCTCGGACCGGGCGATCCGAATCACCACGGTCTCGTCCGGCCGCACCACCACCCAGGCATTCACCTCGGGTGTCGGCGCAGGTGCCGCCTGCGCGCCGAAGGGCACGTGGAAGCCGAAGCTGAAGGCGCCGGCCGTCGCGGCAGCCCCTGCCAGGAAGCGGCGGCGGGTGGGGGTGGTGGGGGATCCCATCGTCATGCCTGCCTCCTCAGCCGCGCCCGGCCTCGCCGCCCTCGGCGGCGAGGCGGATGCCCGCGAGCACGCGGTTGTAGGTGCCGCAGCGGCAGATATTGGTGATCTCGCGGCGGATGTCGTCGTCGGAGGGCTTCGGATTCTGGGCGAGCAGCGCCGCCGAGGCCATGATCATCCCCGACTGGCAGAAGCCGCATTGCGGCACGTCGAGCGCCGCCCAGGCTTTCTGCACCGGATGCGACCGGTCCGGGCTCAGGCCCTCGATGGTGACGATTCTCTGCCCCTCGCCGATCGCCGAGACCGGAACGGAGCAGGAGCGCACCGCCTGGCCGTCGACATGGACCGTGCAGGCACCGCACTGGGCGATGCCGCAGCCGTACTTGGTGCCGGTGAGGCCGATCTGCTCGCGGATCACCCAGAGCAGGGGAGTGTCCGGCTCCGCATCCACCTCGCGCACGGATCCGTTCACGTTGAGACGCATCATGGCCAGTCCCATTCCGGATGGCGCGGGACCCGGGGCACGCCGCGGGTTCGTCCGCTGGAGACCGGCAGAGAACTAATCCGGATGGCTGGGACGTCAATTGACGGATGCGCGAGCCGAAACCGGCATCTTCCGGTTGAACGGACCGGTGGGATGGACCGTGCTATCCTGTCCGCAGAGGGATCGATGCAGGGTCGCCATGACCATCCATGTACCGCCCGGACCCGAGAACCCGCTCCTGCGCCGCTTCAGCGCCGAGGATCTGCGCCGGATGATCGAAGCCGGCGTCATCGCGGAGGGCGAGCGGATCGAGCTTCTGGACGGGGAACTGGTCGAGATGGCGTCGAAGAGCTATGCGCACGATCTCGTCAAGAACCGTCTGAACCGGCGCCTGACCGCGGTGCTGCCTTCCTCCATCTACCTGGCGACCGAGAGCACCGTGCAACTGGATGCTCGCACTCTGCTCGAACCCGACTTCCTTCTGGCCTTCGAGACGGCGCATCGTCCCTCTCCGGAGGGCTTCTGCGTGATTCCCGGCCCGGAGATCCTGCTGGTGATCGAGGTCGCCGCATCGAGTCTCGCCTACGACCTCGGCCGCAAGGCGCACCTCTATGCCCGCTACGGGGTCCCGGAATACTGGGTGATCGACGCGCAGGAGCGGGTTGCCCGCGTTCATCGGCGACCGTCGGGCGATGCCGGTTATGGCGCGGTCACCGACCACCCGCACAGCGCCGTCCTGACTCCGCAGGCGGCAGCACTCGCCGCGGTCGCGATTCCGCTCGCAGACCTCGCGTGAGTGTCGGGACGGGCGTCAGCGGATCGTCGTCGTGGCGGCGGAGGCGGTCAGTCGCGGCGTTCCCTGACCGAATGGCTCGCCGGCCACGTAGACCCGGCCGGCGACCAGCAGCAGGGCGAGGCTCCAGAACAACACGATCGCGGCCCGGCGCGCGCGGCTTTCGCCCGCCTCCAAGGGGCAGGCCGAGCCGCAGGCCAGCGTCTCACCGTAAGGATCGAAGACCGTCGGGGTGGTCTCGGGGCGCTCGTTCATGCGCCGGAATGTTGCCTCGGCATCCCGCGCGATCAATGGACACGTTTTTCGAAGTTCGTCCCGAACAGAGCAGACCGTTCTCCCGGCGAGAAGCCGCAGAGAAGATTCTTCCTGGGGCGAGCAGGGCCGGTTGTCCCGCTCAGCTTCGCGCCGCCGTGGCCGTGCCGCCGCGGTGCTGGCGGAGCGCGTCGATCTGCTCCTCGACCGCCCGGAAGGCGGCGAGCGCCGGTCCGGTGAGTTCGCGGGCGCTCGGCAGGCGGATCTTCATCGGGTCGACGAAGCGCCCGTTGATGGCGACCTCGTAATGGACGTGCGGCCCGGTGGAGAGGCCGGTGGTGCCCACCGCGCCGATCACCTGCCCCAGCCGCACCCGCGCGCCCGGCACGATGCCGCGGGCGATCCGCGCCATGTGGTTGTAGGCGGTGACGTAGTTGTTGGCGTGCTGGATCTCGACGCGGTTGCCGTAGCCGGAGCGGGCGCCGGCCGAGATCACCACCCCGTCGCCCGTCGCCATGATCGGGGTGCCCCGAGTCGCCGCCCAGTCGACCCCGTTGTGAGGCCGGTAATAGCCGAGGATCGGGTGCAGCCGCGCGCCGAAGGGCGAGCTGATCCGCCCCTCCGCCACCGGCCGCCGGATCAGGAATTTTCGCGTGGAGCGGCCCTCCGCGCCGAGGTACTCGACCTCGCCGCTGCCCGGCATGCGGAAGCGGTAGAGGGTCTGCGTCTCGCCATGGCTGCGCAGGGCCGCGTAGAGGAGTTCGGGCCTGGCATCCTCGTCGGTCGTGAAGACGATCTCGATGTGGTCGCCCGGCTCCGTGCGGCTCTGGAGATCGCTGCCGGCGGCGAGCGCCATCACCAGATCCTCGATCACCGTGCGCGGCACCCCGTTCTTGAGGCCGGCGCCGTAGAGGCTCTCGTAGAGGCTGACGCCTCCCTCCGCGTCCTCGGCGGCGGCAGCCCCGGACCGCGGCGGCGCCACCGACACGAAGGCTCCGCGGTCGTTCGCCGCTGCGATCTCCTCGATGCCGCTTTCTCCGTAGAGCGTCACCCGGGCGATGCCCGCTTCGGCTCCTTCGCGGGCGATGAGGAGGCGCAGGTGCTGGCCCTCCGGCAGGTCGGTGCGGGCATGCGGGCTCAAGGCCGCCAGGATCGCGGCCACGCGCTGTGGCGGCGCGCCGTTCTCGCGCAGGAGCGCGTCGAGGGTCTGATCCTTGCCGAGCACGGCCTCACGCGTCTCGAACAGGGGCGCGGCGGGCGCCGCGAGGATCTCCGGGATCTCCGTCAGGTTCTCCGGCAGGATCTTGACCTCGATGGCGCCGGAGGGCGCTTCGACCTCCTCCGACCCCGCGCCGAGCCGCAGCGCCCGCGACAGCATCCGCTCCGGCGGGAAGGCCGGCGGGAGCGGCCCCGAACCGCCGGCGATGCGCTGCGTCTCGGCGACGAGGGCGTCGACCTCCTCGTCCGTGAGGGCGGGGCCTTGCTCGTCCGATGATTCCGCGAGGCGGCTGCGCACCAGGGTGACGGCGGTCTCGGCCGGATCGGTCCCCGCCTCCTCCACGGCGGCCGCCTCGATCCGCGCGCTGCGCATCGGATCGAAGGGCGGGATCGGGGTACCCGGCGCCCGCAGCGGCAGGTCGGTGGCGATCTGCACGACGGAATGGACGCGGATGAGCTCGCGCTCGCCGGCGCTCTCGGTGATCGGGGCGCGGAACTCGCGCTTGGCCGCGACCACCACCTCGTCGCGCACGAGGCGGTCCCCCTTGCGCGCGACATCGCTCGTCGGGCCGTCCGGATGCGGCCGCACCGCGAGTTCCGGCGGAACGGCGACGATGCCGTTGGAGGCCGCGAGATCGAGCGCGACGCCGAGGAGCCCGGCCCCGGCGAAGCCCGTGAGCAGGCAGGCGGCAAGCCAGCGCAGATTGACCCTCTGGCCTCCCGGCCGCGAGAAGGCGGTATCGTCGAGGGAATCGGAAGCGCCGGCCTGCACGCGCGAACCTGAAGGTGAGTCGGGGAAATTCCCCGCCTCAGGCCGGACAACCGTGACCGTTTTGAGACCGGCCTGCCTTTTGAGGCCGGCCTACTCGGCGGCCTGTCGGGGGGCGTAGCCGAGGCGCTGGTTGAGCTCGGCGATCAGGGTCGCGGCGGCCTCCGCGATCACGGTCCCGGGCGGGAAGATCGCCGAGGCGCCGGCCTGACGCAGGGCCTCGAAGTCGCCCGGCGGGATCACCCCGCCCACTACGATCATCACGTCGGGCCGGCCGGCGGCGACGAGCGCCGCCTTGAGTTCGGGCACCAGCGTCAGGTGGCCGGCCGCCAGCGAGGAGACGCCGACGATGTGCACGTCGTTCTCCACCGCCTGCCGCGCCGCTTCCTCGGGGGTCGCGAAGAGCGGCCCGATATCGACATCGAAGCCGAGATCCGCGAAGGCCGAGGCGATCACCTTCTGGCCGCGGTCGTGTCCGTCCTGGCCCATCTTGGCGACGAGGATGCGGGGACGCCTTCCGTCCGCCTCCTCGAAGGCCTCGACGAGCTTGCGCACCCGCTCGACCGCCCCCGACATGCCGCCCATCTCCCGCTTGTAGACGCCCGAGATCGAGCGGATCTCCGCCTGGTGCCGGCCCCAGGCCCGCTCCAGCGCCGCCGAGATCTCGCCGACCGTGGCCTTGGCCCGCGCCGCCGCGACCGCCAGCGCGAGCAGGTTGCCGTCCCCGTTCGCCGCCTTGGTCAGGGCGTCGAGCGCCGTCGCGACCGCGGCCTCGTCGCGCTCGGCGCGCAGGCGCTTGAGCTTGTCGATCTGCATCGCGCGCACGTTGCCGTTGTCGACGCGCAAGAGCTCGATCGGGCGGTCGCCGTCCGGCTTGAACTTGTTGACGCCCACGATGGTCTGCTGGCCGGAATCGATCCGCGCCTGGGTGCGGGCCGCCGCCTCCTCGATGCGCAGCTTCGGGATGCCGGCCTCGATCGCCTTGGCCATGCCCCCGAGGCCCTCGACCTCCTGGATATGCCCCCAGGCGCGGGCGGCGAGGTCCCGCGTCAGGCGCTCCACGTAGTAGGAGCCGCCCCAGGGATCGATGATCCGCGTCGTGCCGCTCTCCTGCTGCAGGAACAGCTGGGTGTTGCGGGCGATGCGGGCCGAGAAGTCGGTGGGCAGGGCCAGCGCCTCGTCCAGCGCGTTGGTGTGGAGCGACTGGGTACCCCCTTGCGTCGCCGCCATCGCCTCGACGCAGGTGCGCGTGACGTTGTTGAACACGTCCTGGGCGGTGAGCGACCAGCCGCTCGTCTGCGAATGGGTGCGCAAAGCCAGCGACTTGTCGGATTGGGGCGAGAACTCCTTCACGAGCTTGGCCCAGAGCAGGCGCGCGGCCCGCATCTTCGCCACCTCCATGAAGAAGTTCATGCCGATCGCCCAGAAGAAGGACAGGCGCGGCGCGAACTGGTCGATGCTGAGCCCGGCCCCGAGCCCGGCCCGGATGTACTCGACGCCGTCGGCCAGCGTGTAGCCGAGTTCGAGATCCTGCGTCGCCCCGGCCTCCTGCATGTGATAGCCGGAGATCGAGATCGAGTTGAACTTCGGCATATGGGCCGAGGTATAGGCGAAGATGTCCGAGATGATCCGCATCGACCCGGCCGGCGGGTAGATGTAGGTGTTGCGGACCATGAACTCCTTGAGGATGTCGTTCTGGATCGTGCCGGCGAGCTTCTGGGGCGACACGCCCTGCTCTTCGGCGGCGACGATGTAGAGCGCCATGACCGGCAGGACGGCGCCGTTCATGGTCATCGACACGGTCATCTGGTCGAGGGGAATCCCCGCGAACAGGGTGCGCATGTCGTAGATCGAGTCGATGGCGACGCCCGCCATGCCGACATCGCCCGAGACGCGCGGATGGTCGGAATCGTAGCCGCGGTGGGTGGCGAGGTCGAAGGCGACCGAGAGCCCCTTCTGGCCGGCCGCGAGGTTGCGCCGGTAGAAGGCGTTCGAATCCTCCGCCGTGGAGAAGCCGGCATATTGCCGGATGGTCCAGGGCTGGGTGACGTACATGGTCGGGTAGGGGCCGCGCAGGAAGGGCGCGATGCCCGGATAGGTCTCGAGGAAGTCGATGCCCTCGCGGTCCTGTGGGCCGTAGGCTCCCTTCACGGGAATGCCCTCGGGCGTCATCCAGGGCTCGGCCGGGCCGGCGGCGGCCGTGCCGAGGCTCGGCGCCGAGAAGGCGATGTCCGAGAAATCCGGGATGCGGGTCATCGGCCTGCGGCCCTCGTTCACGCTGCTATCCGCCCCTTATAGGCGCCGCCGGAAAGGGGGCCAATGGGATGAAGGTGGGAGGCGCCGTGCGCTCCGTCGCCGGCTCTCGCACGGCTCCGTCCCGCAACCCGGCGCGGGGATCCGGCCGATCTCCTACCCCCTCGTCGCCGCCCTCAGCCGGCCGCGGGGCGCATAGCCCGCTCCGCACCAGCGGGCGACGGCCGCAAAGAGATCCTCGCGCTTGAACGGCTTGCCGATGTGATCGTCCATGCCGGCCGCGCGGAACTCCGCGACCTGCGACGGGAGCACGTTCGCGGTCAGCGCGATGATCGGGACCCGCGCGGGCGCGCCCGGCAGCATCCGGATCCTGCGGGTGGCCGTCAGCCCGTCCGTGCCCGGCATCTGAACATCCATCAGCACGAGATCGTAGGCCGCGTTGCGCACCGCCTGGATCGCCGCCGCGCCGTCCTCGACCACCTCGACGGCATGCCCGACGGATTCCAAAAGCCGCCGGACGATCTCCCGGTTGATGGCATTGTCGTCGGCCAGGAGGATGCGGGCCAGCATCCCGGGCCAGGCGGGGGAGGCGGTCTCCTCCGCCTCCTTGGAGGGCTCAAGCGGAACCTTGGCCAGCTTCAGCGCGAACCAGAAGGTCGAGCCTTCGCCCGCCCGGCTGTCGACGTCGATGCGCCCGTTCATCGCCTCGATCAGCCGGCGGCTGATCGCGAGCCCGAGGCCGGTGCCTTCGTAATGCCGCTGGATCGAGCCATCCACCTGGCTGAAGCGCTGGAAGAGCCGCCCGCGCTTCTCCTCCGGGATGCCGATCCCGGTATCGGTGACGCAGATCCGGATCGGGCAGTCCTGCGCATCCGGCCCGGCCGGCTCGCAGGCCACCGTCACCGTCACGCTGCCGGCCCGCGTGAACTTCACCGCGTTGTTGAGGAGGTTGAGGAGCACCTGCCGCAGGCGGCCGACATCGCCGACGAGCCGCTCAGGGATAGCGGGATCGATCCGGGCCGAGAGCGCGAGCTGCTTGCGGTCGGCCGCCGCCCGAACCAGGGCGAGCGCCTCGTCGACCAGCTGGGCGGGACTGAACGGCTTGGGATCGAGCGTGATCTCGCCCGCCTCGATCTTCGAGAAGTCGAGGACGTCGTCCACGATCGTCAGCAGCGCCTCGCCGGCGCTCCGGATCCGGCCGACGAGCCGGCGGTGCTCGGGCGCGAGGTCGCTCTGCGCCGTGAGCAGGTCGGCGTAGCCGAGCACCCCGGTGAGCGGCGTGCGGATCTCGTGGCTCATCGTCGCCAGGAATTCCGACTTGGCGGCGCTGCCGGCCTCCGCCTCGCGGCGCGCCACCTGCGCGATCCGGTGCGCTTCCGCGAGGGCCGCCTCGGCCTTCCTGCGCGCCGTGACGTCGGTATAGATCCGCAGGATGCCGCCATCGGCCGTGGCGGTGCTGGTCACCTCCAGCACCTGGCCGTTCGGCCGCACGCGCTCGCAGCGGGCGTCCGGCGGGGCGAGGTCGTCCGCCTGCAATCCGGCCCTGACCGCCGGGCCGGCCGAGGCGAAGGCTCCCGCCTCATCCAGCGCGCGGCTCATCGCCTCGTCGGTCGGGCGGGAGGCGAGGAAAGCCGGATCGAGGTCGAGGATCTCGGCGAAGCGCCGGTTGGTGACCGCCACGACGCCGCGCGCATCCACCATGACGAGACCCTGGTCCATGGCATCGAGGGTCATCGTCAGCAATGCTTCCTTCTCGGCGAGTTCGCGCGTGCGCGCGGCGACGCGGGTCTCGAGTTCGCGGTTCGCCGCCTGGAGCGCCTCGGCCTGCTGATGCAGCCGCACCGAAGCGGCGGCGAGCGTCGCTCCGATCTCGTTCACCTCGCGGACCGGCGTGACGGGCGCATCGATGACGCGGCCATCCGCCAGGGCCCGGGCGCCCTCGGCCAGCCGGTTCTTGGCGAGCAGGATCCGCCGAGCCATAAGCCCCGAGGCCGCGAGGGCGGTCAGGCCAAGCCCGATCAGGATCGGGATCGAGATCCAGAGCGAGGCGTAGAGGGGGGCCTGCAGCGCCTGCTGCTCGATGCCGACGGTGACGATCCATCCCGACAGGGCCGAGCGCCGATACGTCCCGAATACCGGCACGCCGAGCAGGTTGCTGCCCGTCCAGCTTCCGCTGTCGCCGACGGTCTCGGCGAAGCCCGGCAGCGGCCTGCCCGTGGCCTGGTCGGTCGCGACGGAGCGGCCGATGATCGTGCCGGTGCGGTCCGTCACCGAGGCGGAGTAGGGGGGAGCGATGCCGGCCTCGCTGAGCAGGGCGCCGATTCGCGCCGCCGGGAAGCTGGCGCTCAGCACATAGGCGATCTCCCCTCGCAGACGCACCGGCACGCCGGCCCGCACCTCCGGCTGCCGGGAGACGGCGCCGATCAGGAGGTCCGAGACCGTCGGCTTGCCGGTCGCCGCGACGGCTCGGTCGGTCACGCGCGGCAGGCTCGGCAGCGGGCTCCCCCGGGGGACCTGCGTGTTGACGTGTTCCTGCCCGGCGGTGTCGCGCAGGATGATGGTGAGGCCCTGGAGCGCGGAGAGTTCGGCGGCCTGCCGGCCGAAGCGTTCGAGATCCCCCGCTTCCAGCGCCGGCGAGGTGGCGAGCGCCTGCAGCATCGCGATCTGCGAGGCCAGGAAACAATCGACCGTCTCCAGGGCCTCCGAATTGATCGCCACGGTTGTATTCTCGAGACGCGACCGCTCGGCCGCGACCCAATGGTGCAGCAGCACGATGGTGACGGCGAGTGCCGGCACCAGCAGCGCCAAGTTCAGTGCAGCGACGTAATACCAGAGCGGCCGCGCGCGACGAGACGCCATGCATGTCACCGAAGTCACACGCAAGACTGGTGGTCCCTCCTGTCGTGCCGATCCTTCGAGAAGGGATACCATGGAGATCGAAGCGCCGCGATAGAGGGCGGCGGCCTAATGCATTCGGCCTGTACCGATGGCGTCGACCGGGGCGAGGCCGATGCGACGGGGCCCGGCCCGGCTTGCATTGAAGGCCGGGCGGATGCAGCCCAGTTAGGGCATCGGGGCTCGGCGTGAGCGTTGCTCGGAGTTGTCATGGTGCCGGATCGTTTTCTGCGGGTCGCTCTCGGCGTCGCCCTGGTGCTGCTCGCGCTCTTCGTCGCCCAGCCCTACGTCACGGCACTGCTCTTCTCCGTGGAGCAGCCCCGCGCGGTGACGCCGCGGGGTGAGCTGTCTCCCGCTGAGGCCTCGACGGTGTCGCTGTTCGAGCGCGCCGCGCCCTCCGTCGTCTACGTCTTCGCGCGGCGCGCGCCGAGAGCGCAGGATCTGATGCGCGATCCCTATGGTGGCGAGCAGGGTGGCCAGGGCGGCGAGCGGACCGGCACGGGATTCGTGTGGGACGCGGCCGGTCACATCGTGACCAACAACCACGTCATCCAGGGCGGATCCGAAATTTCCGTGCGGTTGTCGGGCGGCGAGGTCGTTCCCGCGACGCTGGTCGGCACGGCGCCGAACTACGACCTCGCGGTGCTCCGTCTCGGGCGCGTCAGCGCCATGCCCCCGCCCATCGCCATCGGCAGCTCCGGCGACCTCAAGGTCGGGCAGTTCGTCTATGCGATCGGCAACCCGTTCGGCCTCGACCACACCTTGACCTCGGGCGTGATCAGCGCCCTCCAGCGCCGCCTGCCGACTCAGGAGGGCCGCGAGCTGTCCGGCGTCATCCAGACGGATGCGGCGATCAACCCGGGCAATTCCGGCGGCCCGCTGCTCGATTCCGCCGGCCGGGTGATCGGGGTCAACACCGCGATCTTCTCGCCATCGGGCGCGAGCGCCGGCATCGGCTTCGCGGTGCCGGTCGATGTGGTGAACCGCGTCGTCCCGGACCTCATCCGCACCGGCCGCACGCCGACGCCCGGGATCGGCATCATCGCCGCCCAGGAGGAGGCCGCGGCCCAGCTCGGCATCGATGGCGTCGCGGTGGTGCGCGTGCTGCGCGGCTCGCCGGCCGCGGCAGCCGGTCTGCGCGGGGTCGACCCGACCACCGGCGATCTCGGCGACATCATCGTGGGGGTCAACGGCAAGCCGGTCCACCGCCTTACCGACCTCACGGCCGCCATACAGGCCGCTGGGGTCGGGCAGACCCTCGAACTGACGATCCTGCGCGACAACCGCACCCGCACCGTGCAGGTGACGACGGCGGATGTCGGCCAGACGCGGCCGTGACGGCGCGGGCGCGGGCTGATAGGAGGTTCGGAATGCGCGCGCATTCCCTTCTCCGGCTCCTCGCCTGCGCGACCGCCTTGGCGGCGGGCTGCGCCGCGGGGGCGCTGGAGGCGCGGGCCGGTGATCCGACGGTCCGACGGCCGCGCCTCTGCCCGCAGGACGCGCCGCCGGGTGTCCGCCTGCCGAACCGGGCCGAATGCCGGGAGGCGGCGCCCAGCCCCGCGAAGGCGCCCAAGGCGCCGGGCTTCATCGATCTCGGCAACGGCACGCAGCTGCGGATCAGCGGCCGGGCGGGGTTCGAGGTCGGCATCCGGCCCTGAGCGTGCATTTCGGCGCGCCGGGCGTCGGAACCTCCCGGCGGTCCGCCGCATTCGTGACGCAGGGCGCGACAGGAGACGGCGATGATCCTAGCAGCCTGCGAAGGCCGTCATTGGCAGTACGAGATCGCCGAGCATGCCGACGGCTATGCCGTGCGCATGCGGGACCTCTACACCGGGGACGTGGACGACGACTTCGTCACGATCTTCCGCACGATGCCGGTTGCGCTCGCCTATGCGCAGATGTCCGCGGCCTTCGATCGCTTCGCCAGCGGGGACGAGGCCGACGAGGATCCGGAGAGCGCGACCGACCTCGAACTCTGCGAGCGGACCTTCGTCGATCTGAGCAGCCGCCTCTGCGACGGCGGGATCTCGGGCACCGCGCTCGAAGCCTGGGAGGAGCAGCGCACCGGCCAACCCCGGCGCGCGCTCCACTGAATCGTCAGCGTTTGCGGATCCTGCGGGTCGGGGCGGTCGGGGCCGCTTCGGCCTCCTCCGCCTCCTTCTTGAGGCGCAGCGCCCGCAGGCGCGCCATGTTCTCGTCCCGCTGACGGTTCGCCTTCTCCAGGTCGGACCACGCTCCCGCGGCGGCCTCGGCCTGCATCCGCGCGCGGGCTGCGCGCGTCTCGGCCCGGTCGCGCACCGCGCTGTTCTCTCCCGACATCGATCGGCCTTTCTGCCTGGCGGACCGCGGGACGGCGCGCCATCGCGCCGTCCGGTTCCGCCTGCCGGGAAGATAGGGCGATCCGGCAGGGCTGCCAGAAGACTCAGGCGCGCAGGGCCGCGAGCGCCGCGGCGGCCGCGCGCTCGCCGTCCAGCGTGGCGCCGCCGATGGTCATGGCGCCCCCGCCCGCCGCGGCCTCGCCTGCAACGAATAGCCGGTCGGCGACCGGGCGGCGCAGGACCTCGCGGGCCGCCGCGTGGCCGGGGCGGGCGAGGGAATAGCTGCCGCGGGAATAGGGATCAGTCCACCAGCCCGCGAGGCGCCCGCCCCTGACCGCGCCGCGGGCCTTGGCGCCGAAGATGGAGGCGACCTCGTCCGTGGCGGCAGCGACGGAAGCGGCCTCGCCCGCCTCGCAGAGCGCCCGCGCCGCATCGCCGCCGGCATGCAGAACTGCGAGTGGACGGCCGAAGGGACGCATCTCCAGATAGGCCGTCAGGCCCGGCCTGCCGTCGCGCGGCGAGCGCACGATGACCGCATCGCGCAGGTCCGGCAGGCTCGTGGGGCTAAGCGCGAGGGCGATCTTGGTGTAGGCTCCCATCCCCAGCCCGTCGATCGCCTCCGCGAGATCGGCCGGCAGCCCGGGGACGAACCGGATGGCCTGCGCGGCCAGCACGCCAAGGGGCACGGTGACGATCGCGACGGCGGTCCGCAGCGTGCCGGCCGGTGTGTCGAGCACGACGCCCGGGCCGCTGCAGTCGATCGTCCGCACCGGACAATGCGTGCGCACGGCGAGCCCCGCATAATGGCGCTCGACGAGGGCGCCGTAGCCGTCGACCCAGATGTCGTCCCCCGACCAGAGCTGATCGTAATCCTGCTCCGAGACGCGCTCCGGCTCCTCGCCGAGGGAGAGGCGGGTGAGGCCGGCGGCGGCGGCGAGGAGGGCCGGATCCGCGCCGCCCGCCGCATCGCGGATCGAGCGGTCGCCGGCGGGGTGCTGGTCGAGGAGCCCGGTCAGGCGGGCGAAGCCGAGGCGGCGCCGGCTGCGGTCGGCCTCGCTCGCCGGGGCGCCGTCGATGAAGAGCATCGGCCAGGGGCCGGACTCGTCGTCCGCCCGCCGCACGCCGTCGGCGAGCGCGATCGGCTTCCAGGGATTGCGCTCCGCCCAGTGGATGTACTGGCCGCCCGCGTCGAAGGCCCGCTCGGGACCGAGGGAGGCGTCCGTGAAGGCGCGCCCGCCGATGCGGGGGCGGGCCTCGAGCACGACCACGCTGTGGCCGCTGCGGGCGATCGCGGCGGCCGCCGCGAGGCCGGCCGCGCCGGCACCCACCACGGCGACATCGGCATCGGCCGCCGCCCGCGCCCGGCCCGGCAGCACGAGCGCGGCGGCACCGACCAGGAGGGAGCGGCGGGAGAGGGGCATCGCCTCAGCCTTCCGTGATCCTTCACGCCCCGAGATTCCGGCCCGGGGCGCGTTCTTTCAAGGCGGCGCTCCGTCTCGGGCGCCGGCCACGCGCGCCGTGAAGGCGAGGCGCTGCGGGTTGTGCCCGAGATTGGGCCGCGGCTCGGCGGTGAAGCCGGCGGCGCGCAGGCGCTCCAGCATGGCGGCCTGCGTATAGCGGGTGAGGCCGAGGCGGCGGCGCAGGGACGGATAGTCGGACAAGGCGGTGCGCACGAGCCCGAGCAGCGCCGCGCCGAGAAAGCCCTCGCGCCGTGCGAAGGCGAGAAGCGCGAGCGAATCGGCCAGGGCGCCGAGGTCCGGCGGGATCACGTCGGCGAGGACCAGGCAGCCCCCGGGCCGGAGCTTCTCCCGCCAGAGGCTTAAAGCCGCATCGAGCTCGGCCGGCGTGAGGTACTGGGCCACCGAATGGGCCACGACGAGGTCGAGGCTCCGGTCGGGCAGGGCAGCGATCGCCTCGGGCGCGAGCACCGTGACGCGCGGCTCGTCGCCGAACCGGTCGGCCAGGGCATCCCGCACCCGGGGCGCCGCGTCGCAGAGATAGAGCCGCGCGCAGATCCGGGCGACGCGCCCGGCCGACAGCGCCTCCCCGCAGCCGTAATCGAGGACATGGGCGCCCGCATGGGGCACCAGGGCGGCGATCTCCTCCGCGACGCCGGCATAATGCCGGACCCGGTGCCGCTCGTTCACGTAGATCGGGTTCGTGCGGTTCCAGAACTCGCGCCAGGACGCCGACATGGACGCCGACATGCCGGGCCTAGCCCCCGCGGCCGGCGGGCAGGCGGCCCGACGAGCCTTCCGGCGCCTTGCGGATATCCTCGAAGCGAGCGCGGCGCATGTGTCGGGCCCTGCTCAGAGCGCCAGCGAGAGGGCCGCTACGGCCCGGTCGATGGCCAGGTAGAACACCCCGAAGGCGACCGCCGCCGCAAGGGCGAATTCCGCCGCCTCGTTCGAGAGGATCTGCGTGCGGCGCAGGGTCTCCCGGCCGAAATGAGCGGCGGCCAAGGCGAGCGTCAGCACGACCGGCATGGCGAAGAGGAAGGACCACGTGCTCTCGACCCGGCCCGTGCCCGGATCGAGGAGCGGACGGATGTTGCGCACCCAGGGCGCGTAGCAGGCGGCCACCAGGGCCGTGCCCCAGGCCAGCGTCACCGCGATGCCGAGATGGGTCGTGAAGGTCCGGTGCAGGCGCGAGAAGGCATCGGTCGCGGCAGGGTGGCGGGTGATCACTGGCAAGCCCCGAATACTTACGGCCCGCGACGATCACTTCGTCTTGCAGCGTCGTCTTGGCGGGCGGAACACGCCGCTCGTGCCCCGCGAGTTCGGGTTTTTTATGACGCCCGGCAGGCGCCGGGGCCCGCATGCCAACGGTCATTTCCAATGACCGTTGGCATCAGTTCGCCACCGGCTGCGCCAACCCTGACGGATGAACCCGGCCGCAAGGCCCCCGATGGCAGCCCCACCGGCCCTCATGCTGAGGTGCTGGCGATCTTCGATCGCCAGCACCTCAGCATGAGGAGCGGGGCGGATTCCACGCACCTCAGGTTCTATTTTGGTTAGGCGGCGATCCGGCCCTCCAGTGGGAAGACCTTGGCGGGGTTCATCAGCCAGGACGGATCGAACACCGCCCGCACCCGCATCTGCTGGGCGAGGTCCTCCGGCGTGTACTGGACATTCATCAGGTCGCGCTTCTCGATGCCGACCCCGTGCTCGCCCGTGAGGCAGCCGCCGACCTCGACGCAGAGCTTGAGCATGTCCTCGCCCGCCTTCTCGGCCTTCTCCATCTCGCCGGGCCTGTTGATGTCGAAGAGGATCAGCGGGTGGAGGTTGCCGTCGCCAGCGTGGAAGACGTTGGCGCAGCGCAGGCCGTAGGTCTTCGTGATCTCCCCGATGCGCTCCAGCACATGGGCGAGCTGGCCGGTCGGGATCGTCCCGTCCATGCAGATGTAGTCGGAGATGCGCCCCGTGGCGCCGAAGGCCGACTTGCGGCCCTTCCAGATCGCCGCACTCTCGGCCTCGGATTGCGAGACCTTGAGGCTCGTCGGGTTGAACGGCCTGGCGATCTCGCAGATGCGCGCGAGCATCGCGTCGCATTCCTGATCCGAGCCCTCGACCTCGATGATCAGCATCGCCTCGGCGTCGAGGGGATAGCCCGCCTTGGCGAAAGCCTCGCAGATCGTGATCGCCTCGCGGTCCATGTACTCGATCGCGACCGGGATGATGCCGGCGCCGATGATCGCCGCCGTGCAGGCCCCGGCCGCCTCGACGGAGCCGAAGCCCATCAGCGCCGGCCGCGCACCCTCGGCGGCCCGCAGGATCCGCACCGTCGCCTCGGTCACGATGCCGAGCTGCCCTTCGGAGCCGCAGATCAGGCCGAGCAGGTCGTAGCCCGCGCTGTCGAGATGCTCGCCGCCGATCTCCACCACCGTGCCGTCGACCAGCACCAGGGTAACGCCGAGCAGGTTGTTGGTGGTGACGCCGTATTTCAGGCAATGGGCCCCGCCCGAATTCATCGCGATGTTGCCCGCGATGGTGCAGGCGAGCTGGCTCGACGGGTCGGGGGCGTAGAAGAAGCCCTCGTGGGCGACCGCGCCGCTGATCGCCAGGTTGGTGATGCCGGCCTGCACGCGGGCGGTGCGGTTCGGGAAGTCGAGGGACAAAACCTGGTTCATCTTCGCGACGCCGAGGATGATGGCGTCCTCCTGGGCGATCGCCCCGCCCGCGAGCGAGGTGCCGGCGCCGCGCGGCACCACCCGCACGCCCTGCTCGTGGCAGTAGCGCATCACGGCCGCGACCTCCTCGGTCGTGGAGGGCAGCACCACCGCGAGCGGCATCTGCCGGTACGCGGTGAGCCCGTCCGTCTCGAAGGCGCGCCGCTCGTCCTCGCTCGTCACCAGGGCCTCGGGCGCGACGAGCGGGCGCAGCCCCCCGATGATCGCCTCGCGGCGCGCGAGAATGGCGGGATCCGGAGCCGGGAAGGCGATCGACATGGCGTCTCCTCGGGAGGCTGATGGGGCAGCGGGCCTCCGCTCTTGGTGCCTTATAGCGCCGGGGGCGGGCGGATGCATCGCCGCGGCAACGCGTTGCCGCGCCATGCACTTTCGTCCCATTGATTCACCCGCGCCGCACAGCTTCTTTTCGCCGCACGCATCCGGGCTGATCCGGCCGCGTTTTAACTTTACCAATTCGAAAGCTCGGCCATATCCACCCCTGGCCAGACGGACCATGGCCGTCGATCGAGGCCTATCGGAGGGAACCTCATGCGTCAGTTCATCCTCGGTGCCGCCCTTGCGCTCCTGGCGCCGCTCGCCGCGCAGGCGCAGGACGCTGCGGCAGGCGAGAAGCTCTTCGCTCAGTGCAAGGCCTGCCACGCCTTCGGCAAGAACGGCGTCGGGCCGGACCTGAAGGGCACCGTCGGGCGCAAGGCCGGGACCCATGAGGGCTACAACTATTCGGCGGCGCTGAAGGATTCGGGCCTGACCTGGGACGAGGCCACGCTCCACAAGTGGCTCGCCAATCCGAAGGGTCTCGTCCCCGGCACCAAGATGATCTATGCCGGCCTCAAGGACGAGAAGAAGGTGAGCGACCTGATCGCCTATCTGAAGACCCAGCAGTAGGATCGGGCGCCGCACGGTTGCCGGACCCCGCCGCGACAGCGGCGGGGTCTTTCATTGTGGCGGGTGTGCCGCGTGCTGCTGCATCACCGGCGTGTTCAGTAGAGCCGGGTGCGGTAGCTCTCCTCGATCGCCCGCTCGGCCTCGGCCGTGTCTTCTCCGGCGATCTGATCGGCCAGGATCCGGCCCAGGGACGGAAAGCTCCCGCGCGCGACCTGTCTGTCCGGGTCCCAGATCCGCGAGCGGAGCATCGCCTTCCCGCAGTGGAAAAAGACCTCCTCGACCGCCACGACGAGGCCCGCCACGGGGTTGCGTCCCTCGACAGCCAGCGGGGCGAGCAGCGCCTCGTCGGTCGTGAAGCGTGCGCGGCCGTTCACGCGGAGCGTCTCGTCGAGGCCCGGCACGAGGAAGAGCAGGCCGACCTGCGGGTTCTCGGCGACGTTCAGCATGGTGTCGGCGCGGCGGTTGCCCGGCCGGTCGGGAATCAGCAGGGTCACCTCGTCGAGGACCGCTACGAATCCGGGAGCGTCGCCGCGCGGCGTCGCATCGCCCCGTCCGGCCGCATCCGATGAGGCGATGACGAGGAAGGGCGAGAGGGCGATGAAGGCCTGGGCGTGGCCGTCGAGACGCGTGAGCTCTTTCCTGAGCGCCCGCTCGCTCGGCGAGCCGTAATGGGCCCGGATCGCCGCGGGCGAGGTGTCGGTCGTGCTCATGAGAATGGGTCCGGTCTCTCGCAGGCGAACCGGAGGGTAGCAGACGCCGCCGCGGCAAGGCAGCCGCGTCCGGTGCATCCGGCCGAACCGGCTCAAGGCGTCAGGCCGGTGCCCGCAATCCTTCGATCTCGGTCAGGGCGTGCCGCCGCGCCGCGCGGACCCGCGCCACCGCCGGATCGAGGGCAAGCCCGCGCTGACAGGCGATTTCGAGCTCGGCGCAAGCCCGGGAGAGTTCGATGAAGCCGAGCATGCCGGCGGCGCCCACGATGGCATGGGCGTCGCGGGCGAGCCGGCTGCCATCGTCCAGGGTCAGCCGGGGTTCGGCGAGATGCTCCTCGATCTGGGTGACGAGCCGCGCGAGCAGGGCCGCAGCGCCCTCCGGGCCGACGGAGCTCCGCAGATCCTCGAACACGTGGCGGTCGAGGATCGGCTCCTCCGGCCCGGCCCCGTTCGGCACCCGGGTGCGGCCCTGCGGGTGGGCCCAGCGCGCGATCGCCCGGAGCAGATCGTCGCGCTTGAAGGGCTTGCCCACGTGATCGTCCATGCCGGCGGCCCGGAACTCGGCGATCTGGGCGGGCAGCACGTTCGCCGTCATGGCGATGATCGGCAGCGCATGCGCGCGATGGGGCAGCCTGCGGATGTGCCGCGTGGCGGCGATGCCATCCATGCCGGGCATCTGCACGTCCATCAGCACGAGATCGTAGTCCTTGGTCTGCACGGCGACGATCGCCTCCAGGCCGTCGTTCGCCACATCGACCAGATGCCCGCCGCCTTCCAGCACCGCGCGGGCGATGTCCTGGTTGATCTCCAGATCCTCCACCAGGAGGACGCGGGCGGGGGCAGTGCCGGCGGCGGCGCGGCTCGGTTCGGACGGCGCGGTGAGCGCACCGCCGACCGGCAGCGTCACCGTGAACCAGAAGGTCGTCCCTTTCGACACCTCGCTCTCGACGTCGATCGTGCCGCCCATCAGCTCCACGAGGTTCTTCGAGATCGCCAGACCGAGCCCCGTGCCGCCGAAGTCGCGACCGATCGAGCTGTCCAGCTGGCTGAAGCGCTGGAACAGCCGCCCGCGCTTGTCCTCCGGGATCCCGATCCCCGTATCGGTGACGGAGAAGCGCAGGGCCGCGGTGGCGCCCGCGGGCTCCAGGCAGCTGACCGACAGGGTCACGGACCCCGCATGCGTGAACTTCACCGCGTTGTTGAGAAGGTTGAGCAGAACCTGCCGCAGGCGATCCTGGTCGCCCACCAGCGTGCGCGGCACGTCGGGGTCCACTACCGTCGAGATGGCGATCGCCTTCTTGCCGACGAAGCCCCGCACCACCGAGATCGTGTTGTCGACGAGAGCGTCGAGGAGGAAGGGGCGCGGGTCGAGCTCGACCTGCCCCGCCTCGATCTTGGAGAAGTCCAGGATGTCGTTGACGATCGTCAGCAGCGCCGCCCCGGCCGACTGGATCCGCTCGGCCTGCCGGCGCTGGCCCTCGCCGAGGGTGGCGTCCTCGAGAAGAAGGTCGGTGTAGCCCAGGATGCCGTTGAGCGGCGTGCGGATCTCGTGGCTCATCAAGGCGAGGAAGTCGGTCTTCGCCCGGCTCGCCTGCTCGGCGGCGTCGCGCGCCTGCTCCAGGGCCTCGGCCTGCTGCTGGCGCTCCGAGACGTCGCGCAGGGAGGCGACGTAGCCGCTCGGCGCGCCGTCGGCACCGCGCAGCAGCCGGATTCGGGCCTCGACCCAGACGTAGCTGCCGTCGCGACGCCGGCAGCGCTGGCGGCTCGTCGCTGTGTCGACGAGCCCCGTCGTGAGGCACGCGAAGGTCTCGGCGCTGCAGGCGCGGTCATCCGGATGGATGCCGTCGAGGGGCTTGGTGCCGACGAGATCCTCGGGCTCGTAGCCGAGGAGTTCGCGGCAGGCGGGGGAGACGTAGTCCCATTCAAGATCGAGGTTGAGCCGGGTGATGACGTCGCTGACGTTCTCAGCGATCAGGCGGTAGCGGGTCTCGCTCTCGCGCAGGGCCTCCTCGGCGACGCGCCGCGCGGTGATGTCGGTATAGGTCCGCACCAGGCTGCCGCCCGCCATTGGCATGGTGCGCACCTCGATCACCGTGCCGTTGGGACGGGTGCGGGTATAGGCCTGGGGCGCCAGCACGATGCTGCCGAGCTGTAACAGGTGGCGTATGCTCTCCTCCGTGCCGGCGAACTCACCCTTCGCCCATTGGTGGTCGAGCACCTGCCCGGCGGTGGGCTTCCCCGCCATCAGCTCCGGCGGCAGGTCGAGAAGCGCGATCGCCCGGGCGTTGCAGATCTCGACGCGGCCCTCCGGCGAGACGACGACCAGCCCCTGGTCCATGCTTTCCAGGGTGGTGGCGAGGAGGGAGGCGGTCTCGGCCGCCTCCCGCTCGACGCGTCGCAGTTCGGTGACGTCGCTCAGCGTGCCGAAGATCGCCGCGACCTCGCCGGTCTCGTCCTCCTCGCAGAGGCCACGGGCGACGACGTGCCGGACGGAGCCGTCCGGCCGCAGGATGCGGAGGTTCAGCGTGAAGGGACGGCGATGCGCGATCGCGTCCGCGACCGCCGCTGCGACCACCGGCTGATCCTCGGGATGATAGGCCGCCACCGCGCTGTCGACCGTCTGCTCGCCGGAATCCGGATCGACGCCGTAGATCCGGTAGATCTCCTGGGACCAGGTCAGCCGGTTCTCCCGCACGTCGAGCCGCCAGTGGCCGACATGGGCGATCTCCTCGGCCATGAGCAGCATGCGGTTGGTCTCGCGGGTCGCGGCCTCGGCCCGCCTCAGATGCGTGATGTCGCGGAAGGAGGCGAAGACGCGGTCGAGCCGGTTCTTCTCGTTGCGCAGCGGGACCAGGACGATCTCCCGGTCCCGGCGGCCGCTATCGAGATCGACGCTGCTTTCGAAGCGGATGGGCTCGCCGACCGCGAGGCAGCGCCGCAGGTCCGCCTCGACCCTCGCCGCCTGGAGGGCGGGCATCACCTCCTCGGGGCGGCGGCCGACGAGCCCGTCCGGCTCCGCCTGCAGGGCGGCCGCTGCGGCCTGGTTGCACGCCTCCAGGCGGAAGCGGTCATCCGGTCCGAGGCGGCAGATGAGGAGCCCGTCCGTGGAGGCGTCGAACAGCGCGCGGAACAACACCTCGCTGGCGCGCAGCCGTGCCGTCGCCCGTCCGAGCAGAAGGCCGGTCAGGGCGGTGAGGCCGAGCACCCCGAGGGCGATCCCGGTCAGCACCAGGACCTGATGGCGCCAGGGCGACAGCGCGTCGTCGCGCGCCAATCCCACCATGGCGATGAGCGGGAGGGATTCGGCCCGCCGGAAGGCGAGGATCCGCTCCGGGCCGAAGGCCTGCGTCTCCGCCACGACCGTGCCGTCGGGGCCGGCCTTGCCCTCCGGCAGCTTTCCGTCCCTCGCGATGGGCTTTCCGATCAGATCGTCGCGCCAGGGATCGACCACGAGCGCGCTGCCATTCGCCGCCAGCAGGGCCACGATGCCGTTCGCGCCGACCTTCATCGTCTCGTAGAAGGCCCGGAAGTAGTTCGGGTTCATCGAGGCCGTGATGACGCCTGCGAATCGCCCGTCCGCATGGTTGATGCGGCGGCTGACGATGATCGTCCAGGCCCCGTCGAGGCGGTTGCGAAAGGCCGGGCTGATGAACAGGCCGGCCTGCGGGTCGTCCCGGTGGACGGAGAAGAAGCTGCGGTCGACGACCTGCGGCACCCGGCGCGGCACCGCTCCGCCTGAGTCGGCGGTGATCCGGCCATCCGCATCGAAGATCACGATGGAGCGGATCTGCGGCGACGAGGCGGCGAGGTGCGCCAGCAGCGGGTGGGCGCTGCGCGTGAAGGCGTCGAGCCCATCCCGTTCGATCGAGAGCTGAACGATGCCGAGTTTGAGGTCGATCGCCTCGATCGTCCGGGCCGTGTGCTGGTCGAGCGCGCTGGCGAGGTTCTCGGCCGCCACCCGCGCGTCGCGCAGCGTCTCGCTGTAGCTCTGCCAGGACACCAGCGCGACGATGCCCGCGAGCGAGATGAGGACGGTCGCGAACAGGACCGCGAGCCGCGTGGTGATGGTGACGGCGGAGGCCTGGCCCGCGCCGTGCGGATCGCGCCCCGCCGTAAGACCCCCGGCGAACCCTTCTGGACAATTTTGCCTCACCGGGATGCCACCCGCTTCGCTCCGCCCCTGTGCTCCGCACGCAGACTCTCAGGAATCCCACGTGTGTCGCGAGTCCCGGCAGCCCTTGCCGCATGCAGTCGTCGCGTCCTGAGCAAAGACCACTATTCGTAGCCGGCGGCAATGCGGCGCAACACTGATGCAAGCGATGTGCGAATCACCACGGAGGGCCCGACCCGGCCCCGGTTTCCGATGAAAGACCTCGGCCGCACAGTGAGCTGGTGTGGCCCATCCGCGCGGTCCCGCCGACGATGCGGCCAAGTCGCGGTTCGGCCAAGTCGCGGTTCGGCCTCAAAAAAGTGCCCTGCCGGCGGATGCGGGCAGGGCGGCCAAGTCGCTTTGGGGGCCTCGGAAGCATCCCCACGCCTCCGCCTGTCCGCCGGATTGTCCAGCGAAGCAGATGGCACGCGAAGGGCTGCGCCAACAGACGGACTATGCGAGTTCCGTCCGAGGGGCGCCTTCACAAATATCAAGAATCGCGGGCCGGCCCGCGGCTCCGGAGCGGTGCCGGATTGGTCGCGCCGGATCTCGGCCGGCTGCGGGCGATGCCGCCCCGGCGCGGCGTGGGCCGGCGGGACCGCGGCGTCTCCCGGACCGGGCGGCCGGCCGGGAGGCTCACGCCGCCTCGGCGGGCTTGACCAAGTTCCGCCACACTCGCACCGGTTAAGCGCGCGCCGGAGCAGAGTCGATTGACCCAGGACGAACCCCCCATCCCGCTGACGGTCCTGATGCGGACCTTCAACGAGGCAGACCGAATCGAGGCGGCCATCCGATCCGCGCTGCCCCTGCGGGCGGAGATCCTGGTGATCGATTCCGGCTCGACGGACGCGACCGTCGCCATCGCCCGGTCCCTCGGCGCCCGGGTGGTCACGAATCCTTGGGGCGGCTTCGGGCCGCAGAGGCGATTCGGTGAGGCCCTGTGCACGCACGACCACGTCTTCAGCATGGATGCGGACGAGGTGCTCACGCCCGAGCTGGTCTGGGAGATCCGGGGGATCTTCCTGTTCGGGCCGCCCCCCGCCCTGATGAAGCTGCGTAAGGCCATGGCGCTGCCGCACCACGACCGGCCGCCCCCCTTCGCCTTCTGCACCGAGCAGATCTACATCTACGACCGGCGGGTGGCGCGCACGACCGAGAACCCGAACTGGGACCATCTCGACATCCGCACGGCGGAGAAGCCGCGGCGGCTCGAGGCGGTGGCCTGGCACTTCACCTACCGCGACTGGAACCATGCGGTCGCGAAGGCGAATTACGTCGCCGAGCTCGCCGCCCGCACCTCCGAGCCGCGCTCGCGGCTCGAACTCGGCCTGCGCGTCTTCGTGGAATTCCCGTTCTACTTTCTCCGCTTCTATTTCCTGAGGCGGCTGTTCCTCGCCGGGGCCGACGGCTTCGCCATGGCGACGATCCTTGCCTTCGGGCGGTTCCTGCGCATCGCCAAGATGCGCGAGCAGGCGGCGTCGCGGGCGGTCGATCCGGCGGCGCAAGCCGCGGCGGATGAGGCGCGATGACCAGACGAGAGATGTTCCTGCGGGTGTGGCGCGGCTGGCTCAGCCGCCAGAAGGCCCTCCTGGCCTGGCTCGCGGTCGCCATCGCGGTGGTGGGCGCCTCGACCGGCATCTATCCGGTGGTGGTGCGGTTCGCCTTCGAGGCCTATGCCGCCAACGACCGGTCGTCGCTGTCCTACGTGCCGCTCGCCATCCTGCTCGCCACCGCCTTACGGGGCAGCGCACTCCTGGCGCAGCTCGTCCTGACGAACCGCATCGTGACGCGGGTCGAGGCCGACATGCTCTCGGACCTGTTCGCCCGCATGGTGCGCGCGGATGTCGGGCGCACCACCCGGGAGAGCCCCGCCGCGCTCTCCCAGCGCTTCACGGGCGACTTCGCGCCGGTCTCCGAGGCGCTCTCGCGCCTCTCGACGGTGCTGCTGCGGGACGTCGCGATGCTGATCGCGCTCGGCGCCGCGCTTCTGTGGATGGATCCCGTCCTGACGCTGGTCTCGGTGGTGATGGTGCCGCTCGTGGCGCGTCCGGTCAGCCAGATCGGGCAGAAGCTGCGCCGCTACGCCCGCGCCATCCACGAGACCGTCGGCGCCACGGCGGGGCTGATCGGCGAGAGCCTGCTCGGGTCGCGGGTCGCCAAGGTTTACGGGATGGAGGATCTGCTCTCCGCCCGCGCCCGCGAGGGCTTCGAGCAGGTGCGCCGGCTCAAGGTGAAGGCCGCCAATGCCAGGGGCCGCCTCGACCCGCTGCTCGAGATCGGGGGCGGCCTCGGCGTCGCCGCCGTGATGATCCTGATCGGGGACCGCGTGATGTCCGGCGAGCGCTCGGTGGGCGATTTCACCGGCTTCGTCACGGCGCTCCTCCTCGCCTCCCAGCCCGCCCGCACCCTCGGCTCGCTCGGCGCGGTGCTCCAGCAGGCCGCGGGCGCGCTCCAGCGCTATTTCGAGGCTTTCGACGAGCGGCCGACCATCGCCGACCGGCCCAGCGCGCGCCCGCTGCGGATCGGGGCCGGCGAGATCCGCTTCGAGGGCGTGGTCTTCGCCCATGAGGGCGGGCCGCCCGTCCTGCGGGGGCTCGACCTCGTCGCCCGCGCCGGGGCGGTCACCGCCATCGTCGGGCGCTCCGGTGCCGGCAAGTCGACGCTGCTCGATCTCGTCCCGCGGCTCCAGGAAGTGTCCGAGGGGCGCGTGGCGATCGATGGCCAGGATGTGAGAGACGTCACCCTGGACTCGCTGCGGGCCTCGATCGCGATGGTCACGCAGGATGTCATGCTGTTCGACGATACGGTCGAGGCCAATATCGCCTTCGGCCGGCCGGGCGCTTCGCCCGAGGAGGTGCGCGCCGCCGCCCGCGCCGCCGCGGCGGATTTCGTGGACGATCTGCCCGACGGTTTCGCCTTCCGGGTCGGTCCCGGCGGATCCAGGCTTTCGGGCGGCGAGCGCCAGCGCGTCACCCTGGCCCGGGCCTTCCTCAAGAACGCGCCGATCCTCCTTCTCGACGAGGCGACGAGCGCGCTCGATCCGGCCTCCGAGGCCCGCGTGCAGGAGGCGGTGCGGCGCCTGATGGCCGGACGCACGACGGTGATCGTCGCCCATCGGCCTTCGACCTACATGGCGGCGGATCAGATTGCGGTGATGGAAGGCGGCCGCGTCATCCGCTTCGGACCTCCGGACCTCGTGATGGGCCGGGCGGAGGCCGAGGCGCTGGAGAACCATGCGCCCGCAGCCGAGGCGCGAAACGGGGTCGAGCCGGTGGCAGGCGCCGCCTGAGCCTGGACCGGCGACCCGGACGATGCGGGCGAGACCGGGACCGGCCGGGTCGATCGCCGCTCATCGCGATCGTCATCCGTCGAACGGGGACTCATCCCGTCGGGCCTTTCCCAAGACCGACGCGAAGGGGAAGAGGCCCTAACGGGTCCCGATCGCGCGCGCGACCTCCTCCAGGCGGCGCTGCGTCATGGCGATCTGGTCGAGCGCGCCCTGGCGGGTGCAGGCGCCCATGGTCATGCCATTGTAGAAGCCGCCGTTCCTCATCAGCCGCCCCTCGCTGCGCGGTCGCGGCCAGTGAAGCAGAGATGACTTAAGCGTGCGTCGAGCGGCTCGCCCCATAGTTGCGGCCCGCCGCAAGACCTGTTTGAACACCCCGCAGTTGCAGAACGGTCCTTGACTCCGTCGGCCGGTTTGCGGCCAAGCGGGAGGACAAGCCCGTCAGCCGGGCCAACGTCAGGGTATTGGGAGGCTCGGAATGCTCTCGCTCGTCGACCTGCGCGACCGGATCGGTGCCGGGCGCCTGACCCCGCAGGGAGCCGTGTCGCTGGCCCGTGAGGCGATCGCCAACCGCGACCCGGAAGTCGGCGCGATCGTGCGGCTCGACCCCGCGGCCCCGGTGCCGGACGAGGGCCCGCTCGCCGGGATCGCGGTCGGCCTCAAGGACATCATCGATACCGCCGACCTGCCCACCGAGATGGGGTCGCCGCTCTATGCCGGCTGGCGGCCGCGCGCGGATGCGCCGGTGGTAGCGCGGCTGAAGCGGCTCGGCGCCGTCCCCCTGGCCAAGACCACCACGACGGCCTTCGCCTTCCTCGACCCGACGGAGACGCGCAATCCCCGCAACCTCGCGCATACGCCGGGCGGTTCGTCGGCCGGGTCGGCCGCCGCGGTCGCAGCCGGGATGCTGCCGCTTGCGCTCGGCACCCAGACCGGCGGCTCCGTCATCCGTCCCGCCGCCTTCTGCGGCGTGGTCGGCGTCAAGCCGTCCTTCCGGCTCCTGCCGACCGTGGGAGTGAAATGCTTCTCCTGGGCACTCGACACGGTCGGGCTGTTCGCAGCCCGCGTGGCGGATGCCGCCCACGCGCTGGCGCTCCTGGCGGACCGGCCCGCCATCGACCTGCCGGCGGGCGATCCCGGCCTGCCGCGCATCGGCCTGTTGAGGCAGGATTTCTGCGCGCCGCCGGCCCCGGAGGCCCTCGCCGCCCTGGAGCGCGCCGCTGCGGCGGCGGAGCGGGCGGGCGCGCAGGTGCGCGACCTCGATCTGCCGCCGATCTTCGCGGAGGCGTTCGCCCGTCATCCGGTGATCCAGGATTTCGAGGCGGCCCAGGCGCTGGCCTGGGAATACGACCACCACCGCAATGCGCTGCCGCCGCTCCTGCGCGCGCAGCTCGACGGAGCCCAGCGCGTGGGCCCGGCCGAGTACGACGCGTCGCGGCGCATCGCCCATCAGGCTCGCCGCAGCCTCAAGGATGTGTTCGGCGAGGAGGGCGTCGACGTGATCCTGACGCTCTCGGCTCCGGGCCCGGCCCCGGAGGGGCTCGCCTCCACGGGCGACGCCCGCTTCAACCGCCTCTGGACCCTGATGGGCGTCCCCTGCGTGACGGTGCCGGTCGAAACGACGGCGGAGGGGCTGCCGCTCGGCGTACAGGTGATCGCGCGGTTCGGCGACGACGGCCGGGCGCTTGCTGCCGCGCGGCTGATCGAGCGGGCCATCGGCTGACCCGCCCGCCGGTGCGCTCCCTCCTCATCACGGGCTTCGGCCCGTTCCCGGGCATGCCGGTCAATCCGAGCGCGGCCCTCGCGCGCCGGCTTGCCGCCTCGCCCCACCTCACCCGTGCGCTCGGTGGCGCGCCGCGCCTGCGCATCCTCACCACTGCCTACGGGGCGATCGTTTCCGAACTCACGCCCGCCCTGACGGAGGATCCGGGCGCGGTGCTGATGATCGGGGTCGCGGGCCGCAGCCGGCAGGTGCGGGTCGAGGTCCGGGCCCTGAACCGGGCGAGCCGGCTCTTCCCGGACGCCTCGGGGCGGATCGCGGCGCGGCTCGCCCTCGACCCGGAGGGCCCCGCTCTGCGCCGGGCCGGGGCGGTCGCGGTCAAGGCCGGCGCCCTGCTGCGGCGCCGGGGCCTGCCGGCGGGGCTCTCGCGGGATGCGGGCCGCTACCTCTGCAACGCCTCCTACTTCCGGGCCCTCGCCCAGCCCGTCCCGGTGCTCTTCCTCCACATTCCCCGGCCGCCCCGGAGCGGCGCACGCGCCTGGGAGGCCGGATTGGCGGCCGCCTTCGCCGAGGTGGCGCGCCTCCTCGCGCTGGAGGGGCGGCGGTCCGGCGGGTGAGCCCCGGGAGCGGCTGCCGATCCAGACGAAGCGGAAGCCGCTCCCGCGTTGATTGCGCCGCCCGTCCTGCGGGGAGCCGGGGGAGGATGCGCTATTGCGCCGTCCAGCCGCCGTCGACGGAGATGTTGGCGCCGGTGATCTGGCTCGCCGCGTCCGAGCACAGGAACACGGCGATCGCCGCGACCTGATCCACCGTGACGAATTCCTTCGTGGGCTGCGCCTGCAGCAGCACGTCGTTGATGACCTGCTCCTTGGTGAGGCCGCGCGCCTTCATCGTGTCGGGGATCTGGCTCTCCACCAGCGGCGTCCAGACATAGCCCGGCGAGATGCAGTTCACCGTGATCTTGTGGGTGGCCAGTTCCAGCGCCGCCGTCTTGGTCAGGCCGGCAATGCCGTGCTTGGCCGCCACATAGGCCGCCTTGAAGGGCGAGGCCACCAGCGAATGCGCCGAGGCGGTGTTGATGATCCGGCCCCAGCCCTGGCGCTTCATGCCGGGGATCGCCGCCCGCATCGCGTGGAAGGCCGAGGACAGGTTGATGGCGATGATCTGGTCCCACTTGCCGACCGGGAATTCCTCGATCGGCGAGACGAACTGGATGCCCGCATTGTTGACCAGCACGTCCACCGCGCCGAAGGCCGTCTCGGCCTCCGCGATCATCCCGGCGATCTCGTCGGGCTTCGACATGTCGGCGCCCGAGTAGCGGGCCTTCACACCGAACTCGGCTTCGATCGCCGCGCGCTCGCGCTCGATGTCCTCAGGTTGGCCGAAGCCGTTGAGGACGATGTTGGCCCCGTCCTTGGCGAGGCCCCGCGCGATGGCGAGGCCGATGCCGCTCGTCGAGCCGGTGACGACGGCGGTCTTCGATGTCAGGGTCATGCAAAAGCCTCCAGGCTTGATGCGGAAGGGGAATGTCTCAGGCGAGATAGTCGTGCAGCACGCGGCCGTAGGGCAGGGTGAAGTCGACGACCTGGTGGCGCCCGCGCACGATGCGGCGCACCGGCAGGTCGGCGACCCGGCAATTGGCATGCGGGATCAGGTGCAGGCGCGCGTCGCCCTCCCAGGCGCCGTGGACCGTGATGTCCTGCAGCCGGTAGCCGATGAGCTGGGCCACCTTCACGCCGCCATCCACGTCCGGCAGCAGCTTCAGGTTGACGTTGAGCTGGCCGATCCCCTCGCGCACCCGGTCGAGCTCGCCCGCAAGGCTGTGATGCTTGTAGGTCATGGTGCCGAGCGCGACCCGCTCCTCGTCGTAGTGCAGGGTGCCGGTGAGCGTGTCCTTCATCACCTTGAGCCGGGGCACGCCGTATTTCTTCGGAAAGCCCCAGATCTCGCGGCCGGCGGTGATCGGCGGCTCGTCGTCGAGATACATCTGGACCGAGAAGTTGCAGGGCTCGCCGTTGTAGCGGGCGACGATGCCGGTGCCGCTCTCCTCGTAATCGCCGAAGCCGGAGGAATCCGGCATCTTCATCCACTCGTAGAAGGCAAGGTTGCCGGGCGCCGGTTCGAGCGGCTCGGGCAGGGCGGCCCGCAGGGCGTCCGGGTCGGTCTCGTAGGTGATGATCAGGTATTCGCGGCGGATGAAGCGGTAGGGCCCGTGCGGATAGCTCGGACTGAAGACCGGCATCGAGGGGCTGCGGAGAATCTCGTCACGGGTCATGCCCTGTCTCTCCTGATTGCGCGGCGCCGCAGGGGCGGGGGCTGCCCGGGCCGGCCGTGCTGACCTTAGGCCGGGGCTTTCAGTCCCGGGCGTCCCGGGTCAGATCGAACACCGCCACGCCCTGCTCGGGCCGGCAGCGCTCCAGCCAGTCGCGGTGGCGGAACGAGCGGCGCACGTCGCTGCGTCCGGCCGACCAATGTTCCAGCATGGTCTGGCGCGAGAACTCGTAGTCCTTCGCATTCCCCTCGTAGTTCTTGCGCCGGTAGATCAGCTGCAGGATCGAGACCGTGTTCTCGTGGCTGAGCTCCAGCAGGTAGGCGACGTCCGGATCCTGGCGCAGCTCCGGCGGCAGCTTGTCGGCGAGGCGGCGGAAGGCGGTCTTGGCCTTGTGGATCGCGACCTGGTCATCCGTGTTCAGGCGCGTGCGGCTCGAATAGCGGATGTCCTTCTCGCGCTCGGCCGCCTCCAAGAGGGTGCGGGGCATCGGCCCGCGCGCGCTGAACAGGTCGACCTGGAAGATCATGAGATCCTTGCAGCGCTCCTCGTCGAGCACGTGCTGCAAGGGGGTGTTCGAGACCAGGCCGCCGTCCCAGTAATGCTCGCCATCGATCTCGATGGGCGGGAAGCCGGGCGGCAGGGCGCCCGAGGCCATGATGTGCTCAGGGCCGATCGCCTCGCGGAAATTGTCGAAATAGGTGAAGTTGCCGGTGCGGACGTTGACGGCCCCGACGCTGAGCCGCGTCGCGCGCCGGTTGATGTGATCGAAGTCGACGAGCCGAAGCAGGGTCTCGCGCAGCGACTGGGTGTCGTAGTAGCTCAGCGCTTCCAGCGCGCCCGGCGGGTAGAGATAGGGCGGGGGCAGGCGCGGCCGGAAGAAGCCGGCGACGCCGAAGGTCGCGCCGAAATTCGCGCTGACCTCGTTGAGGAGGCTGCGGGCCTGCTCGCCGGGCCACCAGGGGCTGAGCTGGAAGCCGGACGAGACCTGCTCCCAGAAGAGGCGGAGCCGCTCGATCCGGCGCTCGGGCGGGTTGCCGGCGATGATCGCGGCGTTGATGGCGCCGATCGAGATGCCGGCGACCCAGTCGGGGGCGACGCCGCCCTCCTGCATCGCCTCGACGACGCCTGCCTGGTAGGAGCCGAGCGCCCCGCCACCCTGGAGAACAAGAACGTGGCACTCGCCCTGATCGCCTGAGAGCGACGTCATTCCGGTCCGTCTCCGCCACCGCTCTGCTGTCACCCGCAAACATGTCGCAACGGTGACGGAGAGCAAGCCTCATGTCCGGTCCCGTCCGGTCCCGTGATCGGCGCGGCTTGACAGCGCCCGGCCGCTCCGCCAAGCGTCCGCCGCCCGTGGCCCGCACCCTTTAACGCCGGTCGACGCGGCCCCTGAACCGGCTCGGCTAAGCCTGCAGGCCGGCCGCCCCCCTCGAAGCCCGGCCCCGCGCCCTCGCCGGACCGACCTGCACGGGATGCGATGCGCTCCTATCTCGACTTCGAAAAGCCCGTTGCCGAACTCGAAGCCAAGCTTGAGGAGCTGCGCGCCCTCGGCGCCCGGGACGGTGCGGTGGCGATCAGCGACGACGTCTCGCGGCTCGAGAGCAAGGCGGCCGCCGCCCTCGCCGAACTCTACGCCACCCTCACCCCGTGGCAGAAGACGCAGGTCGCCCGTCACCCCCAGCGGCCGCATTTCGTCGATTACTGCGCGGGGCTGATCGAGGAGTTCACTCCGCTCGCGGGCGACCGCAGCTTCGGCGAGGACGAGGCGGTGGTCGGCGGCTTCGGGCGCTTCCGCGGCCGGCCGGTCTGCGTGATCGGGCAGGAGAAGGGTGCGACGACCGAGGCGCGCATCCGACACAATTTCGGCATGGCCCGCCCGGAAGGCTACCGCAAGGCCGTCCGGCTGATGGAGCTGGCGGGACGCTTCGGCCTGCCCGTCCTCACCTTCGTCGACACTGCCGGCGCCTATCCGGGCATCGAGGCGGAGGAGCGCGGGCAGGCCGAGGCCATCGCCCGCTCGACCGAGGCGTGCCTGGCCCTCGGCACGCCGAACGTGGCGCTGGTGATCGGGGAGGGCGGCTCCGGCGGCGCCATCGCGCTCGCCACCGCCAACCGGGTGCTGATGCTGGAGCACGCGATCTACAGCGTGATCTCGCCGGAGGGTGCCGCCTCCATCCTCTGGCGCGATGCCGGCCGCGCCCAGGACGCCGCCACCGCCATGAAGATCACCGCCCAGGACCTGCTGCGCCTCGGCGTGATCGACGGCATCGTGCCCGAGCCGACCGGCGGCGCGCATCGCGAGCCGGAAGCGGCGATCCGCGCCGCCGGGGACGCGCTCGCGGAGGCGCTGACCGGACTCGCGGATCTCGATGCCGACGCGCTGCGCGAGCAGCGCGCCCAGAAATTCCTGGAGATCGGACGCAGGCTGTGACGGCGGGCCCGCGAGCCGGCCAGACCGTCTGCGGCATACTGCCACGCTCGCGTCGATCGCTGGTCCGGCCAGTGGTCCGGCCAGATGAAGCGGGCTTCGGGGTGCGCCCTGGTCCCGGATCGATTGCGCCCGAACCCGCTCGGCGCCCCGTGATCCACAGGACCCGCGCGCCGCTCGGCCTTCGTTTCGCCGAAGAGGCCGGTGAAGCGTTCCATCCCGACCTCATCGGATCGGCATGGCTGGATCGCACCGGCCCTGGCCGAGCCCGATCGGATCGCGCCGCCGCTGCTTGCGGTAAGATCCGGTCAAGCTTAACCAAGCTATGGGGTTGGGCGAGGTCGTCCTGAAGCGGCAAGGTGCTTCAGGCATTTGTCGAGAACGGGGAGCCCCATGGCGAAGCGTCCGGTGCTGGCGGCAGCAAGCGGTCTCCTGCTCGCACTCTCCCTGGCGGCCTGCCAGGACGGTGGCTTCGCGGGCGGCGGCTCCACCCGGCACCTGCAGCCGATCCCCCAGAAGACCCTGGCGCTGATGTCCACCAAGGGCATGTCGGCGGGCGATCCGATCCTCATCCGGGCCTACAAGAAGGAATCCGAGATGGAGGTCTGGAAGCGCGGGAGCGACGGCCGCTACGCGCTGCTCAAGACCTTCCCGATCTGCCGCTGGTCCGGCCAGCTCGGGCCGAAGATCCGCCAGGGCGACCGCCAGGCGCCGGAGGGGTTCTATACGATCACCCCGGGCCAGATGAACCCGAACTCCTCCTATTATCTCTCCTTCGATACCGGCTTCCCGAACGCTTTCGACCGCGCGAACGGCCGCACGGGCACCTACCTGATGGTGCATGGCACCTGCTCCTCGGCCGGCTGCTTCGCCATGACGGACGAGGCGATCGCCGAGATCTACGCGATCGCGCGGGAGGCCTTCGCGGGCGGGCAGCGGGGCTTCCAGTTCCAGTCCTATCCGTTCCGGATGACGGCGCAGAACGTCGCCAAGTACCGCAACGACCCGAACATGCCGTTCTGGAAGAACCTCAAGGAGGGCTCCGACTATTTCGAGGCCCTGCGCGAGGAGCCGAAGGTCGGCGTCTGCGGCACGCGCTACGTGTTCGGCGGCGCGGACGCGGCCGCCGGCACCTGCAGCCCGAAGCTCGATCCGCTGGTGGCCGAGAAGCGCAGCAAGGACGAGCAGGAGGTCGCGGAGCTGATCGCCAAGGGCACCCCGGCTGTCCGGGTGGTCTACCAGGATGGCGGCCAGCATCCGTTCTTCCGCGAGACCTCGCCGAGCACCCAGCTCTTCGCCGAGCAGCAGACCCGCCGGCCCAATCTCGGCGTGGTGAGCCGGCCCGAGGCCATCGCCGCCGGGCCCGAGGAGGTTCCGGTCGACGCGAAGGGCCGGCCGATCCTGATCGCCGAGGCGAAGGCGCCGGATGCCAGGTCCGTGGAGTCTGCGAAGGATTCCAGGGGCGCCCGCAAGGCGGGCGATCCGAAGGCCGCCGCGCGGCCGACCGCGCTCGCCTTCGCGGCGCCTGCTGCCACGCCCGCGCCGATCCCCACGAAGGAGGCCGCCCAGGCCCTCGCGCCGCAATCCGCTGCGGCGCCGCAGCCCGCCGCGGCGCCGGTGACGGTCGCGAGCGCCGAGGACGACCCCTCTGCCTACCGCAAGCTCCTCGGCAACCTGTTCGGCAGTTCGGCGCCGCCGACCGCCCAGGCCGCGCTTCCGCCGCCCGCGCCCGAGCCGGAACCCGCCGCGCCCGCCCCGAAGAAAGTCGCGGCGCATGCGCACCCGTCCGCCAAGGCTGCGGAAGGGCGCAAGCCCGCGGATGCGCATAAGCCTGCCGACGGGCGCAAGCCGGCGGCCGCCAAGCCGGCCGAGGCCCACAAGCCCGCCGGCTCCGAGAAGGCGCCCGAGGCGGCCGGCAAGCGTGCGGCCGCGCCTGCCGGCCCGAGCGTCGCCGGAGTTGCGAACTAGCGGCGCTTGGATCCTCTCGCCGGATCCCGTCGAACCCGGCGCCCCTCGGGCGGCATTCGTTCCGCCCTGAACGGAGGCTGCGGTCGGTTTCTGCCGTCGCCTCGTGCTCGGCGGCCCGGATCCCCGTCGCCGGTCATGCCAGCCTGTGTGACCTGGATCACGGAAGGCGAGCCGGCAAAGGGGCGAGCATCCTCGCCACGGAGCCTCTCCTTGAGCTCCGAACGCGATGGAGAGCACGATGCAGATCAGTATGTGACGCGACGAAGGGGGAACCGGGCCTGCTCGAGCATCCGATTCTCTCAGGATCCCGCGCCCGCACCGGCCGGGACGAACTGGCGATGGAGGATCTCCAGGCCGTGGTTGATAGTGGCAGCTCGCAGACGGCTGGCGGCGGCAACACCTCGATCTAGGGCAAGATCAAGAGCGTCTGGCTCGGCGTCGACGCGAGTTTCTACGATTGAGCGAACCCGCCCGCCCGGCTGCGGCGGGCGGGACGGCTCTGCGGGCATGACCATGTCGGAACCCAATCAGCTCGCCCGGCTTCTCTCGGCCAATCCCTTCTTCGCCGGCCTCGGCGACCCGGCGCTGCAGGCGGTTGCGCGCCTGTGCGTGACGCGCAGCCTCGCGCCGCAGGAGGTGCTGTTCCAGAAGAACGATCCGGCCGACGCCCTCTATGCGGTGCGCCGGGGCGAGATCCGCATCGCCACCGGGACGGCGGAGGGACGCCAGCTCACGCTCAACCTGCTGGGTCCCGGCGACGTGTTCGGCGAGGTCGCCCTCCTCGACGGCCATCCGCGCACGGCCGATGCGGTGGCCACGGAGCCGACGGAGCTGTTCGTGATCCGGCGCCGCGACCTGCTCGACCTCCTGTCCCAGCAGCCGGAGGTCGCGATCGCTCTGATCGAGCTGCTCTGCAAGCGCGTGCGGTGGATGAGCGAGCGCATGGAGGAGACGAATTTCCTCCCGGTGCCGGCGCGCCTCGCCCGCCGCCTCGCCGCGCTCGCCGACGATTACGGCAACGAGATCCAGGCGACGCAGGAGGAGCTGGCCGTGTTCGCGAATACCAGCCGCGAGACGGTCAACCGGCAGCTGCAGGCCTGGAAGCGGGACGGCATCGTCCAGCTCGCGCGCGGGCGCATCCGCCTGCTCGACCGGCCGGCGCTCGATGTGATCGCGGATGTCAGGACGGAGCGGGAGTGACGGCGCCCGCACCGCATCTCAGCCCGGTCGCTCGGGCCGTCCCGGCTGCGTCCACCGGAACGCGACCCCGAGGGGCTGATTCCGGCCGCGGATCGCGACGTCGCGCCGGCCCTCGAACGCGGCGATCTCGGGCTGCGACGCGCGGCATGCGGCGAGCAGATCCTCGCTCGCGACGAGGGCCGCGCCGAGGGACTTGCCGACCTCCATCAGCCGGCTCGCGACGTTCACACTGTCGCCCGTGGCGGTGATGTGCTGGTGATCGTCCGACCCGAGGCGCGACACCACGACGGTTCCGTAATGCGCCCCGACCCTCAGGTCGACGGCATTGATCCGGGCCTCTGTCGCCAGCCAGGAGCGCACCCGCGGGATCAGGGAGCAGGCCGCCGCCAGCGCGTGGTCGGCATCCTCCGGCGCCGGCTCCGGCAGGCCGAACAGGCTCATGGCGCCATCGCCCATGAAGGCCATCACGACGCCTCCGGCGCGGGTGATCTCCTGTTCGACGAGGGCGTGGAAGTCGCGCAGGAAGCTGCGGGTCGCGGCGGGTCCGAGCGTTTCGCTGAGCGCCGTGAAGCCGCTCAGGTCGACGAACACGATTCCGGCCGGCTGCGTGACCGGCGCGGCCAGGAAGCCCGCATCCCGAGCGATCCGGGTGGCGAGGGATGGCGGATGAAACACCCTCAGGGCCTGCTCGGCGCGGGCCAGGCGCCCGGCGAGGCGGCGCTCGAGGATCACCCGTCCGGCGATGCCGAAGGCCGCGACCGGCGCCAGCGCGGCGATCGGCAGGGCGGCGGCGAGCCAGAGGCCCTGCTGCATGAACGCGATCTGCACGAGGCCGAGCCACGCGGCGACCGCAAGGCCCAGCACCGCCAGGCCGATGGACGGAGGAGCGAGCGGCAGCAGCAGGGCGGCCGCCCCGGCGAACCCGATGGCGGTCGAGGCATCGACGCGCCGGATGTGCCGGTCGCGCACGAGCCCGTCGCCCGTGACGAGATGGGCGAGCGCCGTCGCGAGCACCTCGACGCCCGGCAGCACGGAATCGAACGGGGTCGCGAAGCTGTCGCCCGCGGCGGTTGCGGTCGAGCCCACCAGCAGGATGCGGTTCCGCAAGGCATCCGGCGCCACCCGGCCGCCCAGGATGGCTGCAGCGCTGAGGGTCGGCACCGTCCCGCGCGGGCCGTAGAACCGGAGCGGGAGGGTGAGGCCGAGATCCGGGCGCAGGCGGGTCGGGCCGATTCCCAGCTCGCCCGCCGCGAGCACGGGCTCCGCCCCCGCCGCCCGTGCGGCGAGCTGCAGCGGGAAGGAGGGGAGAAGGGCGTCGCCGCTGCGGATCAGCAACGGGACGTGGCGCGGTGTCCCGCCCAGATCGGTCGAGACATTGACGAGGCCGAGGCTGGTCTGCGTGCGCAACGCCTCGATGGGCCAGAGCACCTGCGTGGCGCGGGGGATCTCCGCCACCCCGTCGTCGACCTCTCCGCTTGCGAAGAGGGCGGCGCCGGCGATGACGGCGCCGGTCTGGCGCAGAGCCGCAGCCAGGGCCTGATCGCCGGCCTCGGGACCGTGTTCGAGGAACAACACGTCGAGGCCGATGGCGCGGGGAGAGGCCGCGGCGAGCGTCCCGATCAGGCGGGCGAGCGTGGCGCGCGGCAGCGGGTAGGTGCCGGCCTGCGCGACCGTCGCGTCGTCGAGCGCCACGATCATGACCTCCGAGGGTGCGGGCCGCGGACCGGCGAGGGCGAAGCGCAGATCCAGCAGAGGCGCCTCGATGCGGTCGAGGAAGGTCGCGCGTCCCTCGAGATGGGCGGAGGCCAGGAATCCGGACCACACGGCCGCGAGCGCGAAGGCGGCGAGCGCGTGCCATGTCCGCGCGCTGTTCGGCCGAAAGGTCAACGCCCGAACCGGGCCAGGAGGCCGGCCGCGCGCTCCCTGCTCCAGCGCTTGACCTCAAGGGGCGCGGTCCCGGCATCGACATCAACGCCATCCCCCGCACGCAACACCACACCCGGACCGCTCAGCCGGCTGACCGATACCTCCCCTGCCTGGACGAAGACCGAGGTTCGGCCGGGCGTCACATCCACCGCCCAGGTCGTGCCGCGCACCGAGGCGATGGCGTGCGGCGTCCGGACCTGGAAGCTGCCTTGGCGTGGCGGGGCGTCGACCAGCAGGCCCCGTCCGTTCAGATCGGCGGCTTCGGGACGTCCATCCCGGTTGCGGTCGATCAACCGGTAGGTGCTGGCGTTTTCCGCGCTCAGCGTGAAGCCGTCCGGACAGGCCAGCACCTGCCGGGGCGGATCGGTGTATGGGGTGATCGTACAGCCTCTCCTCTGCGCCCGGGCGGCATCGGCCGGGAGAAGCACCAGACAGGTTGCCAGGGCCTGTCCACAGACCAGGCTGGCGCGACGGAAAGCGGCGACGCTCATGCTGCGGCTCCGACCTCGCTGATCCTCGCGGATGCCGAGGCATTGTACCGCCCCGCGGCGGCGCCGTATCGCGCCGAAGTTGCGCCTGAGCCCGACCTCGCCTTCCCCGCCCGGGCCCGTGGCGACCGTCACCGTTCCGCCCGCTCGGCCTTCAAGGCGAAGAGAGCCATGGCGATATCGGCTTCCACGCGCCGCGCGAGCGGTTGGCGGTAATGGGTGGCATCGAAGAACGCCGCCGGATCGGCGAGCTCCGGCCGGCCGCCGGACCAGTCGATGACGCGATGGCGGGAATGGCCGGCGACGGCGTCCGCCAGTGCGGCGCGGCAGGCGGCCTCGGCTGCCGCCCGATGCGTGCCGGGCGCAGCCTGCGCACCGGCATAGACCGGGGGGAAGACCAGCACGAGCGCCGTCTGCGGCGGCAGGCTGCCTGCGAATTCGCGCAGGCGATCGGCCGCCGGGAAGGCGGGTCCGGCGCGGCCGGGATCCGGCTCGGCAGGCGGCCGCCGCTCGCGAGCCGCCACACGGACCGGATCGTCCGGATCGCCGAGCCGCAGGTATTCCGGCTCGTAATCCCAGTAGCCGTCGGGGCGGGCCCGCCGCTTCTCGGGCCGGACGGCCCAGCGGATCCGGGTGGCGACTTCCGCCGCGGCCGTCGAGCGGAGGAGTCCGCGCAGGTAGCCCGGCCAGTCGGGCGCGAGAAGCCAGAACGGGAATGGCTTCGACGGCGGCAGCGCCGGGTCGTCGCCGCACCAGAAGGCATCCGCGGCGAGGACCAGCGCCTGGGGCCGCGGATGGTGGCGCAGGAAATACGCCGCCAGGGTCAGCTGCTCGCCCGGGCCGGTCGCCGGCACCGCGAGCTGGACGAAGGGGATGCCGGTCTCAGTGCGCAGGCGCTCGGGCGTCACGAGCTGGATGTGGGAGTTGCCGATGATGGCGCCCGTGAAGGCGGGATCGCGCCCCCGGCTCGCGGAAGCGGTGCGGGGGCCCTGCGGGCGGACGCCGTCGCGGTCCAGGAGCCGCGGCCGGCCGGTGTCGTAGGGGTCGATCGCGAGGGCCAGGGCCAGGTAGCCGGCGAGAAGCGCGACGATGCTGCCGAGAACCAGCCCGGAGAATCGCCGCCACGCCGCCGCGGAGCCGCGGCCATCGGCGGGCGGAGCCTCGGGGGCCCGGGGCGCGGTGATGGGATCGGCCGGTTTCACGCGGAACGCTCGCTCCTCGCGGCGGGGCTCATCGGCGCCATGCGGGCCGGGTTGTCCGGGCTGCCTTGGAGCGCGCGCAACCGTTCCTCCCTCTCACGGCGGCCGAGCGGCCGCTGGCATTCAGAACTGGAAGTAGATGAACTCGTAGTTCGCATCGTCGCCGATGCGCAGGAGGGCCGCGACGAACAGGAGCCCGAAGGCCACTGCGAGGGCGGGCCTGGGCTGCAGTCGGTGCACCGCCGCCCAGGCGGTGGGACCGGCGAGCGCCACCAGCACGGCCGGCACGAAGGCGCGCCATTTGAAGCCGTGGCCCACGGGGGCGAGGCCGAACAGCCCCTTGAACAGGGTCAGCGCCGCCTCGAAGCTCGTCGCCCGGAACAGCACCCAGGTCAGCATCACGAAGCCGAAGGTCAGCGCCCAGCCGAGCGGCGCCGGCATCGCGAGGCCCGCCCGCCGCCACAACACCCCGGCGCCGAGCCCGAGCCCATGGGCCAGACCCCAGGCCACGAAGGCGAGCCCCGCCCCGTGCCACAGGCCCCCGAGCGTCATCGTAGCGAGGAGCGCCCCGAGCTGCACCGCGAGGCCCCGCCGGTTGCCGCCGAGCGGCACGTAGAGGTAGTCGCGCAGGAAGCGCGACAGGGTCATGTGCCAGCGCCGCCAGAAGTCCCGCAGCGAGGTCGCCCGGTAGGGCGCGTCGAAGTTCTGCGGCAGCACGATCCCGAACAGGAGCGCGAGGCCCAGCGCCATGTCGGTATAGCCGGAGAAGTCGAAATAGATCTGGAACGTGAAGGCGAGCGTCGCCTGCCAGGCTTCGACCACGGTGACGGACCGGCCGAGGCTCGCCGCCTCGAAGACCGGATTGGCGTAGGCGGCGAGCGGGTCGCCGAGGAAGACCTTCTTGGCCAGGCCGACGCCGAGCAGCATCAGGCCGCGGCCGAAGCGCTCGGCTGCGTCCGGGCGGTCGTAGGGTCGCTCGTCGAACTGGTCGAGGATCTCGCTCCAGCGCACCAGCGGGCCGGCGAGGACCTGCGGGAAGAAGGCGATGTAGAGGGCGTAGCGCGTGAGGTCCATGGACGGGGCGCGGCCTCGCGCCAGGTCCGTCAGGTACATCACGTGGTGGAAGGTGAAGAAGGAGATGCCGAGCGGCAGGGCGAGAGAGGGCCTGGACAGGTCGAGGCCCGGGACGAGATTGGCGAGGTCGACGAGGAAGCCCGCATACTTGAAGACGGCGAGGAGCGCGAGGTTGGCCGCGATGGCGAGCGGGATGAGGAGGGCGGCGCGGAGGCGGACGAACCAGCGCGCGACGAGCCAGTTCAGCGCGATCGAGGCCGCCAGCAGGGGCAGGAAGCGCCAATCCCACCAGCCGTAGAAGGCCAGCGACAGGAGGACGAGGAGCGGCAGCCGCCAGCCCGGCCGGGAGCCCTCCACGAAGGCGTGGAGCGCGAGGGCGAGCGGCAGGAAGCCGAGGAGAAACGGGAAGGAGTTGAAGAGCATCGACGCCGGATGTGCGGGAGATCCTCCGGCGGGATCGGCCGGCCGCCCGAGCTTGCGCCGTTGTGGGAGATCGAATCAGGCGCGTCAACGATGCTAGAGCCTGTCAGGCCCTTTTAGAAGCGCCTGACAGGCTCCAAGCCATTGATCGAACGGATTCCGGACGGAGAAAAGGTGTCCACTTCTCCGGTTCTTCCGCACTTTGCGTGGAACGGTCGCGGTGACGCGGGAAGCGCAGGCTGATTCACGAGGCGGATGATCCTGTCCTCATCCCTGCCGGGCTGCACGATCGAGCGGGTCTTTCGCCACACCGATCACCTTGTCGTCATCGCCCATGGCCGCCGTTGTCATGGTCGATGTCCGACCTGTGGCACGCCCAGTTCCGCCGTTCACAGCCGCTATGATCGCCGTCCGGCCGATCTGCCGAGCATGGGCCAGCCTGTGACGCTGCGCCTGCGTATCCGACGCTTCTACTGCCATCATCCCGCTTGCCGCCGCCGCACGTTCGCCGAGCCTCTTCCGCGGCTGATACCGCCGCGAGCGCGCCGGACCCGCCGCCTCGCTCAGGCCCAGACCCGGATCGGGCTTGCAGTCGGCGGCGAGGCCGGCGCGCGCCTGACCGGCCACCTGGGGATGCAAACCAGCCCCGACACGATCCTGCGCCTCGTGCACCGCCTCCCGTTGCCGAGAGCGAACGCGCCGCGCGCCGTGGGCATCGACGACTGGGCCATCCGCAAAGGTCGGAGCTACGGCACGCTTCTCGTCGACCTCGAACGGCGATGCCCGATCGACCTGCTGCCCGACCGCTCAGGGGCGACCGTTGCCGCATGGCTGCGTCGCCATCCCAGCATCCAGATCGTCGCCCGCGACCGCTCGACCGAGTACGCCCGAGCGGCCACCGCGGGCGCGCCGGCCGCCCTCCAGGTCGCCGACCGATGGCACCTGCTCCTCAACCTGCGCCAGGTTCTCGAACGCTGGCTTGGCCGCGTCCATGGCCGGCTGCGACAGCTCCCTCCTCTTGCGAGTGGTGACGGACGACAGCCAGGGGAGCGCCCGCGCGCCTATCGCCGCAGCGCAGCCGAGATTGCCGTCAGCCTCGACAGCCGCGCCCGCCGGCTGGCGGCCTATGAGGACGTGCGCCGACGCCATCTCGCTGGCGAGACCCTCCTGGCGATCGGCCGCGCCACGGGTCTGGCGCGAGCGACCGTGCGCAAGTACGCCCAGGCCGAGAGCTTCCCGGAGCGCGCGATCCGCAGACCCAATCCCTCTCGCCTCGATCCCTACCTCGCCCATCTGGAGCAGCGCATGGCCGAGGGCTGCGAGAACGCTATGGCGCTCTGGCGCGAGATCCGCCGCCAGGGCTTCGCGGGAACCCATCGGCAGGTGCACCGCTTCGTCGCCGAGCGGCGCACGGCTCGCAAATGGCTGTCGCAGCCCGCCTCGACGAGCACTGAGGCGATCAGACCCTCACCCATCGCCTCACCCAAGCAACTGGCCTGGATCCTGGTGCAGCCCCTCGCGACACTGCAGCCCCGCGCCGCGGCTGACCTCGCCCGCATCCGGCAGGATCCTGAAGCCGCACGGATCGCCGATCTGGCGCGGCGGTTCACGATGCTCGTGCGTGCCTGTGGCCTGGGCGGCGACCGGCCGGCGGACCCTGCCAGCGAGCTCGACAGATGGCTGCTCGAAACCCGGAACTGCGGTGTCGCTGCGCTGGAGACCTTCGCGGCCGGTTTGGCGCAGGATGGGGCGGCCGTTCGGGCGGCGCTGACGACGTCCTGGAGCAATGCTCAGGCGGAAGGGCAGATCAGTCGGCTGAAGATGCTCAAGCGCACCATGTACGGTCGCGCCAGCTTCGCACTCCTCCGTAGCCGCATCCTCATCGCTGCCTGATCCACGCAAAGTGCGGAAGAACCACTTCTCCTGAACAGACTCGAGCAGTCGACGCGCCTCTTCTGTGACCTTCCGGCGTCAGGCGGCCTCGCCCCGGAGGCGCCGCAGGGCCCGCTCGCGCCCGATCAGCGGGAGCAGCCCGGAGAGATCCGGGCCGTGATCGAGGCCGGTCAGCGCGAGCCGCAGCGGCAGGAACAGCGCCTTGCCCTTGAGGCCGATTCTCGCCTTGACCGCATCGCCCCAGGCCTTCCAGGTGCCGCCGTCCCAGGGCTCCGGCGGGAGCAGCGCGGCCGCCTGCGCGGCGAAGGCCGCATCCGCGACGACCGGCATCACCGGCCCTTCCACCACCCGCCACCACGCGGCTGCGTCGGAGAGTTTCGTCAGGTTCGCGCGCACCGCGGTCCAGAACGCCTCGGCCCGGGCGGGCGGGATGCCGAGCGCGGCGAGGCGGGGCAGTGCCTCCGCGGCATCCATCCCGTGGATGATGCGGGCGTTGAGCTGGTCGAGATCGTGCGGATCGAACTTGGCGGGCGCCCGCGACACATGGGCGAGGTCGAGGAGGCGCGCCAGCTCGTCGAGGTCGGCGACGGCCCGCACCGCCTCCGCCGAGCCGGTCAGCACCGCGAGCGAGGCCACGGCGCCGGGCTCGTAGCCGTCCGCGCGCAGGCCGCGCAGCGAGAGGTGGCCGAGCCGCTTCGACAGGCCCTCGCCGCTCGCCGTGGTGAGCAGGTTGTGGTGCGCGAAGACCGGCACGGGGGCGCCGAGCGCGGCGAAGATCTGGATCTGCACCGCCGTGTTGGTGACGTGGTCCTCGCCCCGGATGACGTGGGTAATGCCCATCTCGGCATCGTCCACGACGGAGGGCAGGGTGTAGAGATAGCTGCCGTCCTCCCGCACCAGCACCGGGTCGGAGAGCGATTCGGCCTCGACGTGGCAGGGGCCACGCACGAGGTCGGTCCAGGTCACCGGCCCCGGATCGAGACGGAAGCGCCAATGCGGCCGGCGGCCCTCGGCCTCCAGCGCCGTGCGCTCCGCCTGCGTCAGCCGCAGCGCCGCGCGGTCGTAGACCGGCGGCTGGCCGCGCCCGAGCTGGCGGCGGCGGCGGCGCTCCAGCTCGTCGGGCGTCTCATACGCCGGGTAGAGCCGGCCCGACGCCCGCAGCCGCTCCGCCGCCGCGTCGTAGAGCGCGATGCGGTCGGACTGGCGCACCGAGCGATCGGGCGCGATGCCGAGCCAGCGCAGGTCCTCCGCGATCGCCGCCGCGAATTCGGGCGTCGAGCGCGCCGTGTCGGTGTCGTCGAGGCGAAGCACGAAGGTGCCTCCCTCGCGCCGCGCGAACAGCGCGTTGAACAGGGCGGTGCGGGCATTGCCGATGTGGAGGTAGCCCGTGGGGGAGGGGGCGAAGCGGACGACGGGAGCCATGATGGGCTTCTACGCATCCTCGCGCGCGCTGTCACAGGTCTCGATCGGCGTCGTCATACCAACGGCCCGGGCTGCTGACGTAAGCCAAGTGCTGACGCAGCGGGCCGTTGACCATCTCGAATTTTCGACACCAAGCCTGTGGCTTGGCGAAAATTCGAGAACGGAACCAACGGTCCTTTTCAAGGCCCGTTGGTATCACACCTCGCTGCGCTTGAGCAGGTAGTCGAGCCCTCCGACCCGGTACCAGCGGTAGCCATAGCCTTCGAGGAGAACCGTGTGGCGGCCCTTCCCGTCCGCGCGGCTGCGCTCACCGGTGAGGAGGTCGATCAAAAGCCCGCCCTCGCCGTCGAGCCCGGTGGCGAACCGGATCTCCACCGGCTCGGATTGGAGATTGTGCAGGCACAGCACCGCGTTGTTGCGCCAGTCGTAGCGCAGCCCGAGCACGCTCTCCGCGCCGGTCTTCAGCACCGCGAAGTCGCCCCAGCCGATCTCCGGCACCTCCTTGCGCATGCGGATGATCCGCTCCAGCCAGTTGAGGAGCGAGTTCGGGTCCTGGCGTTGGGCGGCGGCGTTGACGTGCTCGAAGCCGTAGGGGCCGCCGCTAATGGGGCGCGCCGCCGGCCGGTTGCTCTTGGTGAAGCCGCCCTGCGGCTCGTCGGACCATTGCATCGGCGTGCGGGCGCATTCGCGCTCGGGCCGCGAGAGGTCGTCGCCCATGCCGATCTCGTCGCCGTAGCGCAGCACCGGCGTGCCGGGCAGGGTGAACACCAGGCTGTAGGCGAGTTCGAGGCGCCTGCGGTCGCCGCCGAGCATCGGCGGCAGGCGGCGGCGGATGCCCCGGCCGTAGAGCTGCATCTCGGGATCGGGCCCGAAGGCCGCGAACACCGCCGCACGCTCCTCCGGTTGGAGCCGCCCGAGGTCGAGCTCGTCGTGGTTGCGCAGGAACTGCGCCCATTGCGCCACGGCCGGCCGCGCGCGGGTCCTGTCCAGCGACTCGATCAGCCGCCCGGTCCTGCCGGTCGCCAGGGCCAGGAAGAGCGCCTGGTTGACCTGGAAGTTGAACATCATGTGCATGCGGTCGCCATCCGCGCCGAAATATTCGAGGTCCTGCCGCGGCAGCACGTTCGCCTCGGCCAGGATGATCGCGTCGCCCTGGCGCCATTGCAGGAACTCGCGGAACTCGCGCAGCATCCCGAACCGCTCGATCGGCTCGCCCTCGACCTCCGGCCCCTTCTCGGCGATCACGAAGGGCACCGCGTCCATGCGGAAGCCGGAAACGCCGAGCTGGATCCAGAAGCCCATGATCTTGAGGATCTCGGCCTGGACCTTCGGATGCGTGGTGTTGAGATCCGGCTGGAAGTCGTAGAAGCGGTGGAAATACCAAGCCCGCGCGGCGCGGTCGTAGGTCCAGGTGGTCTTCTGCACGCCCGGAAAGACCATGCCGCTGTCGGCGTGCGGCGGTTTCGTCTTCGACCACACGTACCAGTCCCGGTAGGGCGAATCCGGATCGGAGCGGGCGGACTGGAACCAGGGATGCTGGTCGGAGGTGTGGTTGACCACGAGGTCGATCAGCACCTTGAGGCCGCGCTGCTTGGCCGCGTGCGTGAAGGCCACGAAGTCGCCGAGCGTGCCGTAGCGCGGATCGACGCCGTAATAGTCGCTGATATCGTAGCCGTTGTCGCGCATCGGGGAGGGCTGGAACGGCATCAGCCACAGGGCCGTGACGCCAAGGCCGACCAGATAGTCGAGCCGCCGCTCCAGCCCCTCGAAATCCCCGCACCCGTCGCCATTGGCATCCATGAGGGTGCCGACCGACAGGCTATAGATCACGGCATTCTTGTACCAGAGATCCTTGATCATGTGCCCTGGCTCTCCTCCGCCCGTGCGGGGAGCTAGGGCCGGCGCCGGATCAGTGGAGCGGCCGAACGGGATCTGCCGAAAAACGAGGCAGAGTGAGCTGATCTTGGGCTGTGTTGCGGTCTGCCGGTGCCCAGTTCCGGTGCAGCGGCCGGAATCGGCGCGGCCCTGCGGGGCAGGCGGCCGCTGCGGCCACGGCTGCCGCTGCATGCGGAATTGGCACATCGCTTGCCGGAGCGTGCGCGACCGGACAACAGGTCAGGGGAACGGAACACATGACGATGTCCTGGAAGGCATGGCTCTCGCGCGCGACGGTCGCGGGCGGGCTGGCACTCGGCGCCCTGACGGCAACGGCCGCCTCCGCACAGGAGACGATCAAGGTCGGCATCCTGCACTCGCTCTCGGGCACCATGGCGATCTCCGAGACGACGCTCAAGGACGTCATGCTCATGCTCATCGATGAGCAGAACAGACGAGGCGGCGTGCTCGGCAAGAAGCTCGAAGCGGTCGTGGTCGATCCGGCCTCGAACTGGCCGCTCTTCGCCGAGAAGGCGCGCGAGCTGATCGCGAAGGACAAGGTCTCGGCGGTGTTCGGCTGCTGGACCAGCGTGTCGCGCAAATCCGTGCTGCCGGTGTTCAAGGAGCTGAACTCGATCCTGTTCTACCCCGTCCAGTACGAGGGCGAGGAGAGCGAGCGCAACGTGTTCTACACCGGCGCCGCCCCGAACCAGCAGGCGATCCCGGCCGTCGACTATCTGATGCAGGAGGAGAAGGTCGAGCGCTGGGTGCTGGAGGGCACGGATTACGTCTATCCGCGCACGACCAACAAGATCCTCGAAGCCTATCTCAAGGCGAAGGGCGTGAAGCCCGAGGACATCTCGATCAACTACACGCCGTTCGGCCAGTCCGACTGGCAGACCCGGGTGGCGGCGATCAAGGCGTTCGGCTCGGCGGGCAAGAAGACCGCGGTGGTCTCGACCATCAACGGCGACGCCAATGTGCCCTTCTACAAGGAGCTGGCGAACCAGGGCATCAAGGCGACGGACATCCCGGTCGTGGCCTTCTCGGTCGGCGAGGAGGAGCTGGCGGGCATCGACACCAAGCCGCTGGTCGGCCACCTCGCGGCCTGGAACTACTTCCAGTCGATCGACACGCCGGACAACAAGGCCTTCATCGAGAAGTGGCGGAGCTTCACCAAGAACCCGAAGCGGGTCACCAACGATCCCATGGAGGCCCACTACATCGGCTTCAACATGTGGGTGAAGGCGGTCGAGAAGGCCGGCACGACCGATCCCGACAAGGTGATCGCGGCGCTTCCGGGCACGAAGCAGGCCAACCTGACTGGCGGCACCTCGGAGATGCTGCCCAACCACCACATCACCAAGCCGGTCTTCATCGGCGAGATCAAGGGTGACGGACAGTTCGACGTGGTGTGGAAGACCGACGGCCTGGTTCCGGGCGACGCGTGGTCGAAGGAGCTCGAAGGCTCCAAGGATCTCGTGGCCGACTGGGTCAAGCTGAATTGCGGCAACTACAACACCAAGACCAAGAAGTGCGGCGGCGCGTAAGCGCCGGCCGGCGGAGCGCCACCTGAGCGGCGCCTCAATTCCAATTGATGCGCGGGATCCCCTCTCCCGAATGGGACCCGAATGGGAGAGGGGATCCCGCGGGTCCCGCGCCTCGCCCGGATCTCGATCAATCATTCAACACATCATCGGAAAGCCCGGATGCGCCGCTGGATCATCCTCGCCCTCGTCCTCGCCGCATGGTGTGCGGCCGGACCGCGCCCCGTGCAGGCGCAGTCGCCGGCCGATGCCGCCTATGCGCGGCTCGCAAGCGACAGCTACTCGGATATCGAAGCCGGCATCGCCGGGCTGGCGACGAGCGGCGACCCGAAGGCCGGCGCCGTGCTGCGCGCGCTCGCCGACGGCAGGCTCCTGGTCCGCGCCGAGGACAAGACCCTGGCGATCCGGGAGGGCGGCGCCCTGACGGAAGTCCGGACCGGGGCGGCCCTCCCGAGCCCGGACGGGTTCAAGCCCGTGCGCGTGAACAACCGGGTCCGGCGGGCCATCGACGCGGCGCAGGGCACGCTCAACCTCGTGGCGCCGGATCCAGGCCTGCGCCGCAATGCCGCCGATGCGGTGTTCAAGGCCCGCGACGTCGCGGCGCTGCCCGCCCTCGAGACGGCGCTCGCGCGCGAGACCGACGCGGGCGTGAAGCGCGCCATGGAGGAGGCCCGCGCCGCAGCGCTCCTTGCGAAGCCCGACACGCCGGAGGGCGCCGGGATCGCATCCGTGGCGGTGCTGCAGGCGCGCGGCGACGGCGACGCCCTCGCAATCCTGCGCGGCCTCTCGGGCAATCCGTCGCCGGCCGTGCGCGACGCAGCCGCCAAGGCGATCGCGGGCGTGGAATGGCGGCTCGCCCTCGTCGCGAACCTGCAGAATGCCTGGTACGGCGTCTCCCTCGGCTCGGTGCTGCTGCTCGCCGCCATCGGGCTCGCGATCACCTTCGGCGTCATGGGCATCATCAACATGGCGCATGGCGAGATGGTGATGCTCGGTGCCTACACGACCTTCCTGGTGCAGGAGGCGATCCGCCAGCGGATGCCCGGCCTGTTCGACTGGTCGCTGCCCATCGCCATCCCGCTCGCCTTCCTGGTCGCGGGCGCGGTCGGGATCGTCATCGAGCGGGGCATCATCCGCCACCTCTACGGCCGGCCGCTCGAGACGCTGCTCGCCACCTGGGGCGTCAGCCTGATCCTGCAGCAGGCGGTGCGCTCGCTCTTCGGCCCCACCAACCGCGAGGTCGGCGCGCCCTCCTACATGGCCGGCGCGGTCGACGTGTTCGGCCTCTCCATCACCTGGGGCCGGCTGTGGATCGTGCTCTTCGCGCTAGCGGTGTTCCTCGGCCTCAACCTGATCCTGAAAGCCACCTCCTTCGGCCTCAAGACCCGGGCGGTGACGCAGAACCGGCGCATGGCCGCTTCCATGGGCATCCGCACCCCCTGGATCGACGCCTTCACGTTCGGCCTCGGCTCAGGCATCGCCGGCATCGCGGGCGTGGCGCTCTCGCAGATTGACAACGTCTCGCCCAATCTCGGCCAGAGCTACATCATCGACTCGTTCCTGGTCGTGGTGTTCGGCGGCGTCGGCAATCTCTGGGGAACCCTCGTCGCGGCGCTGACCCTCGGGGTCGCCAACAAGTTCCTCGAACCCTATGCGGGCGCGGTGCTGGGCAAGATCCTGCTCCTCGTCTTCATCGTGCTGTTCATCCAGAAGCGCCCGCGCGGCCTGTTCGCGCTCAAGGGCCGCGCCGTGGAGGCCTGACCCATGACGCTTATTGGCCTCATCGACCGCAAGGGCTTGATCTTCCTCGCGGTGCTCGCCGCCTTCGCGGTGGCGGTTCCGGTCCTGAACCTGATGACCGCGCCGGGCTCGGCCGTGCATGTGCCGACCTACGCGGTCTCGCTGATGGGCAAGTATCTCACCTACGCGATCCTGGCGCTGAGCCTCGATCTCGTCTGGGGCTATTGCGGCATCCTCTCCCTCGGCCACGGCGCCTTCTTCGCCCTCGGCGGCTACGCGATGGGCATGTACCTGATGCGCCAGATCGGCCCGCGCGGCGTCTACGGCCATCCGGTCCTGCCCGACTTCATGGTTTTTCTGAACTACAAGGAACTGCCCTGGTACTGGTACGGATTCGACTCCTTTCCCTTCGCGGCCGCGATGGTGCTGCTCGTCCCCGGGCTCCTCGCCTTCGTGTTCGGCTGGCTCGCCTTCCGCTCGCGGGTCACCGGCGTCTACCTGTCGATCATCACCCAGGCGATGACCTTCGCGCTCATGCTCGCTTTCTTTCGCAACGACATGGGGCTCGGCGGCAACAACGGGCTCACCGACTTCAAGGACATCCTGGGCTTCAACGTGCAGGCGCAGGGTACCCGCGTGGCGCTGTTCGGGCTGTCCGCGGTGGCGCTGGCGCTCGCCTATCTCCTCGCCCGCTTCATGACGGTCTCGGCCTACGGCAAGGTGCTGATCGCGATCCGGGACGCGGAATCGCGCACGCGCTTCCTCGGCTACCGCACGGCGCATTTCAAGGTTCTGGCCTTCACGGTCTCCGCCATGATGGCGGGCGTGGCGGGGGCCCTCTACGTGCCGCAGGTCGGCATCATCAACCCGTCCGAGTTCACGCCTGCCAACTCGATCGAGGCGGTGATCTGGGTCGCGGTCGGCGGCCGCGGCACGCTCGTCGGCGCGGCGCTGGGCGGCGTCCTCGTGAACTACGCCAAGACCCTGCTCACGGGCGCGATGCCGGATGCGTGGCTGTTCATGCTCGGCGCCCTCTTCGTCGTCGTCACCCTGTTCCTGCCGCGCGGCATCGTCGGGACGCTCGCCGAGCGCTTCGATGGCCGGCCGGCGGCCCTGCCCGGTCCGGCGCCGGGCGAGCCCGCCCTCGCCGAGGAAGGACGCCAGTCATGAGCGCTGCGATCGCCCTGGATGCAGCCCCGCAGGACCGCCGCCTCACCAACGCACTGCTCTATGTCGACGACATCAGGGTCACGTTCGACGGCTACCGGGCGCTGCGCGGCCTGTCGCTGACCCTGATGCCCGGCGAGATGCGCGCCATCATCGGCCCGAACGGGGCCGGCAAGACCACCATGATGGACTGCATCACCGGCAAGACCCGGCCCGATTCCGGCGAGGTGCTGTTCGACGGTCTGCACGACCTCACCCGGATGGACGAGGCGGCCATCGCGGAACTCGGCATCGGCCGCAAGTTCCAGAAGCCCACATTGTTCGAGAGCCACACGGTCGCCGACAACATCCTGCTCGCGCTGAAGGGCCCGCGGGGTGCGACGGCCTCGCTGTTCGGCTGGCGCAACCGCATCGCGGCGGAGCGCATCGACGCGATCCTGACGACGACCGGGCTCCTCGCCCACCGGGCGCGGCCGGCCGCCGACCTCTCCCACGGCCAGAAGCAATGGCTGGAGATCGGCATGCTCCTCGCGCAGGACCCAAAACTCCTGCTCGTCGACGAGCCGGTGGCCGGCATGACCGATGCCGAGACTGAGGCGACCGCGACGCTGCTGCGCCGCATCGCCCGCGATCACGCGGTCATCGTCGTCGAGCACGACATGCATTTCGTGCGCGCCCTGGATTGCCGCGTCACCTGCCTGCACGAGGGCGCGGTGCTGGCCGAGGGCTCGATCGATTCCGTCTCGGCCGACCCGCGGGTGGTCGAGGTCTATCTGGGTCGCTGAAGGGACCGGCGCGATGCTCAACGTCGAGGCGATCGACCTCCATTACGGTGCGGCGCAGGCCCTGCGCGGCGTCTCGCTGCAGGCGGAGATCGGCAAGGTGACGGCCGTGCTCGGCCGCAACGGCGTCGGCAAGACCTCGCTGATGCGCGCCATCGTCGGCCAGCAGCCGGTCTCGGCGGGCGCGATCCGGCTCGACGGCCGGGACATCAGCCGGCTCGCCCCCTACGACCGGGCGCGCCGCGGCATCGCCTTCGTGCCGCAGGGCCGCGAAATCTTCCCGCTGCTCACCGTCAAGGAGAACCTGGAGACCGGCTTCGCGCCGCTCAAGCGCCGCGACCGCTATGTGCAGGGTGAGATCTACGACCTGTTCCCGGTCCTCAAGGACATGCTGGGCCGGCGCGGCGGCGACCTCTCGGGCGGCCAGCAGCAGCAGCTCGCCATCGGCCGGGCGCTCGTCACGCGTCCCCGCCTCCTCGTCCTCGACGAGCCGACCGAGGGCATCCAGCCCTCGATCATCAAGGAGATCGGCCGGGCCATCGACTACCTGCGCGCGAAGGGCGAGATGGCGATCGTGCTGGTCGAGCAGTATTTCGAATGGGCGCGCGACCTCTGCGATTCCTACGCAGTGATGGATCGCGGCCAGGTGGTCGAGGCCGGGCCGCGATCCGGGATGGTCGAGGCGCAGGTGCGGCGGTGGCTGTCGGTTTAGGGCCTATCAACGCCTCAGAAACAGGCCGAGCCCATTGCCGTTGAGATATTCGATCGTCACTTCGCGCGCCGGCTCGTTGCCGGTCCGTTTGAATGCGATCGACGACAGCGAACCATCGGCTTGGTTCTCGCTGGAAGGGCTAACCAAAAACATGTCACCGTCCCAGTGCGTCAACATGTACGATTTGCCCGAAAGGCCGATCCTCAGCTCCAGATGGCCATTCGCCTCGACGATCTCGGCGTTGCCGAAATAAGGGTTGGCATAGCTACCGATATAGGATGAAAGCTTTGCCGCCGGCGCTGGAGTGGTGGGTGGTGACTTGCCGACAAGGTCGCCCGTCGGCGCCAAGAGCTCCGACATCGCTGCCCTATAGGCGGCAAGCCAATCCCGCGTGACCATGCTGAACTGGACAAGGTCCATGAAGGAGGCGCCGAGTGCCTCCGCTGCACCGCCCGGTCCCGCGTTGGTCAGCACGACAATTCCGACCCCAGCCGATGGGATCATCGCGTAATGGGTTCCGGCCCCCAGCGCGAAGGCGCCGGAATGACTGACAATCGTCCGGCCCGCCGGTGTGATTCCAACGCCGAATCCGTACCCGTAGAAGCTCGGCCTTGCGTCAACCGCGAAGGAGTGGGTCGAAATGGCCTCGGCCGTCACCGCCGGAAGCAGCGCATCCGCTGGAATGATCTGACGACCTTCGAATTTGCCGTTTTGCAGCATCAACGCCAACCATCGAGCGAGATCGTTTGCCGATGAACTGACGCCGCCCGCCGGCGACTGCGCGTCGGGCAGACGTTGATATTTCGGCAGGAAGGCGTCACCGACCTTCACATGCCCAAAGGCGCGATTCGACTGCTTTGCGAAATCAGCAAAGCGTGAGCTGGTCGCGGTCATGCCGAGCGGCTTGTAAAGGACATCTTCGGAAAGGCTTTCCCAGTCCTTGCCCGATGCTGCAGCTACGGCCTCCGCCGCTGCCGTCAAGCCGAAATTCGTATAAGCGTAAGTATCTCGAAAGCTGCGAAGCGGCAGCAGGCGCAGGCGCTCCAGCACGGTTCGTCGGTCATAGCCGAAATCTTCCAAATCATCGCCGGCATGCTCCGGCAAACCAGAGCGATGGCTGAACATATCGGCAATGGTGACATGCTGCGTGATCCACGGGTCACCAAGCCTGAACCAGGGCAGGTGCGCCACGAGAGGCGTGTCCCACTTGATGGTGCCCAGTCCAACCTCATGGGCGACAACGCTGGCCGCAAGGGATTTCGAAAGCGACGCGATCTGAAACACGGTATCTGCGTCGATCGGTTGGCTCTCGCCGATTTTCCGGACGCCAAAACCCTTCGCATATACCGTCTTGCCATCCCGCACCACCGCGACTGCCATGCCCGGCACGCCGCTCCTCTTCATGACGTCGCTGGCGATCGCATCGAGACTGGCGATAGCCTTGTCGATCTGGCCATTGGATATGGGAATGCCGGCCGTCTGGGGCGGTGACGTTTCCGCAAGGCTCGGTGTTGGCGCGCTAGTCGAGATAAGACATAAGGCAACTAGCTTTGCGGGAATTACCCTCGTGATCGAGCGAAGTGTCGCAACGGATTCCAGCAAGGACATGATGTGGCGCTCCGGTGTTGTAACGCCTATCGGATCAACAGCGGTCATTGCCGTCATCCAATCGTTGTCGCGTAATCGATCTCTCTCTATCAAAACCTATGATTGCTGGCCACGCTGGACGTCGGAAGAAGGGCGTGATTGGACGCGACGTCCGTCGATCACGAACGTCCGCTTTCGGGTACCGAGCCACAATGTCCGCTCAGGGCGGATTCTGTTGAAAAACTCCGCTGTTGCGGCGGTAGTCGCGGGGTGATTCACTCCTGTCGAAAGACGGAGATCGAAGCAGATGATGGGACCTCGGCAAGTCGAGCAGGGCGCCCTGTTTTACGAGTTCTCGCTCGATACCCACGTACCCGCCGACCATCTCCTGCGCGCCATCGACCGCTTCGTCGACCTGTCGGGCCTACGCGCGCACCTGCGTCCCTTCTACAGCACCACGGGTCGGCCTTCGGTCGATCCCGAGCTGATGGTTCGCATGCTGCTCGTCGGCTACTGCTTCGGCATCCGCTCCGAGCGCCGTCTGTGCGAGGAGGTGCATCTCAACCTCGCCTACCGCTGGTTCTGCCGGCTCGGGTTGGATGGCGCGGTGCCCGACCACTCGACCTTCTCCAAGAACCGACACGGTCGTTTCCGTGACAGCGACCTGCTGCGCGAGGTGTTCGAGACCACCGTGCAGCGCTGCATCGAGGAGGGGCTGGTCGGTGGCGAGGGCTTCGCGGTCGATGCCAGCCTGATCCGGGCCGATGCCAACAAGCAGCGCTCCGCAGACGCCTCCGAGGCCGTCGACTGGAACGATCTCGCCCGGATCCGCCGGTCGGTGCGCGAGTACCTCGACACCCTCGACGAAGCCGCCTGGGGAGCAGCGAGCGAGGTCCAGCCGAAGTTCGTCTCCCGCTCCGACCCGGCGGCGCAGTGGACGGGCGCGCTGAAGGGCCATGCCTTCTTCGCCTACGCCACCAACTACCTGATCGACCTCGACCACGCCGTGATCGTCGATGTCGAGGCCAGCCGCGCCATCCGGCAGGCGGAGGTCGGGGCAGCCCGCACCATGATCGCGCGCGCGCAGGACCGCTTCGGGCTGTGGCCGGCCCGGCTTGCGGCCGACAGTGCCTACGGGTCGGCCGAGCAGCTCGCTTGGCTCGTGCACGAGCGCGGGATCGAGCCGCACATCCCCGTCTTCGACAAGTCCGAGCGCCGCGATGGCACCTTCAGCCGGTCAGCCTTCACCTACGACCCTGCAGCCGATGCCTACACCTGCCCGGCCGGCCACCCATTGCGGCCACGCCAGAAGGTCTATCGGACGCCGTTCCCGCTCGTCGACGACGATGGCATGATGCGCTACCGGGCCAGCAAGCGCGACTGCGACGCCTGCGCGCTGAAGCCACGATGCTGCCCCACCACACCCGCCCGCAAGATCCCGCGCTCGATCCACGAAGGCGCCCGGCAGATGGCGCGCGACATCTGCGCCTCGGAGGAGGGCCGCACCTCGCGGCGCGAGCGCAAGAAGGTCGAGATGTTGTTCGCCCACCTCAAGCGAATCCTGAAGCTGGATCGGCTGCGGCTGCGGGGTCCGAACGGGGCCCGGGACGAGTTCCACCTCGCCGCAGCGGCCCAGAACCTCAGGAAGCTCGCCCAGCTGATCCCGCTACAGCAGCTGAGCCCGGCCTGATCGGCCGGGATCCCCCTCATGTTGGATCGGCTCGCTCAGCCGATCGGTGCTCGATCCAGATCGCCCGCGAGTTTTTCAACGAAATCGGCGCGAAGCGTCCGTCGGCTCAGCGTCCGCAGAGTCTCGGAAGCCGCCCTTAGCATGGCCAGGCCGATTGGGTTTTGACCCTGGAGCAGGATCCGTTCATGGTGGAACGGATCCTGCTCCAGGTTTTTGATTCTTCGCATTATCTGCGACGGATCGGCGCAAAGGCGCGCGCGAAATCAAGACCTCAAGAGCCGTGACACGGCTCCAAGTCATTGATTGTCCCGGCCCCCGGTGCGATCGGACGAGACCGGGTCACGAGTTGGCCTTGTCCGACGGATTTCTCGTCAGTTCCTTGAGCTTGTCGGACATCGGGAAGGCGAGATTGACGCCGTGCGGCGGAATCGGGCTCTCGAACCACTTGGCGTAGAGGTCGGCAAACGCACCGGACTTCATCAGCCCGATCAGCGTCTCGTCCACCACGGCCTTGAAGGCCGGATCGTCCCGCCGGAACATCAGGGCATACGGATCCGCGGAATACGCCTTGTCCAGGATCTTGAACCGGGCGGGCTCCTTCGCATTCGCCTTCACGCCAGCCAGCAGGATGTCGTCCTCCATGAAGGCCGAGGCCCGCCCGGTCTCGACGAGTAGGAAGCTCTCCGCGTGGTCCTTGCCCTGCGTGATAGTGAGCTGGAGCTTCTGCTCCTGGTTGAGCTTGTTCAGGAACTGCGCGGTGTTGGTGCCGGCCGTCACCACGACATTCCGCCCCTTGAGGTCATCGGGCGAGGAAATCCCGCTGTCGACGCGGGTCAGCCACTTGAACTGCGCCACGAAGGTCGAGACCGAGAAGGCGACCTGCTTCTGGCGCGCGAGCTGGTTGGCCGTCGACCCGCATTCCAGGTCGACAGTCCCGTTGGCGACGAGCGGCAGCCGCGTGGCCGAGTTGACCGGGTTGTAGGCGACCTTCAGGTCGCTCAAGGAGAGCTTCTTCTTCACCGCTTCGACGACATGGCCGCACAGGTCCATCGAGAAGCCGATCGGCTTCTGGTCGTTGTCGAGATAGGAGAACGGCACCGAGGATTCGCGGTAGCCGATGACGATGGTGCCGGTCTCCTTGATCTTCTTCAACGTGCCAGTCAGCTCCTCGGCTCGCGCCGGCAGGAGGGCTGCCGTTAGGGCAAGCGTCATCATTGCGGCTGCAGCCGCTCGCATCAGGCGTCGCATGGTCGATATCCTCCGGTTTGGGCGGGCCTGGATCCGGCCAGGCGGCAGGGTTGCGCCGCTCTCAGGCGGCTTGGGCGATCGCCGCATCGAGGGCCTCGCCGAGGCGCTCCACGATCGTATCCACGGTCGCGGCATCGATGATGAAGGGGGGCGCCAGGAGCACGTGGTCTCCGTGCACGCCGTCGATGGTGCCGCCGGCCGGATAGACCGCCAGCCCGCGCTCCATCGCCTCGCGCTTGACGCGCCCGTTGAGCTTCAGGGCGGGGGCGAAGGGCGCCTTGCTGCCCCGGTCCTCGACCAGCTCCACGCCCATGAACAGGCCCCGGCCGCGGATGTCGCCGACATGCGGGTGGTTGCCGAAGCGCTCGGTGAGCCGACGCCGCAGGTGCCGGCCCATCGCCTTCACGTTGTCGAGGAGGTTTTCGCGGGCGATCACCTCCTGCACGGCAAGCGCCGCCGCGCAGGCCATCGGGTGACAGATGTAGGTGTGCCCGTGCTGGAACAGGCCCGAGCCGTTGGCGAAGGCGTCGTAGATCCTGCCGCTCAGGAACGTCGCGCCGATCGGCTGGTAGCCGCCTCCAAGCCCCTTGGCGACCGGCATCAGATCCGGCGCGACGCCGTCCTGTTCGCAGGCATGCAGCGTTCCCGTGCGGCCCATGCCGCACATCACCTCGTCGAGGATGAGGAGCACGCCGTAGCGGTCGCAGATCTCGCGCACGCGGCGCAGATATCCGGTCGCGGCCGGCACGGCGCCGGCCGTCGCGCCCACCACCGGCTCGGCCACGAAGGCCATCACGGTTTCGGGGCCCAGTTCCAGGAGCTTGTCCTCCAGCGCCTGGGCGGCCCGCAGGCCGTATTCCGCCTCGCTCTCGCCGGGCCGCTGGTAGCGATAGGCGTAGCAGGGGTCGATGTGGTGCGTCTCGATCAGGAGCGGCCTGAACTGCGCCCGGCGCCATTCGTTGCCGCCGGCGGCGAGCGCGCCCAGCGTGTTGCCGTGGTAGCTCTGACGCCGGGCGACGATCCGGCTGCGCCCGGGCTGCCCGATCTCGACGAAATACTGGCGGGCCATCTTGAGCGCCGCCTCGACGGCCTCCGAGCCGCCGGACACGAAGTAGACGTAGTCGAGGTCCGCGGGGGCGTCAGTGACGAGCCGCTCGGCAAGGGCCTCGGCCGGCTCGCTCGTGAAGAAGCTGGTATGCGCGTAAGCCAGCCTGTCGGCCTGGGCGTGCAAAGCCGCGATCACGTCCGGATGGCCGTGGCCGAGGCAGGACACCGCGGCACCGCCCGATGCGTCGATATAGGCGCGCCCCTCCTGGTCGAACAATTCGACGCCGCGGCCGCCCGTGGCGGTGCGTAAGGGGGCGTGGATCTGTCGGTGCAGGATGCGGGTCATGACGATTTCCGTGTGGCCGGGGGTGTCCAGTGGATGCCGAAGGCGGCGAGTTGCGCCTCGGTGCGCCGGATGGCGGCGAGCGACGCCTGCCCGCCTCGGCCGGCAAGGAGGGCGGCGAGCACCTCGCCGACGACGAAGGCCGGCGCGACGGTGTGGAAGAACGAGGGGCTGTCGGTCGGGACGACGATGGTCTCCCGGGCGACACCGGCGAGCGGCGATACCAGGCTGTCGGTCACCGCCACGACCGGCACGCCCTGGTTGTCCGCGTATTGCGCGGTCTCGATCGTCGCGCGCGTGTAGGGAGCGATGCTGGCTGCCAGGAGGACGTCCCGGGTTGTGGCCGAGCGGATCGGATCGAGGCCGGTCCCGGCGCCGGCATCGAGAAGCACGGCCCGCTCGCCGAGGAACGACATCACGTAGGCGAACTGCGCCACCACGGGATGGCAGGAGCGGAGGCCGAGACAGTAGATGCGCTCGGCGGAGGCGAGCCGTCCCGCGGCCGTGACGAGGCGATCGAGGGCCGGCGGCTCGGTGAGCCGCCCGATCTGCGCGTGGACCGACGCGATGATCTCGGCAGCGAGTGCCCTCTCGCCCTTGGCCTTCTGATGGGCGACCTGGGTTCCGGCCTTGCCGGAGAAGCCGAGCGAGCCCTCACGGACCGCGGCGGCGTAGAGCGCCCGGACATCGTCGTAGCCGGGCAAGCCGAGACGCTGGGCGAGGCGCGTCATCGAGTGGGGCTGGACGCCTGCCCGGCGGGCCTGCTCGCGCATGGAGAGAAGCGCAACGTCGTTCGGATGCTCCAGGACGAAACGGGCGGCCGCCTGCAGCTGGGGTCCCAGCGTCTCGAAGGTGGCGACGATCTCGTCGGTGAGCGGGCCGTGGTCCATGCGGGATTCTATACGCCTGTTCGCCGGCAGATGCAACAGATGTTGCCTGATCATACTGAGTGCAACATTTGATGCGCGCGTGGTCGTCCTGGGCAGCTTCTGGGCAACCGGGTCGCTGCGGCGGGCTTGGCCACTTCCGGTCCGTGTAGAGGGTGCGGGCGAGCCCCCGAAGGCGCCGCGGCGTCAAAATCCTTGCATTCGGGTGGCTGCCGGACTATCTGTTCGCCAACAGTTCTGTTCGCGGTCGATGAGGCTGCGGTGCGGGAGTGGGCCCCCCGGGGTCCGCTCTTTTTTATTGCCGCGAGCTTGGAAGGGCGCGAGCGGAACGCCAGCCCGTCCGCGAGGACGTCACGGCCCGACACCATGACCGACGCCCCAGACCATCACCCGGCCGATGCGGCCGAGAAGCGCCTGATCACCGAGACCGGCGTCGCCGCCCGCGTGGCGCAGATCGTCGAGCCCTCCCTCGAAGGGCTCGGCTTCCGCCTCGTGCGGGTGCGCGTCACCGGCCAGAACGGCTGCACGGTCCAGATCATGGCCGAGCGGCCGGACGGCACCATGACGGTGGAGGATTGCGAGTCGGTGAGCCGCACGATCTCGCCGCTCCTCGACGTCGATGACCCGATCGGCCGGGCCTACCACCTGGAGATCTCCTCGCCGGGGATCGATCGGCCGCTGGTGCGGGTCGGCGACTTCGCCCGCTGGGCGGGGCACGAGGCCAAGGTCGAGCTCACGGTGCCGCTGGAGGGCCGCAAGCGCTTCCGCGGCATCATCCGGGCGCCGGAGGGGGAGAGCGTGCGCATCGACCTCCCCGACGCCAAGGAGGGCACGCCGGCCTCCTACGATCTGAGGCTCCGCGACATCGGCGAGGCGCATCTCGTCCTCACCGACGCGCTCATCCGCGAGTCGCTCCGCCGCGGCTCCGCCCCCGTCGAGGATGAGGAGGGCGAAGGCGAGGCGCCCACCGCCCACTGACCGCACCACAACAACATCCCGCGCCGGAAGGCGCCCCGCATTTCAGGGAAGGATCACCACTCATGGCCGTCGTCAGCGCCAACCGGCTCGAACTCCTGCAGATCGCCGACGCCGTCGCCCGCGAGAAGGTCATCGACCGCTCCATCGTCATCGGCGCGATGGAGGAGGCGATCGCCAAGGCCGCCCGCTCCCGCTACGGCGCGGAGACCGACGTTCACGCCGAGATCGACCCGCGCACCGGCGCGCTGCGCCTCTCCCGCCACATGCTGGTGGTGGATCAGGTGGAGAACGACGCCCGCGAGATCGATCTCGAGACCGCCCGCCGCCACAATCCCGCGGCCCAGGTGGGCGACGTGATCGCCGACACCCTGCCGCCCTTCGATTTCGGGCGCGTCGCCGCGCAATCGGCCAAGCAGGTCATCGTCCAGAAGGTCCGCGACGCCGAGCGCGACCGGCAATACGAGGAGTACAAGGACCGCATCGGCGAGATCGTCAACGGCCTCGTCAAGCGCGTCGAGTACGGCAACGTCATCGTCGATCTGGGGCGCGGCGAAGGCATCGTGCGCCGCGACGAGAGCATCCCGCGCGAGACCTTCCGGCCGGGCGACCGCATCCGCGCCTACCTGTTCGATGTCCGCCGCGAGGTGCGCGGGCCGCAGATCTTCCTGTCGCGCTCGCACCCGCAATTCATGGCGAAGCTCTTCGCCCAGGAGGTGCCCGAGATCTACGACGGCATCGTCGAGGTGAAGGCGGTGGCCCGCGATCCGGGCTCGCGCGCCAAGATCGCGGTGATCTCCCGCGATTCGTCCATCGACCCGGTCGGCGCCTGCGTCGGCATGCGCGGCTCGCGCGTCCAGGCGGTGGTCGGCGAGCTGCAGGGCGAGAAGATCGACATCATCCCGTGGTCGCAGGATCAGGCGACCTTCATCGTCAACGCCCTGCAGCCGGCCGAGGTCGTCAAGGTCGTGCTCGACGAGGAGGCCGACCGCATCGAGGTGGTGGTGCCCGACGACCAGCTCTCGCTCGCCATCGGCCGGCGCGGCCAGAACGTGCGGCTCGCCTCGCAGCTCACCGGCTGGGACATCGACATCCTGACCGAGGCCGAGGAATCGGAGCGCCGGCAGAAGGAGTTCATCGAGCGCACCAACGCCTTCATGGAGGCGCTGGACGTCGACGAGACCGTCGGCCAGCTGCTCGCGGCGGAGGGTTTCCGCTCCGTCGAGGAGATCGCCTATGTCGAGCCGGGCGACATCGCCAACATCCAGGGCCTCGATGAGGAGACCGGCGCCGAGATCCAGACGCGCGCCCGCGACTACCTTGCCCGGATCGAATCCGAGAACGATGCCCGCCGCAAGGAGCTCGGCGTCTCCGACGAGCTGCGCGAGATCGACGGCATCACCACCCCGATGCTGGTGGCGCTCGGCGAGAACGACGTGAAGACCATCGAGGATCTCGCCGGCTGCGCCACCGACGACCTCGTCGGCTACACCGAGGGCCGCGGGGCCGAGGCGGTGCGCCACGCAGGCTACCTCGACGGCTTCGACCTCTCCCGCGCCGAGGCGGAGGCGATGATCGTCGCCGCCCGCGTGCGGGCCGGCTGGATCGAGGCCGCTCCGGAGGCGCCGGCCGAGGACGAGCAGGCCCTGGAGGAGTCCGAGGGCCAGCCTACCTGATCACCATCGGTGACGAAGACGGCGCGGGGCTCCGGCTCGCCGAGAGCGAGGCTCCCGCACCGCCCATCGACCCCGACCCCGCGAGACGACGCCAGCGCAGCGATGCAGGACACCGACACCCCCGCCGACGACCTGCCCCCCGGCATCCTCGATGCCGGGGTCGGGCGCGGGCGCGCGCATGCGGAGCGGACCTGCCTCGTCACCCGCACGGCGCAGAACCCCTCCGGGCTGATCCGCTTCGCCCTGTCGCCCGACGGCGCCGTGGTGCCGGATCTCAAGGCCCGCCTGCCGGGCCGCGGGGCCTGGGTCACGGCGACCCGGGCGGCGGTGACCGAGGCCGTGCGCAAGCGGCTGTTCCAGCGCGCCTTCAAGGGCAGGGCGACCGTGGTCCCGGCCGATCTCGCGGACGTGATCGAGGCCGGCCTGCGGCAGGATCTCCGGCAGGCCCTCTCGCTCGCCAACAAGGCTGCTTGCGTCGTCACCGGCTTCACCAAGGTGGAGAGCGCGGTGGCGAGCCCGGCGGGCATCGCCGCCCTGGTGCATGCGAGCGACGCCAGCCCCGACGGGCGCCGCAAGCTCGCCCAGGCATTGCGCCGCCGCTACGGCGATGCCATATCGGGGATCCCGGTGGTGGACGATCTGTCCAGTGAAGAATTGGACATGGCCTTGGGCCGGGATCATGTGATACACGCTGCCCTCGTCGCGGGAGCCGGCACGACCGGCTTGCTCGCGCGTTGGCGTCGGCTCCGCACATTTCGCGGTGCGGAGGCCGCGACCGGGGATGTCGGACTGGCGCCGCACGGCGACGCCGACACGGCCCTCCCGGACGACGTCCAGGCTGATGGAACGTAGATCATGACCGGTCCCCGGACGGCCGGTGAGTGAGGAAGTGGGATCGGCCCGATGCGGGCCCGTTCCCGGGATGCAGGTGGGAGGCGGCCTCCGGGAGGCCGGATCCCGGGACGATGAGAACCCCCAGGATCTGAACTGAATGAGTGAGACGAAGAATCCGGGCGACAAGACGCTGCACGCTGGCCCCGCCAAGACGCTCTCCGTGAAGCGTCCGGTGGAGCAGGGCATCGTGCGCCAGAGCTTCTCCCATGGCCGCTCGAAGTCGGTCGTGGTTGAGACGGTGAAGCGTCGCGTCATCGGTGCCCCGCAGGCGCCGGCTGCCCCGAAGGAGACGGCCCCCGCGCCGGCGCCGAGCCGGCCCGCCGCGAGCGCCCCGGCGTCGCGCTCCGAGTCGCGTCAGGCGCCCGCGCGCTCGGGCGTGGTGCTGCGCACCCTGAGCGACCAGGAGCAGAGCGCCCGCCTCGCCGCCCTGGCGGATGCCCGCCGTCGCGAGGAGGAGGACCGCCGCCGCGCCGCCGAGGAGGCCCGCCGCCGGGCCGAGCGCGAGGCTGCCGAGGCCCGCGAGCGCGAGGCCGCGGAGGCCCGCAAGCGCGAGGAAGAGGAGCGCCGCCGCCAGGAGGAGGCCCGCAAGCGGCGGGCCGCCGAGGAGGCCGAGCGCCGCATGAACGAGGAGGCGGCCCGCGCCGCCGCGGCGGCTGCAGCCCCTGCGGCTCCGGCCGCTCGTCCGGCTGCTGCTGCTCCGGCGGCCCCGGCGCCGCGTCCGGCCGCCCCAGCGGCCGCTCCCGCTCGTCCGGCGGCTCCTGCGCGTCCCGCGGCTCCTGCGCGTCCCGCGGCTCCTGCGCGTCCCGCGGCTCCTGCGCGTCCCGCGGCTTCCGCGCGTCCGGCCGCGCCCGCCGAGCCGCGCCGCGTCATCACGGCCGATGCGCGCAAGCCCCGCGACCTCAACTTCATGGCCCGTCCGGCCCCGAAGCCGCCGGAGCCCAAGCCCGAGCCGAAGCCGGCAGCGAGCGCAACCCCTGCGCCCGGCGCCACGACCGCGCGGCCGGCCTCCGGCCGTCCGGCGCCGGCCGCGGCCGACGACGAGGCGGATACCAAGCGGGTGATCCGGCGGCCCGGCATGCCGCTGAAGATCATCACCCCGCCGAAGACGCCGAAATCGCCGGGCGGCGACCGCAACCGCGGCCGCCTGACCATCGCGACCGCGACCTCCGGCGAGGAGGAGCGGACCCGCTCACTCGCCTCCTTCCGCCGCCGGACCCAGCGCCTCACCGGCCACCGGCAGGTGGAGCAGAAGGAGAAGCTGTCGCGCGAGGTGGTCATCCCCGAGACGATCACCATCCAGGAGCTCGCCAACCGCATGAGCGAGCGCGCGGTGGACGTCATTCGCCTGCTCATGAAGCAGGGCCAGATCCACAAGATCACCGACGTGATCGACTCGGATACGGCCCAGCTGATCGCCGAGGAACTCGGCCACACGGTCCGCCGCGTGGCGGAGTCGGATGTCGAAGAGGGCCTGTTCGACGAGCCCGATATCGACGAGGACACCCAGCCGCGTCCGCCGGTCGTGACCATCATGGGTCACGTCGACCACGGCAAGACCTCGCTGCTCGACGCCATCCGCAACGCCAACGTCGTCGAGGGCGAGGCGGGCGGCATCACGCAGCATATCGGCGCCTACCAGGTCTCCTCGCCCTCGGGCGGCAAGATCACCTTCATCGACACTCCCGGCCACGCAGCCTTCACCTCCATGCGCGCCCGCGGCGCCAAGGTGACGGACATCGTCGTGCTGGTGGTGGCGGCCGATGACGGCGTCATGCCCCAGACGGTCGAGGCCATCGCCCACGCCAAGGCGGCCGAGGTGCCCCTCGTCGTGGCGATCAACAAGATCGACAAGCCCGACGCCAACCCGCAGCGGGTGCGCAACGAACTCCTCCAGCACGACGTTCAGGTGGAGTCGATGGGCGGCGAGACCCTCGAATTCGAGGTCTCGGCCAAAACCAGGCAGGGTCTCGACGACCTCCTGGAGGGCCTCGCCCTGCAGGCCGAGATCCTGAACCTGCGCGCCAACCCCGACCGCTCGGCGGAAGGCACCGTGATCGAGGCGAAGCTCGACCGCGGCCGCGGCCCGGTCGCGACCGTGCTGGTCGCCCGCGGCACGCTGCACACCGGCGACATCGTGGTGGCGGGTGCCGAATGGGGCCGCGTGCGCGCCCTCATCGACGATACCGGCCGCAACGTGCGGGAGGCGGGCCCGGCGGTTCCCGTCGAGGTGCTCGGCTTCAACGGCACGCCGGAGGCGGGCGACCGCGTCGCGGTGGTCGAGAACGAGGCCCGCGCCCGCGAGGTCACCGAGTACCGCGCCCGCATGAAGCGCGAGCGCGCCGCCGCGGCGGGCTCCGCCTCGGGCCGCTCGCTCATGGACATGATGCGCGACCTCAAGGAGGGCGCCGGCCGCAAGGAGCTTCCGCTCGTCGTCAAGGGCGACGTGCAGGGCTCCGTGGAGGCCATCGCGGGGGCCCTCGACAAGCTCGGCAACGAGGAGGTCGGCGCGCGCATCCTGCACACGGGCGTGGGCGGCATCACCGAGTCGGATATCACGCTAGCCCAGGCCTCGGGCGCGGTGGTGATCGGCTTCAACGTGCGCGCCCACAAGGAGGCCCGCGAAGCCGCCGAACGGGCCGGCGTCGAGATCCGCTACTACAACATCATCTACGACCTCGTGGATGACGTGAAGGCGGTGATGTCGGGGCTGCTGCCGCCGACCCTGCGCGAGGAGCGCCTCGGCGAGGCCCGGATCCTCGAGATCTTCAACGTCTCGAAGGTCGGCAAGATCGCGGGCTGCCGCGTCGAGGACGGCCGCGTCGAGCGCGGCGCCCAGGTCCGGCTCATCCGCGACAACGTCGTCGTCCACGAGGGCAAGCTCTCGCAGCTCAAGCGCTTCAAGGACGATGCCCGCGAGGTCACGGCCGGCCAGGAATGCGGCATGGCGTTCGAGAACTACCAGGACATGCGCGTCCGGGACGTGATCGAGTGCTACATCGTTCATGAGGAGCGGCGGACGCTCTGATCCGCGCCTGACGCCGTTCGGCCGCCTCGCCGGGCGGCCCCTTTCTGCCGAGCCCGGGGCGTCTCATCGCCTCGGGCTCGTCGGTTCAGGCTCCGAGGCATCACCCCTGCCGGTGCGCGGCGCGACCGCGCGCGGCCCGGTTCAAGCCCGGATTGAAGACCATGCGCAAACCGACCGAATCCGCCGGCCCCACGCAGCGCCAGCAGCGCGTGGCCGAGCTCGTGCGCCACGCCATCGCGGAGGTGCTGAGCCGGGGCGACCTGCAGGACCCGGTGCTGAGCCGGCATGTCATCACCGTGCCAGAGGTCCGCATGTCGCCGGACCTCAAGCTCGCCACCGCCTACGTGATGCCGCTCGGCGGCGAGGACGAGCAGCCCGTGATCGAGGCGCTGGAGCGCAATCGCAAGGTGCTGCGCCAGGAGGTGGCGCGGCGGGTGAACCTCAAATTCGCCCCGGACCTGCGCTTCCGCCGCGACGAGACCTTCGACGAGGCGGCGCGCATCGACAGGCTCCTGCGCAGCGACAAGGTGCAGCGGGATCTCGGCCCGGACCGCGATTCCGGGGAGTGAGGCACCGCGCCGCCTGAAACGGCGCGCTTCAACGACCATTGAAGAGATCGAGGGGGCGGCGCGGAAGGCTTCCGCAGGGCCGTCCGCCTCTTTTTGGGGACGGGATCGATGATGCACGAGGACCAGGCTGCCGGGGCCATGCCGGCTGCGCCGCCGCGCGAGGGCCGGCCGCCCCGCGGAAGGGGACGCCCGCAGGGCGACCGGCCCAAGCGCCGCGAGATCAGCGGCTGGGTCATCCTCGACAAGGGCGTCGGCATGACCTCGACCCATGCGGTCGCTGCCGTGAAGCGCGCGCTCAATGCCAAGAAGGCCGGCCATGCCGGCACCCTCGATCCGCTGGCCTCCGGCATCCTGCCGATTGCGCTTGGCGAGGCGACGAAGACCGTTCCCTTCGTCATGGACGGGCGGAAGGCCTACGTCTTCACCGTGACCTGGGGCACCGAGACCGACACCGACGACGCGGAGGGGCGCCCGGTCGCGATCTCCGACAAGCGCCCGACGCGCGAGGAGGTGGAGGCCGTGCTGCCGCGCTTCGTCGGCGCGATCGAGCAGGTGCCGCCGCGCTACTCCGCCATCAAGATCCAGGGCGAGCGCGCCTACGACCTCGCCCGCGACGGCGAGGTGATCGATCTCGTGGCCCGTCCGGTCCAGATCGACCGGCTCGCGGTGGTGGCCCACACGGAGGAGCGCACCATCATCGAGGCCGAATGCGGCAAGGGCACCTATGTGCGGGCGATCGCCCGCGATCTCGGCCGTGCGCTCGGCTGCCTCGGCCACGTCTCGGCCCTGCGCCGCACCCGCGTCGGACCCTTCGCGGAAGACCAGTCCTGCACCATCGGGGCGCTGGAGGCCGCGCAGGGCGAGGAGGTGCCGGCGGTGCTGCGTCCCGTCGAGACCGCGCTCGATGCGGTGCCCTGCGTGCCGGTCTCGCGCGACATGGCGCTGCGCCTGATGCGCGGCCAGTCGGTCATCCTGCGCGGGCGCGACGCCCCGGCCGCCGGCAAGGCCTACGCGACCTGCAACGGCATCCTGGTGGCGGTGGGCGATGTGGAGCGGGGCGAGCTGGTGCCTCACCGCGTCTTCCATCTCGGGGGTATTGCGGCCCGCCATGGCTGAGATCCTGTCCGCCGAGGATCCGCGGATCCTCTGGACCGAGGATGTCCTGCGCTACCGCGACACCGATGCGAACGGCCACGTGAACAACGCGGTCTTCGCAGGCTTCTGCGAGAGCGGGCGGGTGCAGTTCTTCGCCACGCACATCACGCCGGTGCTGCCGCCGGGCAGCGCCCTCGTCCTCGCCCGGTTCGTCATCGATTACCGGGCGGAGCTCCACTTTCCGGACCGCGTCCGCACCGGGACCTGGCTCGCCCGCCTCGGCCGCACCTCGATGGGGTTCCGCAACCGGATCACCGCGGGCGACCGGCTGGTTGGGGAGGCGGAAGCGACCTGCGTCCTTCTCGACGCGGCGACGCGGCGGCCGCGTCCGCTTGAGGGGGCGGCGCGGGCGGCGGCCGAGCAGCTGCTGATCCCGGCCCCGGCGGCGTGACGCCCCTTCGGCCCTTCCCCGCCCGGGGAACTGCCGTTGCCTCGGAGAGGCGGGGCTCGCGTCTGTCGGATGCAAAAGAGACTCGAAGGCCCTTCCCCATCCCGGACACCTGCTTGGCAGCCGCTCCGCTCCTCATGCTGAGGCGCGGGCGATCACAGATCGCACTGGCGATCGAAGATCGCGCAGGCTGCCTCGAAGCACCCCGGACCGGTGGTCCGGGCCAAACTGGTGTCTCGGAGCGCCGTTCAGGGGTGCTTCGAGGCTCGCTGCGGTGCGATCTTCGATCGCCAGCACCTCAGCATGAGGGCCGGGTTGGCTGCCCCAGAAGGAAGAACTCGCTCTGCCGCGATTTCATCCGCCAGGGTCGGCCCGGCCGGTGGTGAACTCATACGAATCCGACGGACACCCGGTCGTGATGGCGGTCCCCCGGATCCGGCGTCCTCGTCTCCTGGATGAATGCTACGGCCACACCTTGATCGCCACGGGCCGGCGCATGAGGTCGCGATCGGAGGTTATCGCGCAACCCTTCGTCCTCAGCGTCGCGTAGTAGAGCTCCGCGCGGTCGCCCACGTCGTCGAAGTTGCGGCCGCGCGCATCCCGGTCGATGAGCGACGGATAGCTGATCAACTCGCCGCCCGCCTTGCAGGGATCGTCGTAGAGGGTCGGGCCGGCGAGGAGCAGGCGCGGCTCGTCCCAGGCCAGGAGGTCGCGGGAGGTGGTCCAGTAGAAGCCCGAGCGCGGGAAGATCCCGCCTGCCGCGGCCTGGAAGACAGCGATCCAGGCGCCCGTCCCGCGGTGGCGGCTCACGGAGCCGACCGGAGCCGGGAAGGGGGCGATCGGCTTGCAGGCGCCCGCCGGCTTCGCCCCCCTGCGGTAGGGGTCCGGGAAGGCGGCGGTGAAATCCTTCCCGTCATAGGCCCGCCACCGGCCCGGGTCGCGCAGGTCGTCCGAGCGGAACAGGCAGACGCCGAAGGGCTGCCCGGCCCAGCCGGTATTCGAGGCGAAGAAGTACCAGTAGCCTGCGTCCTGCACGATGTTCGAGGGGTTGAAGAAACCCCGGTGGCGGCCCTGCTCGACCTCCTGGCGGAAGGGAGGGGCGGCCACCACGACGGGCGGCGATGCGCGCGTGAAGCTCGCGGCTCCATCCGTCGAGCGCGCGGCCAGGATCGTGTTGTACCAGCAGGCCATCGTCTCGCCGGAGATGCAGCGGCCGGGATGGGTCTCCGCGTGGTACTCGTGGTGGAGGAGGGCAAGGACCGTGCGGCCGTCCTCGGTCCAGGTGGCGGTGATCCAGCTGCGGTCGTCGTAGCGCTCGGGCTCCGCGGCGAGACCCGAATCGAGGACGATGCGGCAATCGAGCTTCAGGCTGTCGGCGTCCGGCCCGCGCAGGGCCCGGTTCCGGTAGTGCATCCCGAAGACGACCAGGGAGCCCGCCGCATCCCGGAAGGCGCGGGCCGGCGCATCCGGCACGTCGTGTCCGTCGCAGGCGTCGCGGCTCGCCTGGAACACCACCCGGGGCGGCCCGAGCAGCGTCAGGGCCGAGAGCGGCGGGCCGGGCTCGGCCCGCGGCGCGGTCAGGACCGCGGCGCAAAGCCACGCGGCGAGAAGGGGAAGGCGCATCGGCTCGACCTGGACTTTTCGCGCCAGCCTGTCCGACACTTGCTTGCGACTTGCTTGCGCGAGCCGCCGATTCCCCCGAAAACCCTGGTGGCACCCCCATGCTGGTCCTTGTGCTCGGCCTCGTGCTGTTCCTCGGCACCCACGCCTTCACCATGCTGCGCGGCCCCCGCGCCCGGCTGATCGAGCGGATCGGGGAAGCGCCCTACAAGATCGGCTATTCGCTCCTCTCCCTCGCCGGGCTGATCGTGATCGGCATCGGCTTCGGCCAGTACCGGCAGCACGGCTATGTCGAGCTGTGGTCGCCGCCGGTCTGGACGCGGCACCTCGCCCTGGTCTTGGTGCTCGTCGCCTTCGTCGCCGTCGTGGCCGCCTACCTGCCCGGGCGGATCCGCAGCACGCTCAAGCACCCGATGCTCGCCGGGGTGAAGATCTGGGCTGTGGCGCATCTCCTCGCCAATGGCGATCTCGGCTCGATCCTGCTCTTCGGCAGCATTCTCGCCTGGGCGGTGGCGGCGCGCATCAGCGCCAAACGGCGCGACGAGGTGAAGGCCCATGCGGGTCCGGCGGCAGCCCCGGCGGGCTGGCGCAACGATGCGCTTGCGGTCGGCATCGGGGCGGTGGCGTGGTTCGTCTTCGCCCGGGTGCTGCATCCGTGGCTGATCGGCGTCGCCGTCTGGCCGGGGCAGGCCTGAGCGGCGCCGTTCCGGCGCACTCACCGCTCCGGCGCGCTCGCCTTCCCGGCGCGTCTGTGCTACGCGGGCCGCCCTGTCGCGGGCGCGCGCGGCACGGTTCCGGCGAGCGAGTCCGAGATGAAAGAAGACGAGTTCATCCGCGAGGTCAACGAGGAATACCGACGGGACCGGGCGGCCGAGATCTGGAAGCGCTACAGCGGCGTCTTCATCGGGATCGCGGTGCTCGTCGTGCTGGGCATCGGCGGCTGGCGGTTCTGGCAGCACGAGCAGCAGGTTCAGGCCGAGGCGGCGAGCCGGCGCTTCGACGAGGCCGTGCGCACCGCCAAGGACAAGGGCGCGGATGCCGCCAAGACCTTCGAGGCGGTGGCTGCGGATGCGCCCGGAGGCTACCGGGTTCTCGCCCGGCTCCGCGCCGCGGCCGAGGCCGGCAAGGTCGAACCGGCCGCAGGCGCCAAGGCTTATGCGGCCATCGCGGACGACAATGCGGTCGGGCAGGGCCTGCGGGACGTGGCGCGGCTGCGCGGCGCGCTGCTGCGGCTCGACGCGGACGACCCGGAGGCGCTCAACACCCTGCAGGGGCTCGCCACGCCGACGAACGCCTTCCGGCACACGGCCCGCGAGATGCTCGGGCTGTCGGCCTTGAGGAAGGGCGATTTCGACGGGGCCGGCCGCTGGTTCGACCAGATCGCTGCCGACCGCGAGACCCCCCAGGGGCTGCGCCAGCGCCTGGAGGTCTACATCGCCCTGGTGGCGGGCGGAAAGGTGCAGGTCAGCGACGCGACGCCCGCGCCCCAGGCGGCTCCACCCCCGCCGCAGGTGACGCGGTAGGTTCGTCCGCCGGCAGAACGAGGATGACCGGAACCCCTCTCCCGCACGGGAGAGGGGTTCCCACGTTATAGAGAGTCGGTTCCGGTGCGTTCCGGCGCCGGTCACGACCTTTTCGATCAGGAACCTTCCCCATGCCGATGCCCACCGTCGCGATCGTCGGGCGTCCCAACGTCGGCAAATCGACGCTGTTCAACCGGCTCGTCGGCCGCAAGCTCGCCCTCGTGGATGACCGCCCCGGTGTCACCCGTGATCGGCGCGAGGGCGAGGCGCGGCTCGGGCACCTGCTCTTCACCATCATCGACACGGCGGGGCTGGAGGAGGCGGATTCCGAATCGCTCGCCGGCCGCATGCGCGCCCAGACCGAGGCGGCGATCGCCGAGGCGGATGCCGTGCTGTTCGTGATCGACGCCCGCGCCGGCCTGCTCCCGGCCGACCAGCCCTTCGCGGAGCTGGTTCGCCGCGCCGACAAGCCGGTGATCCTGCTCGCCAACAAGGCCGAGGGCGGGGCCGGCCTCGCGGGGGCCTACGAGGCGTTCGGCCTCGGCCTCGGCGATCCGGTGCCGGTTTCGGCCGAGCATGGCGAGGGCATGGGCCAATTGCTCGACGCGCTGGCGGAGGTGCTGCCGGAGCCGGACGAGGCGGAGGACGAGGCCGGCGGGGACAGGCCGCTCAAGGTGGCGATCGTCGGGCGCCCGAATGCCGGCAAGTCCACCCTCATCAACCGGATGCTGGGCGAGAACCGTCTCCTCGTCGGGCCGGAAGCCGGCATTACTCGCGATTCGATCTCCCTCGACTGGGAATGGCGCGGGCGGCGGATCAAGCTTCACGACACCGCCGGGATGCGCCGGCGCGCCCGCGTGGACGACAAGCTCGAGAAGCTCGCCGTCTCGGACGGTCTGCGGGCGGTGCGCTTCGCCGAGGTGGTGGTGGTGCTCCTCGATGCGACGATCCCGTTCGAGAAGCAGGACCTCACCATCGTCGACCTCGTCGAGCAGGAGGGCCGTGCGCTGGTGATCGGCCTCAACAAGTGGGATCTCGTCGCCGATCAGCCGGGCTTGCTGAAGGAGCTGAAGGAGAAGGCCGCACGGCTGCTGCCGCAGGTGCGCGGCGCCGCCGTGGTGCCGCTCTCCGGGCTCGCGGGGAACGGCATCGATCGCCTGATGCAGGCCGTGGTGGCGGCCTTCGAGGTCTGGAACCGCCGGGTGCCGACGGCGCGCATCAACCAGTGGCTGTCCGAGGCGGTTCAGGCGAATCCGCCGCCCGCGATCTCGGGCCGGCGCATCAAGATCCGCTACGCCACGCAGGTGAAGGCGCGCCCGCCGCACTTCGCGCTGTTCGGCAACCAGCTCAACGTGCTGCCGAAATCCTACACGCGCTACCTCGTGAACGGCCTGCGCGACACCTTCGACCTGCCGGGCGTGCCGATCCGGCTGTCCTTGCGCACCTCGAAGAACCCCTTCGACAAGGGGGAGTGAGGGCCGGTTCGACGGGGCCCCGTCCCGGCCCTGCAGCTCAGGTCAGGGTGATCGTCCCCAGTCGGACACGGTCCGAGGTTCAGCGCGGCTTCGCATCCGCGGGCAGGTGCTTGGTGTAGGCCTCCCGCTGCTCCTTCTCGCGCAGCAGCGCCTCGTAGGCTGCCTTCTGCTCCGCCGAGACCGTGAGTCTGCGCCCGCGCTCCGGCTTGCGGCGCGGCTTGCGCTTGAACTGGTCCGTCGTCTCGCTCATCGAATCGGATCCCCGCCAGGATCTCACCCTCGCAGCTTGCCCCCCACCAGCCAAGCGGGATCGAACCAGCGGTCGGCCTCGCCGTCATAGGGCAGGCGGGTGATGTCCCATTGCTGGATGTAGGGCGCGTAGACGTTCCAGACCGCGACGCCGCCGCCCACGAAGATGCGTCGGCCCGGATAGCGGGCGAGCACCGCCTGCGGATCCTCGTGCGAGCGGATGACCGCGATGGTGCGATCCTTGTAAGCGAAATCCGGCACCGCCTCGATCGTCTTCGGTCCGGCGATGAGGACGTGGCCCTGCGTCTCGGCGAAGAAGCGCGTCACGTCCTCGATGTAGAGTGGGTCGGTATTGCCCTCCCAGGGCAGGCGTCCGTTGAGGCCGAGCTGGCCCCGCTGCCCGATGGCACACATCGCCCTGACGTCGATCATTGCGAACCCTCGTCTCCGGGCGCCTCATAGCGGCTCGCTCGCTCCGGAGCCAACCCCGACGATGCTCGGAATGGTCAGGCCGGCTTCTGCGGCGTCAGCACCCAGTCGGTGGGGAAGTCGTAGATCAGCCCGCTTTCCGTCCAGGCGGGATTCGCCAGCCGCACGATATGGGGCGCGAGATCCTCGGGCGTGCGCAGCGTCTCCGGATCCTCGCCCGGCATCGCCGCCCGGCGCATCGCCGTGCGCAAGGGGCCGGGATTGACGAGCATCGCCCGGATCGGGGTCGTGGCCGTCTCGGCCGCATAGGTGCGCACCAGGGCTTCCAGCGCCGCCTTCGAGACCGCGTAGGGACCCCAATAGGCCTTGCAGCTCCACGCGGCGCCCGAGGTGATGAAGATCGCCCGGCCGGCCTCCGAGCGCCGCAGCAGCGGGTCGAGGGAGCGGATCAGCCGCCAGTTCGCCGTGAGATTCACGTCCATCACGCTCGCCCACAGCTTCGGCTCGACATGCCCCAGGGGCATCAGCCGGCCGAGCACGCCCGCATTGCCGACCAGGATGTCGAGCCGGCCCCAGCGCTCGTGGATCGCCGCGCCGAGCCGGTCGATGGCGTCGTAGTCGGTCAGGTCGAGCGGCACGAGGGTCGCCGAACCGCCGGTCTGGCGGATCGCATCGTCGAGCTCCTCCAGGGCGCCCTGCGTGCGCGCGACCGCGATGACATGGGCGCCCGCCTCGGCGAGCGCCAGCGCCGCCGCGCGGCCGATACCGCGGGAGGCGCCGGTGACGACGGCAATGCGATCGGCGAGGGGCTTGGATGTCTGCGGGTTCGGCGTGTCGGACATCGGCGCTCAGTCGGCTTCGGCCAGGATCGCCATGCGCTTGGGCGAGGCGACCGCGAGATCGGTCAGCGGGGTCGGGTAGTCGCCCGTGAAGCAATGATCGGTGTATTGCGGGCAGTGGGGATCCCGCTGCTCCTCGCCCATGGCCCGGTAGAGGCCACCGATCGACAGGAAGGCGAGGGAATCGGCGCCGATGTAGCGGCGCATGCCTTCGAGATCGTGCGTGGCGGCGAGCAGCTTCTCCTTCTCGGGCGTATCGATGCCGTAGAAATCCGGATGCGTGATCGGCGGCGAGGCGATGCGGAAATGAACCTCGGTGGCGCCCGCCTCGCGCATCATCCGCACGATCTTCACCGAGGTGGTGCCGCGCACGAGGCTGTCGTCCACCAGCACGATGCGCTTGCCGGCGATCGCCGCGCGGTTCGCAGAGTGCTTCATCCGCACGCCGAGCTCGCGCACGGATTGCGTCGGCTGGATGAAGGTGCGCCCGACATAGTGGTTGCGGATGATGCCCATCTCGAAGGGCAGGCCGGTCTCCTGCGCGTAGCCGAGGGCGGCGGGCACGCCGGAATCCGGCACCGGGACGACGATGTCGGCATCGGCCGGCGCTTCCTTGGCGAGCTCGACGCCGATGCTCTTGCGCACCGCGTAGACGTTCTTGCCGTTCACGACCGAGTCCGGCCGGGCGAAGTAGATGTATTCGAAGATGCAGGGCCGCATCGGCGCCTCGGGCGCGAAGCGGATCGAGCGGATGCCGCCGTCGTCGATGACCACCATCTCGCCGTTGTCGATGTCGCGCACGAAGCGCGCCCCGATGATGTCGAGGGCACAGGTCTCGGAGGCGAGGATGTAGCGGCCGTCGAGCTCGCCGAGGACGAGCGGGCGGATGCCGAGCGGGTCGCGGGCGCCGATCAGCTTCTTGTTCGTCATCATCACGAGGGCGTAGGCGCCCTCGATCTGGCGCAGCGCGTCCATGACCCGGTCGACGATGCGCACGTGGCGGCTGCGGGCCACGAGGTGGAGGATCGCCTCCGTGTCGGAGGTCGACTGGCAGATCGCGCCGTCGCGCACGAGCTGGCGGCGCAGCAACAGGCCGTTCGTCAGGTTGCCGTTATGGGCGACCGCGAGGCCGCCCGTCTCGAGTTCCGCGAAGAGCGGCTGCACGTTGCGCAGGATGGTCTCGCCTGTCGTCGAATAGCGCACGTGGCCCATGGCCGAGAGGCCCTTCAGGCGCTCGATCGTGGCGAGATCCGAGAAGGAATCCCCGACGAGGCCCATCCGCCGCTCGGAATGGAACACCCGCCCGTCGAAGGAGACGATGCCGGCTGCCTCCTGCCCGCGGTGCTGAAGCGCGTGGAGGCCGAGCGCCACGATCGCGGCGGCGTCCGGATGCCCGTGAATGCCGAAGACGCCGCACTCCTCGCGGAGCGTGTCGCCGTCGAGGTCGAGACCGCCGGAATAATCCGCGCTGCCCGCGGACGCGACCCGGCCCGAACCCGCTCGTGCTGCCATGATGTAAAGACCCTCGCGGCCGGTCCTGCCACGGCCCTGGCTATCCGACCCTGCGCGATGGCGCGAGGCCGATCGATCGTTCGTCCACGACGTCGTGACCGGGCCGGTCAGACCGGCCCGGTCTCGCCACCGTCATGTAGGCGAGGAGTGGGGCGGAGCCAAGGCGACGAGCGGCTACCGGCGCGCAGGGGTGGCATCCGTCCGGCGCTGCGGAGGCGTATCGCCCTCGGCCGGAACGTCGGTGCCGGGATCGACCTCGGGCTTGGGCTTGCGGAACTGCTTGAGCAGCTCGTCCGGGTTGCCCGGCAGCATCGCCACCAGCTTCTGGCCGGTATTGTCGAGGATGTCCCTGGCTCGCGCCTGCTGCGCCCAGTCCGGAACCTTGCCCTGGACCAGCCAGGCGAGGAAGACCCAGCCGATCACGCAGATCAGGAAGCCGCGTGCCGCCCCGAAGGCGAGGCCGAGGCTGCGGTCGATCGCCCCGATGCGCGAGTCGAGGATGAGGTCCGAGATCTTCACGGTGATGATCGACACCACCAGCAGCGTAGCGAGGAAGATCGCTGCGATCGAGACGACCCGGGCCACGGTCTCGCTGGAGATGTGCTGCATCACCATGGGCTGCAGCATCGGGTGGAGCTTCCAGGCTACGGCGGCTGCGACGACCCAGGCGATGATGGCCAGAACCTCGCGCGTGAAGCCACGCACCGCGGCGAGCAGGGCCGAGATGACCACCACGCCGAGGACGACGAGATCGAGAACGGAGAACGGCATCTCAGGAACGCACCGGGAGCGGAAGGCGTTGACGTGAGGGTGCGGCTGCCCCGCGCCGCATATGACCTATACCCTCCCGGGGCCGATCCGTCACCCGGGCGGTCCTGTGCGGCTTGGTCCCGCCGCTCATCCGACATCCGGTCGATGGCTTCGCCATGCGGATGTCGGCTCCGCTCAATCGCCGCGCGGGCTTGGTGATCCGGTTTCCGGACGGATCGTCCGGAAACCGGATCACTCCTGCTCGTCATAGGCGGGCATCCGCGCCCGCTTCTGGCTGCGTGCGACGGCCTTGCCGGCGGCGACGCCGGCCACGAGGTCGGTGATGTGGCGCAGCGATTCGGCCGGGAGGCCGCGCTCGCCGCCATCGCCGCGGCCCTGCGGCATCAGCGCCCGGGCGAAGCCGAGCTTCTGCGCCTCCTTCAGCCGCGCGGTCGCCTGCGCCACCGGGCGGATCGCCCCCGAGAGGCCGATCTCGCCGAAATAGACCGCGTCCGAGGGCAGCGGTGTCCCGGAGAGAGACGAGACGAGGGCGGCGGCCACCGCGAGGTCGGCGGCCGGCTCGGTGATGCGCAGCCCCCCCGCCACGTTGAGATAGACATCGTGCGTGCCGAGGCGGATGCCCGCATGGGCTTCGAGCACCGCCAGAACCATGGAGAGCCGGTTCGGGTCCCAGCCCACCACGGCGCGCCGCGGCATGCCGAGCGCCGAGGGGGCGACCAGGGCCTGGATCTCGACCAGGAGCGGGCGGGTGCCCTCCATGCCGGCAAAGACCGCGGTGCCGGGCGCCGCGAGGTCGCGGCCCGCCAGGAACAGGGCGGAGGGATTGGGCACCTCGGCAAGGCCGCCATCCATCATCTCGAACACGCCGATCTCGTCGGTCGGGCCGAAGCGGTTCTTCACCGCGCGCAGGATGCGGAAATGGTGGCCCTGGTCGCCCTCGAAGGAGACGACCGCGTCGACCATGTGCTCGACGACGCGCGGGCCCGCGATCTGGCCGTCCTTGGTCACGTGGCCGACCAGGATCACGGCCGTGCCGCTGGTCTTGGCGAAGCGGATCAGGCTCTGGGCCGAGCCACGCACCTGCGTCACGGTGCCGGGCGCCGATTCGACCGTTTCGGTCCACATGGTCTGGATCGAGTCGATGATGGCCAGTGCCGGCGGGCGTCCCTGCGTCAGCGTGGCGACGATGTCCTCGACATTGGTCTCGGCCGCGAGTTCGACGGGAGCGGCGGCGAGGCCGAGCCGCTCGGCCCGCATCCGTACCTGCCCGACCGCCTCCTCGCCCGAGATGTAGGCGACGCGCTCGCTCCGCCGCGCCAGCGCCGCGGAGGCCTGCATCAGCAGGGTCGACTTGCCGATCCCCGGGTCGCCCCCGAGCAGGATGACCGAGCCGCGCACGAAGCCCCCGCCCGTCACGCGGTCGAGCTCCGCTATCCCCGAGGGGGTGCGCGGCGCATCCTTCACTTCCCCGGACAGGCCTTCGAGGGGGAAGATCCGGCCCTTCGCCCGGCTCGGCCGCGTGGCCACCGGCCCGGCCGCCGGGCTCGCCCCGCCGGTTTCCTCGACGATCGTGTTCCAGCCGTTGCAGGCCTCGCAGCGCCCGCGCCAGCGGTTGTAGACCGCCCCGCAGGACTGGCAAACGAAGGTCTGGTGGGATCTGGCCATGGGTCTTTCGCGCTAGAGTCTGTCCAGGAGAAGCGGACACCGGCCCCCCGGCGCCGGTTCTCCGTCCGGACATACGACCAATCAAAGACTGAGCCTCCGTCGGGCGCTTCCAGATGCGTCTGACAGAGTCTCAACCCGCCGGATGAGCCGCGGAGACCCGCTCGACCGTCCGGAAGAGGGGTTCCGCGTCCTATGCGGAGAGGGATGATCCCTCGATATAGTGACGATCGTAGCGGGATCCGAGGTTGGTCAGGATCTCGTAGCCGATCGTTCCGGCCCGCTGCCCGACCTCGTCGAGCGTGAGGCCGTCGCCGATCAGCACCACCGGCGCGCCCCGCCGCACCGCCTCGGGCGGCGCCTGCGTCACGTCGAGGATGACGAGGTCCATCGAGATCGTGCCGACGAAGGGGCAGCGCACGCCCCCCACCAGCGCCTCGGCGCGGCCGGACCCCGCCCGCGGATAGCCATCCGCATAGCCGAGGGAGAGGGTCGCGAGAAGCCGCGGGCCGGGCGCGGTCCAGCGGGCGTTGTAGCCGGCCGTCTCGCCCGCCGCGACCTCGCGCAGCTGCAGGATCGCGGCTTCGAGGCGCACCACCGGGCGCATCGGGTTCTCCCGCTCCGGCGTCGGGTTGCCGCCGTAGAGCGCGTAGCCCGGCCTCACGATCTCGTGCCGCGCGGCCTTGCCGAGAAAGATCCCTGCCGAATTGGCGAGCGAGGCGGGCAGGGCCGGGTAGGCCATGCGCACCCGCGCGAATTCGGCGATCTGGCGGGCCGTGATCGCATCGCCCGGCACCTCGGCGCTGACGAGATGGCTCATCAGCAGCGTCGGCTGGAACGCGCCGAGCACAGCGTCGCCCGCGAGATCGATCGCCTCGGCGGGGTTGAGCCCGAGCCGATTCATGCCGGTATCGACATGCAGCGCGGCCGGGAGCCGCTCGCCGAGGGACCGGCAGGCCTGCGCCCATTCGGCGATCTCGCTGCGGGAGCCGAGGACGGGCCGGAATCCCATCGCCCGATAGGCCGGCGCGCTGCCCGGCGGAAAGCCGTTGAGCACGTAGATGGTCGCGTCGGAGAGGACGGCGCGGGTGCGCTCGGCCTCCGACAGATGGGCGACGAAGAAGGTCCGGCAGCCCGCGTCCCACAGGGCGGGGGCGACCTGCGCAATGCCGCAACCATAGGCGTCCGCCTTGATCACCGCCGCGCATTCGGCCCCGGCGGCTTCCGCCGCGAGGCGGCGCCAGTTCGCCGCAAGGGCGCCGAGGTCGATCGTCAGACGGGCGCCGTGAGAGGAGGTCGCAGTCATCGCCCCAAATCCGGATGGAAGATTGTCGGTGGCCGTTTCGTCTCGCGGCGCGTCGCCCGGCTTATAGCCGGATCGGCGAGGCTGCGCTGCCTGCCACCGAAACCCGCGGGCCCGCCGGCCGCCCATCATCTGCGGGACGGACGGGATCGACGCCCCTCACATCTGATCCGGCAGCCGGTCCCCATGCGCGAGATTCGAGAAGCGGGTGATCTCGGCGTCGAACTGCAGCTCGACGGTGCCGGTCGGCCCGTGGCGCTGCTTGCCGATGATGACCTCGGCCTTGCCGTAGACCCGGTTCATCTCCGCTTCCCAGGCGAAGAACTCCTCCGTGCCTTCCCGCGGCTTCTTGTTCTTGACGTAGTATTCCTCGCGGAAGACGAACAGCACCACGTCGGCGTCCTGCTCGATCGAGCCGGATTCGCGCAGGTCCGAGAGCTGCGGCCGCTTGTCGTCGCGGGCCTCCACCTGGCGCGAGAGCTGCGACAGGGCGATGATCGGCACTTCCAGCTCCTTGGCGAGCGCCTTCATGCCGGTGGTGATCTCGGTCATCTCCTGCACGCGGTTGTCGCCCTTGCGGGCAGCGCCTGACAGGAGCTGGAGGTAGTCGACCACCAGGAGGTCGAGGCCGCGCTGGCGCTTCAGACGCCGTGCCCGCGCGGCGAGCTGCGCGATCGAGATGCCGCCGGTCTGGTCGATGTAGAACGGGATCGTCTGCATGTCCCGGGCGGCGTCGGTGATCTTGTAGAAATCCTCCGGGCGGATGTCGCCGCGGCGGATCTTGTAGGAGGCCACGCCGGACTGCTCGGCGATGATGCGGGTGGCCAGCTGCTCGGCCGACATTTCAAGGGAGAAGAAGCCGACGATGCCACCGTTCACGGTCTTCAGCGTCCCGTCCGGCTGCTTCTCGCCCGCATAGGCCTTGGCGATGTTGAAGGCGATGTTGGTGGCGAGCGAGGTCTTGCCCATGCCGGGCCGGCCCGCCAGGATGATGAGGTCGGAGGGCTGCAGGCCGCCCATCTTGGCGTCGAGGTCGGAGAGGCCCGTGGCGATGCCCGAGAGCCGGCCCTCGCGCTGGTAGGCCTTGGCCGCCATATCGACTGCGGCGGTGAGCGCCTCCGAGAATCTCTGGAAGCCGCCGTCGTACTTGCCGGTCTCGGCGAGTTCGTACAGGCGCCTTTCCGTCGCCTCGATCTGGTCGCGGGGCGAGGTCTCGACGGGGGCCTCGTAGGCGCCGTTCACCAGATCCTCGCCGATCGTGATCAGGCGCCGCCGCAGGGCGAGGTCGTAGATCGTGCGCCCGTAATGCTCGGCGTTGATGACCGTCGTGGCCTCGGCCGCGAGCCGCGCGAGATACTGGCTCACCGTGAGCCCGCCGAGATCGGCGTCGCCCAGATAGGTCTTCAGCGTGATCGGGCTCGCGAGCTTGCCCGCCTTGATCAGGCTGACCGCCACCTCGAAGATGCGCCGGTGCACCTCCTCCATGAAATGCTCGGGGAGAAGGAAGTCCGAGACGCGGTAATAGGCATCGTTGTTGACCAGGATCGCGCCGAGAAGGGCCTGCTCGGCGTCGATGTTGTGGGGCGCCACGCGGTATTCCTGCGTCACGGCCTCCAGGTTCGCCGTCAGGGTGCTGGGAATGGCCATCCGGCGAAACTCCGTGTCGTTGCGCCGCGAATCGGCGCGCGGCCTCTCGGCGATCCGGCGACGATGGCACCGGCAGGGTTGACCGAAGCTTGACGGTCCCGGGCGGCACGGCGCCCCGCCCGTCACGGCCCGGCGAATGCGAACGGGGTCCGGTGCTCGCGCATCGGACCCCGCTATGCTGGAACGAAAGTGGAACATGTCAAGCCCGGAGGCTGGCTTGTCCCCGCTCTCCCGGCTTTCCCGTTCGGGCGCCTGCCCTCGGCACCGCTCGATGCGGCCAGGCAGCTGCCGGGCGACTCGGTCCCCGACCGAATCGCCCGGGCGACGGACTCAGCGCTCCTCGCCCTCCGGGCCGGCCTCGGCCAGGGCCGCGCCGACCTCCAGGCCGAGCTCCTCCAGGTCGAGCTCATCGCGCACGACGGTCGACTCGCCGCGGGCCTGGCGCTCTGCCTCTTCGGGGCTGCGGGCGACGTTGACCGTCACCGTCACCTCGACCTCGGGGTGCAGCACCACCGGGACGGTGTGGAGGCCGAGCGTCTTGATCGGCTGGTTGAGGCTGAACTGGTCGCGCCCGACCGTGAAGCCGTTCTGCGTCAGCACCTCGGCGAGGTCGCGGGTCGAGACCGAGCCGTAGAGCACGCCCGTCTCGCCGGACTGGCGGATGAGCACGAAGCTCTGGCCGTCGAGCTTCTCGGCCACGGCCTGCGCCTCGTTGCGGCGCTCCAGGTTGCGGGCCTCGAGCTGGATGCGCTGGTCCTCGAATCGCTTCTTGTTCGCCTCCGTGGCGCGCAGGGCCTTGCCGCGGGCGAGCAGGTAGTTGCGTGCGAAGCCCGGGCGGACCTTCACGGTCTCGCCCATCTGGCCGAGCTTGGCCACGCGTTCGAGCAGGATCACTTCCATCGTCGTCACTCCTTCTGAGGATGGGAGAAAGGATGCGCGCCCTTCGGGGCGCGGAGTCAGGGCGTCGGCACCTCCGCCGGGCGGCGCAGGGAAAAGAGCGTGTCGGCGAGCCCGAACAGCGTCAGGGCCGCGAGTGCAAGCCCCTGGGTGAGGAGGACCAGCAGGTAGAGGCCGATCAGGAGCGGGGCGCGTCCGGGCCGGCCGCGGCTGCGGTCGTGGATGGCGGCGAGCCCCTGCAGCGCGAAGGCGGCGCAGAGCGCGCCGACGAGGCCGATCCCGAAGGTGCCGGCAAAGCCCGGTGCGAATGTCAGCGCGACGGCGGCCGCGAGCCCCCAGAGGATGCGCCGCGGCATCATGGTGCCTGGGATGTCCGGCCAGGGCCGGGGCAGGCGGCCGGACAGGTGCACGATGCGGCCGGCCGCCCAGAGATAGAAGACGAGGAGCAGCGTGAAGGTCACGCCCATCACCGCCGGTGCGATGCGGGCGAGGCGGTCGGCGACCCGGGCGAGATCGGCCTCGGGCAGAGGCGGCGCGCCGCCCGGCTGCACGGTCTGCATCTCGATCTGCATTACCGCATGGGCGATGCGGCGGATGCGCTCCTCGTAGGCCGCGTGGTCGCCGGAGGACAGCATCACCACGAGGATGATCGCCACGGCCGCCGTCGCCGCGGTCCAGGCGAGGAGCCGGCCGAGGGGATACCATTCGAGGGTGCTCGGCGGGCCGCCGGCCGCCGGCCGCCCGAGCAGGGCGAGGTAGCCCAGCCACCAGGCGGGGAGCGCGGTCGAGACCAGGAAGGCGAGGCCGCGCAGCGGCGAGGCGGCGAGCATCAGCGCGACCGTTCCGGTCGCGGCGGCGACGAGGCCCGCCCGATGGCTCCAGCCGAGCGCCACGATGACGATCGGCAGCGGCGCCAGCAGGTAGAGGAGGAGCGCAAGCGGCGTCGCGGTGACGATCACTCCGATGAGGAGCGCCGAGGCGAGGCCGGCGACGACGCCGATGCCGAGGGAAGAAGCCATCAATCCATCCGCTGTCCCGCTGCCGTTGCGGCAGGGTTAGGGGCGTCTCATACCCCAACGACCCCGGCGGCCTCGTGACCGCCGGGTTCAGGAACAGGATCCGGCCTAGCGGATCACGTAGGGCAGGAAGCCGAGGAAGCGGGCGCGCTTGATCGCCTGGGCGAGCTCGCGCTGCTTCTTGGCCGACACCGCCGTGATGCGGGAGGGAACGATCTTGCCGCGCTCCGACACGTAGCGGGAGAGCAGCTTCACGTCCTTGTAGTCGATCTTCGGGGCGTTCGGGCCCGAGAACGGGCAGGTCTTGCGCCGACGGAAGAACGGACGGCGGCCACCGCCACCAGCACCGAAGGCCATGATCAGTTCTCCTCGTTCCGGTCGCCGCTGAAGCCGTCCTCGTCCCGGCGCCGGCCGCGCTCGCGGTCCTTGCGCTCGTCGCGGTCACGCTTCTGCATCATGGCGGAGGGCTCGGTCTCCAGCGCCTCGACCCGGATGGTGAGGAAGCGCAGGATGTCCTCCGAGATCCGCATCTGCCGCTCCATCTCGGCGAGCGCCGCCGGCGGCGCGTCGATGTTGAGGAGCGTGAAATGGGCCTTGCGGTTCTTCTTGATGCGGTAGGCGAGGGACTTCACGCCCCACATCTCGGTCTTCTCGACCTTGCCGCCGTTCGCCTCGATGACGCCCTTGTAGGTGTCGATCATCGATTCGACCTGCTGCGAGGTCACGTCCTGGCGCGCCAGGAACACGTGCTCGTACAGAGCCATGGTGGGCCTTTCGTCGGAGTGGAGCCGTCGCGCCGGACTTAAAGTCTGGCGGTCGGGCCGGTTCTCGGTCGCGTCGCACGGCGCCAAGCCCTTCGAGCCTGCAAGCAAGGCCCGAGCGGTTGTTCGAAGGCGGAGACACGGGACGCCGGGGCCTTGCGGCCCCACATGCCGGCAGGCGGCACCGTCCGTTCAGCCCCCGGCCGGAGCGAACGCGAGGCGCGCCCTATAGCAGGTTTTCGGCGAAGGGCAAGGGTGACTCACGCCTCGGGTTCCGGCCGCGGCGAGTCGAGGTCCAGCCGCACCAGCATCACCTCCGGATCCGACGGATCGGTGCGCACGTCGAAATCGAGCTTGCGGCACATGGCGAGCATCGTGGTGTTCTCGCGCAGCACCTGGCCCTCCACATGGCGGATGCCCTCGGCCCGCGCCCAGTCGAGCATCAGGCCCATCAGCGCCCAGCCGAGCCCGACGCCCTTGAGGTCGGAGCGGATCATGATCGCGTATTCGCCCGACTCGTGGTTGGCATCCGCATGGAGGCGGACCGCGCCCATCATCGCGCCGGTCTCGTCGTCGATGGCGACGAAGGCGATGGCGCGGGCGTAGTCGAGCTGGGTGAGCCGGGCCAGGAAGGCATGGCTGAAATCGCGGACCGGCGCGAAGAAGCGCAGCCTGAGGTCGGCCTCGCTCACGTGCCTGAAGAACTCTTCGAAGATCCCCTCGTCCTCCGGCCGGACCGGACGGATGAAGACGCTGAAGGCATCGAGGGCGATCCGGCGCTCCCATTCGGTCGGGTAGGGCCGGACGGCGAGGCGGGCATGGCGCGGGGCGGCCCCGGGCGGCGCGACCGCCACGCGGGCATCCACCGCGATCACGCCGGTCTCGTCGGCGAGAAGCGGGTTGATGTCGAGTTCGCGCACCTCCGGCAGGTCGGCGGCGAGCTGGGCGATCTTGACGAGGACGAGGGCGATGGCGCGCTCGTCCGCCGCCGCGACGTCGCGGTAGGCCTTCAGCCGGCGCGAGACGCGGGTGCGCCCGATCAGCTCGGCGGCGAGCCGCAGGTCGAGGGGCGGCAGGGCGAGCGCCCGGTCGTCGATCACCTCGACCGCCGTGCCGCCCCGGCCGAACACCACCACGGGGCCGAAGACCGGATCGTCGGTGAGCCCCGCGATCAGCTCGCGGGCCTTGCGGCGGCGCAGCATCGGCTGCACCACGAAGCCGGTCACGGACGCGTCGGGCCGGTCCCGGGCGGCCCGCGCCAGGATCTCGGCTGCGGCCTCGCGCACGGCGGCCTCGCTGGTGAGGTCGAGATGGACCCCGCCGATATCCGACTTGTGCACGATGTCGGGCGAGACCACCTTGAGCGCCACCGTCCCGCCGGCCGCGATCACGGGCCATGCGGCCGTCGCGGCCGCATCGGCATCGGCGGCGAAATGGACCGGCAGCATCGGGATCGCGTAGGCGGCGAAGAGCCCGGCCACCTCGCGGGGATCGAGCCAGGTGCGCCCCTCCCGGACCGCGGCCTCGACGATCGCCCGCGCCGCCGGCACGTCCGGCGAGAAATCCTTCGGCAGCGAATCGGGCGTCTTCATCAGGTTGTCCTGCGCCTCGCGGTAGCGCACGAGGTGCATGAAGCCTTCGACGGCCTCCGTATCGGTGGCGAAGTGGGGAATGCCCGCAATCCCGAGCGTGTTGGTGGAAGCGGCGGTGTCCCCGACCGAGACGGCGAAGACGGGCTTCGCCCGGAAGCTCGCGCGGCGGCCGCGCCGCACCGCTTCCGCCACGGCGCCCGTCACCGCCTGGCCGTCGGAGAGCGCGGTCGGCACGTTGATGACGAGCACGGCGTCGTTCTCCCGGTCGGCGAGGAGCGCGTCGAGGGCGGCGGCGTAGCGTGCGCCGTCCGCATCGGCCCCGAGATCGAGGGGATTGGTCCAGGCGGCCGGCGCGAGTCCGGTCGAGGGCAGGGCGGCATCGAGCCGCTCCCGCGTCTCGTCCGAGGGGCAGGCGAGCATGCCGCCGAGATCCGCGAGACGGTCCACCGCCAGGGCGCCGACGCCCCGCCCGTTCGCCACGATGGCGAGGCGCTTGCCGGGAAAGGGCCGCTGCCGCCCCAGGGTCTCCACCGCCGAGAACATCTCCTGCAGGGCGGTGACGCGCAGCAGACCGGCGCGCCGGAAGGCGGCATCGTAGACCGCATCCGGCTTGGCCAGGGTGCCGCTGTGGGTGACGGGGCGCCCATCCGCGCGGCAGGTCTCGTGCCGGCCCGAGCGCAGGACCACCACGGGCTTGGCACGGGCGGCCGCGCGGGCCGCCGACATGAATTTCGGTGCGTCCTTCACCGCCTCCAGGTGAAGCAGGATGGCGCGCGTGCCGCGGTCGGCGGCGAAATGGTCGAGGCAATCCGCGATGTCGACATCGAGGGCGAGCCCGAGCGAGACCACGCCGGAGAAGCCGTAGCCGCGCCCGACCGCCCATTCGGCGATGCCGGCTGCCACGGTGCGCGACTTGGCGATCAGCGCGAGATCGCCCTTCGGGGGCATGTGCGCGAGCAGGCTGGCATTGAGCCGCGCGGCCGGGATCGCGAGCCCTATGCATTCGGGCCCCAGCAGGCGCAGGCCGTGCGCCCGCGCGGCCCGGCGGGCCGCCTCGGCGGCCGAGCCCTCGCCCGCGCCGAGGCCCGCCGTGACGATCACCGCGGCGCCGCATCCGCGGGCGCCGGCCGCCGCGACCACCCCCGGCACCGTCTCGGCGGGCGAGACCACGACGACGAGGTCGGCGGGCTCCGGCAGCTCCGTCACCGAGGGAAGACATGGCAGGTCCCCGATCTGCGCGTGGTGCGGATTCACCGGCCAGATGGCGCCAGGAAAACCCGCCTCGCGCAGGTTGCGCAGGATGGCGGCGCCGAAGGTGCCCGGCCTTGCGCTCGCGCCCACGAGCGCGACGGAGCGGGGGGAGAGGATCCGGTCGAAGCGGTAGGTGCTCATCGGGGCGGCTCCTCGAAGAGGCGATCGTGCTGCCGGGGGGCAGCGGGGCACGAGATCCGGCCGTCCAGATCTGGATGGCGTTGCGAAGATTGTGCTGCACTGCAGCATTCTCAAGCCGGGCCGAGGGCACCTGGTTAAGGCCGGCATGCGCCGATTTCGTTGAAAAACTCGCGGGCGATCTGGATCGAGCACCGATCGGCTGAGCGAGCCGATCCAACATGAGGGGGATCCCGGCCGATCAGGCCGGGCTCAGCTGCTGTAGCGGGATCAGCTGGGCGAGCTTCCTGAGGTTCTGGGCCGCTGCGGCGAGGTGGAACTCGTCCCGGGCCCCGTTCGGACCCCGCAGCCGCAGCCGATCCAGCTTCAGGATTCGCTTGAGGTGGGCGAACAACATCTCGACCTTCTTGCGCTCGCGCCGCGAGGTGCGGCCCTCCTCCGAGGCGCAGATGTCGCGCGCCATCTGCCGGGCGCCTTCGTGGATCGAGCGCGGGATCTTGCGGGCGGGTGTGGTGGGGCAGCATCGTGGCTTCAGCGCGCAGGCGTCGCAGTCGCGCTTGCTGGCCCGGTAGCGCATCATGCCATCGTCGTCGACGAGCGGGAACGGCGTCCGATAGACCTTCTGGCGTGGCCGCAATGGGTGGCCGGCCGGGCAGGTGTAGGCATCGGCTGCAGGGTCGTAGGTGAAGGCTGACCGGCTGAAGGTGCCATCGCGGCGCTCGGACTTGTCGAAGACGGGGATGTGCGGCTCGATCCCGCGCTCGTGCACGAGCCAAGCGAGCTGCTCGGCCGACCCGTAGGCACTGTCGGCCGCAAGCCGGGCCGGCCACAGCCCGAAGCGGTCCTGCGCGCGCGCGATCATGGTGCGGGCTGCCCCGACCTCCGCCTGCCGGATGGCGCGGCTGGCCTCGACATCGACGATCACGGCGTGGTCGAGGTCGATCAGGTAGTTGGTGGCGTAGGCGAAGAAGGCATGGCCCTTCAGCGCGCCCGTCCACTGCGCCGCCGGGTCGGAGCGGGAGACGAACTTCGGCTGGACCTCGCTCGCTGCTCCCCAGGCGGCTTCGTCGAGGGTGTCGAGGTACTCGCGCACCGACCGGCGGATCCGGGCGAGATCGTTCCAGTCGACGGCCTCGGAGGCGTCTGCGGAGCGCTGCTTGTTGGCATCGGCCCGGATCAGGCTGGCATCGACCGCGAAGCCCTCGCCACCGACCAGCCCCTCCTCGATGCAGCGCTGCACGGTGGTCTCGAACACCTCGCGCAGCAGGTCGCTGTCACGGAAACGACCGTGTCGGTTCTTGGAGAAGGTCGAGTGGTCGGGCACCGCGCCATCCAACCCGAGCCGGCAGAACCAGCGGTAGGCGAGGTTGAGATGCACCTCCTCGCACAGACGGCGCTCGGAGCGGATGCCGAAGCAGTAGCCGACGAGCAGCATGCGAACCATCAGCTCGGGATCGACCGAAGGCCGACCCGTGGTGCTGTAGAAGGGACGCAGGTGCGCGCGTAGGCCCGACAGGTCGACGAAGCGGTCGATGGCGCGCAGGAGATGGTCGGCGGGTACGTGGGTATCGAGCGAGAACTCGTAAAACAGGGCGCCCTGCTCGACTTGCCGAGGTCCCATCATCTGCTTCGATCTCCGTCTTTCGACAGGAGTGAATCACCCCGCGACTACCGCCGCAACAGCGGAGTTTTTCAACAGAATCCGCCCTGAGCGGACGAAGCGGTGGCGGGCCACCGCTTCGTCCGCTCAGGCTTTTGCTGTGTCGCAGGTTTTTGACGGAAAACCGCAAGGCACTGTTCCGAAACCTGCTTAGCCTGGACTCGGCCGCGCCGCGAGCACGCGGATCCTGATCTCCTTCGATCCCTTCGGGACGCCGCACCGCCTCCGATTCGGCGGGACGGAGATCGAGCGGGTGGCGACCGCACAAGACGGTCCCGCAGCCCCCTGCGGCGACGCTGCGGCCCCGCAACTCTCTTGTGTTGCCGGGCGATCTGCGCCACCTGTCCGCCGCGCCCGTCCCGGACGGGCCCGACACGAGGCGCAAGGATCGTCCGATGCAGACCTTCTCCCTTCTCTGGCGCACGGCTGCCCTCGCGCTCGGCCTTGCCCTTCCGGCTGCCGCGCAGACCAACCAGGCCCCCTCTCCGGCCCCCGACACCGTGGTGGCCCGCGTGAACGGCGCCCCGGTGACGGCCGGTGATCTCGCGGTGGCGGCCGACGATCCGGCCCTGTCCCTGCCGGGCGTGAGCGACGAGCAGAAGAAGGGCCTCCTCGTCGACTACATGGTGGACCTCAAGCTCGGCGCCCAGGCGGCCGAGAAGGCCAAGGTCGGGGAGAGCCCGGACTTCAGCCGCAAGCTCGCCTATTTCCGCGACAAGCTGCTCCTCGACGAGTATCTGGAACGCGAGGCCAAGAAGGCGGTGACGCCCGAGGCGGCCCGCAGCCTCTACGACGAGACGGTCAAGACCCTGAAGCCCGAGGAGGAGGTGCATGCGCGCCACATCCTCGTGGAGAGCGAGGCCGAGGCCAAGAAGATCGCCGGGCGCATCAAGGGCGGCGAGGACTTCGCGAAGGTCGCCGCCGAGACGTCGAAGGATCCCGGCTCCAAGGCCGAGGGCGGGGATCTCGGCTGGTTCACCAAGGAGCGCATGGTCCCGGCCTTCGCCGAGGCCGCCTTCAAGCTCGATGCCGGCAAGGTATCGGACCCGGTGAAGACCCAGTTCGGCTGGCACGTCATCAAGGTGGAGGAGAAGCGCACCAAGCCGGTGCCGTCCTTCGACGAGATGAAGGAGCAGATCGACACCTATCTGACCCGCAAGACGCAGCAGGACATCATCACCAAGCTGCGCGAACAGGCCAAGATCGAGAAGACGGACGCGGCGCCGAAGGCTGAAGAGCCGAAGAAGCCATAGCGGCCGCGGCTGGGGCTAGGCCGGTCCTCAATCGAGGTGGAAGCCGCCCCGCTCCTCATGCTGAGGTGCTGGCGATCGCAGATCGCACAGGCGATCGAAGATCGCACCGGAGCGAGCCTCTGGCCGGCATCAGCCGGCGCGCACCCCGGACCGATCCTCCCATCCCGCCAGAGCCTCGGACCAGCGCTCAGGCGTGCTTCGAGTCTGCGCGATCTTCGATCGCCAGTGCGATCTGCGATCGCCAGCACCTCAGCATGAGGGCCGGGGTTGGCTGCCCCAGGGCGGGAGCGCTCATTCAGCCGGTTTCGTCGATCAGGGTCGGCCCGGCCGGTGGCGAACTCACGAAGGCGCGAAAGGTGCCTCGCAAAAGGCGGGGACCGCCCGTCCGGCCAAGCCGGAGGGACCCTCACCAGTGGTGCAGCACCACCGCGTCGGCGAGGCAGGCGGGGCGCTCCTGGCCGTCGATCTCCACCGTCACGCCGTAGGTGACGCGCAGGCCCCGCGGCGGCACCGGGTTCGCCGCGGCCACGCGCACGCGGCCGCGCAGGCGCGAGCCGACCAGGACCGGCGCCGGGAAGCGCACCCGGTCGAGCCCGTAATTCAGGCTGAGCCGCAGCCCCTCCAGCCGGCGCACCCCGGCGATGAAGAGCGGCACCAGCGACAGCGTCAGATAGCCGTGCGCCACCGTGGCGCCGTAGGGCGAATCGCGCGCCGCCCGCTCCGGATCGACGTGGATCCACTGATGATCCCCCGTCGCCTCCGCGAAGCGGTCGATCATCGGCTGATCGACCGTGATCCAATCGCCGACGCCGATCTCCTCGCCGAGCGCCGCCGTCAGGGCCTCGGGCCCGTCGAAGCTTCTCATGCCTGCCTCCCGGTTCGAGCCTACGGGGTCGCGACGCCGAAGGCGATGGGCTGCGCGAGGGGATGATACTCCCTGATAGTGTTCTACTTACCCACCTGGCCCCGGATACGAGGACCGGAGCCGCAGGTTCGTCAGGGTCCGGCGCCGCCGGGCCTCTTGCCAGAGGAGTGCGTGCGTTGGGACAGAGGACTCTGCGGGTCGCCATCGCGGGCGTCGGGAACTGCGCGTCGTCCTTCGTCCAGGGCCTGACCTTCTACGGCTCGGTCGAAGCGGGCGAGGCTGTGCCGGGTCTGATGAACGTCGTGCTGGGCGGCTACCACGTGGCCGATGTGAGGGTGGCGGCGGCCTTCGACGTCGCGGCCTCGAAGGTCGGGCGCGACCTCGCCGAGGCGATCGGAGCGGCGCCCAACAACACCGCGCGTTTCGCCGACGTGGCGCCGACCGGCGTCACGGTCGCCCGCGGGCCGACCCTCGACGGTCTCGGCCGCTACCTGCGCGACCTGGTGGAGGAATCGCCGGAAGCGCCCGTCGACGTGGCGGCCGCGTTGGACAAGGCCGGCGCCGACGTGCTCGTCTCCTACCTGCCGGTCGGCTCGCAGGCCGCCACCGAGCATTACGCCGAGGCCGCCCTCACGGCCGGCTGCGCTTTCGTGAACTGCATCCCGGTCTTCATCGCCTCGAATCCCGAATGGCGGGCGCGGTTCGCGGCGCGGCAGTTGCCGCTCATCGGCGACGACATCAAGAGCCAAGTGGGCGCCACCATCGTCCACCGCGCGCTCGCCAACCTCTTCCGCGAGCGCGGCGTCAGACTCGACCGCACTTATCAGCTGAACTTCGGCGGCAACGCCGATTTCCGCAACATGCTCGAACGCGAGCGCCTCGAATCCAAGAAGATCTCGAAGACTCAGGCGGTCACGAGCCAGCTCGACGTGCCGCTCGACCCATCCGACATCCATGTCGGGCCGAGCGACTACGTGCCCTGGCTGTCCGACCGGAAATGGGCGCATATCCGCCTCGAAGGCACGGCCTTCGGGGGCGTGCCGCTCAATCTCGAACTCAAGCTCGAGGTCTGGGACTCGCCGAACTCCGCCGGCATCGTGATCGACGCGGTGCGCTGCGCAGGGATCGCCCGCGACCGCGGCATCGGCGGCGCCCTGGTCGGTCCGTCGAGCTGGTTCATGAAGTCGCCGCCGCGCCAGTTCACCGACGAGGAGGCCCGACTGCGCACCCTCCGCTTCGTGGCCGGAGAGGCCGAACCCGACTGACGGCCCGCATACTTGGCTTTTGATTCGGATGCAAGGCCATTAGTTCGCACGCCACGCGTGTGCCGAGTATTCGGTGGAACGGACGGGTGCCTCCACTTGCCAGGCACTTACGGCAGCGTATGCTGCCGGCCGCAGCAACGCGGCTGATCCAGCCTCCGGCTGACGGCGTCGCGTCGACGCGATGCGCCGGTCGACAACGGTCGCGGGCACAGGGATCCAGGAGAAAGTGTTATGATGTTGCGCAGATGCGTGGCGGAGGCGATCGGCACGTTCTGGCTGACCTTCGCGGGCTGCGGCAGTGCGGTGATCGCCGCGGCCTTTCCGCAAGTGGGAATCGGGCTGCTCGGAGTCTCCTTCGCCTTCGGGCTCAGCGTCCTGACGATGGCCTACGCGATCGGCCACGTCTCGGGCTGCCATCTCAATCCGGCGGTGACGGTCGGCCTTGCGGCGGGCGGGCGCTTCCCGGTCCGGGACATCGGGCCCTATGTGGGTGCGCAGGTGGTGGGGGCCGTGGTGGCGGCGGTGGTGCTCTACGCGATCGCCAGCGGCGCACCGGGCTTCGACCTGGGCAAGGGCTTCGCGGCGAATGGCTACGGCGCGCATTCCCCCGGCGGCTACGGCCTCGTCTCGGCCTTCCTGACCGAGCTCGTCCTGACCATGATGTTCCTGTTCATCATCATGGGATCGACGCACGGCAAGGCGCCCGTCGGCTTCGCGCCGATCGCCATCGGGCTCGGCCTGACGCTGATCCACCTCGTGGGCATTCCGGTCACCAATCTCTCGGTCAACCCGGCCCGCAGCACCGGCCCGGCCCTGTTCGCGGGCGCCTGGGCCCTGGGGCAGCTGTGGCTGTTCTGGGTGGCGCCGCTCATCGGGGGCGTGCTCGGCGGCGTGCTCTACCGCTGGCTGAGCGAGGAGCCCTCGGCCGAGGTCACCGGGATCCCCGCGAAGGCTCCGGCCGCTTGATCTCAACGGCCCAGGCTGCTGACGTAAGCCAAGTGCTGACGCAGCGGGCCGTTGAGCCATCTCGAATTTTCGATGCCAAGCCTTCGGCTTGGCGAAAATCCGGGAACGGAGCCAACGGTCATTGAAAATGACCGTTGGCTTGAGCCTCAGGCGAGGCGCCAGTCGATCGGCGGGACGCCGCGCTCCGCAAGCCATGCATTCGCCCGGCTGAACGGGCGAGTGCCGCGGAAATCCGCCCGGCGGTTGAGCGGCGAGGGGTGCCCCGCCTCCAGCACGAGGTGCTTGGCGCGGTCGACGAGCGCGGCGCGTTGGCGTGCGGGGGCGCCCCAGAGCAGGAACGCAACCGCCGGCTGCTCCGCCGAGACCGCGGCCACCGCCTGGTCGGTGAGCGCCGACCAGCCGAGCTTGAGATGCGCGCCGGACTTGCCGGCCTCCACCGTCAGCGCCGTGTTGAGAAGCAGGACGCCCTGGCGCGCCCAGGCCGTGAGATCGCCGCTGGTCGGAACCGGGCTGCCGGTCTCCTCGGCCATCTCGGCGAGGATGACCTTGAGCGAGGCGGGCAGGCGCCGCTTGCCCCGATAGGAAAAGGCGAGCCCGTGCGCATCCCCCGGAGTCGGGTAGGGATCCTGCCCGAGAATCACGGCGCGCACCCGGTCGAGCGGCGTCAGGATCAGGGCGGCGAAGACGGAATCGGCGGGCGGAAGCACGGTCGCCCCCGCGGCGCGGCGGGCATCGACTGCCGCGGCGACCCGCTCGGCGCTGCCGTTCTGGAAGAAGGGCAGGGCGAGCCAGGGTGACTCGCTCGCGCGGAAGCGGGAGAGCGCCCCCGCGACGGTGTCGGATTCAGGCATGCGGCGGACGGATCACCGGATCAGGATGCGGCCGGTCTCGATGGTGAGCGGCGCGGACTTCCGGATGTAGGTCATCACCGCGTTGGAGACGAGCGTTCCGTCCGTCGCCCCGATCAGGATCCGGCCCTCGCCGAGCATGCCGTAGCCGTTGCCGCCCCCGAGCATGAAGTTGTTGGCGGCGACCCGGTAACGGCGCTCCGGATCGAGGGCCTCGGTGCCGATGCGGACCTCCGTCACGCGCTGCTTAGGCGGAGCGGCGGCCGCCACGGTGACGGTGAGACCGGAGACCTGCGGGAAGCGGCCGGAGGGGCGTCCGACATCGAGGAAGCCGTTCTCGAGCGCCGCGCGCAGCTGCGCCCCGGTGATCTCGACGAGAACCATGGTGTTGCCGAAGGGCAGTTCCGTGAGCACGTCGCGCCGGGTGAGGATCCGTCCGGTGGGATAATGCTTGTTGCCCCGGATGCCCCCTCCGTTGGTGATCGCGACCTGGGCGTCCGTCGCGTCGCGCAAGGCATCGGCGACGAGGTTCCCGAAGGCGGTTTCCGAAGTTCGTACGGCGGCGACGCGGGTGTCGAGGTCCGTGTCGGTGCGGCCGAGCGGGCGGTCGAGTTCCTGCGAGAGCTCCGCCTCGAAGCGGTCGACCGCCGCCTGGACCTCGGGATCCGGCTCGACCTCGCTCGAATCGTGGATGCGGAAGCGCGGCGCCCACAGGATGCGGCGCTCCCGGCCCTGACCGAGCAGCTCGAGCCGGATGTCGATGGCCGTGACATGGTAGCCCTCCTCGCCCGATTCCGCGAAGACGGTGCGGCCGTCGTAGCGCAGGGCGAGGTCGTGGTCGTGGCCGGACAGCACCACCTCGGCGAGGCGGCTCGCCACCAGGGCCTCGTCGGTCGGGCGGTCGGTGTGGGTGACCGCCACGATGAAGGCCGCGCCCGCCGCCCGCAGCCGGCCGGCCTCCAGGCGCAGCGCGTCGAGGGCAGGGCCGAAGCGCCAGTCGCCCGATTGCGACTTCGACGGCGTCTCGGGCAGGGTGATGCCGACGACGCCGACCTCCACCGGACCGAGGCTGAGGATGGTCGAATCCTGGAGCCCCGGGATCGCTGTCCCGTCCGCCTGCCGCAGATTGGCGGCGAAGACCGGGAAGTTCGCCTCGGACATCCTCTGCCGGAAGACCGCCTGCCCGAAATCGAACTCGTGGTTGCCCGGCACGAACACGTCCGGCCGGATCATGTTCGTGAGTTCGATGATGTGCCGGCCCTTGTCGATGCCCGACATCAGCGAGGGCGAGAGCGTGTCGCCGGCATGGCAGACCAGGACCGGGACGCCCCGCGCCCGCTCCTTCTTCACGATCGCTGCAAGCTTCGGGAAGCCGCCGCGTCCGTCGAGCGCCCCCATGCGGTAGATGTCGTTGATGAGGACGACGGTGAAATCCGTGTCGGGCCCGAGCGCCCGGGCCGCTCCGGGAGCCAGGGCGGCGGTCAGCCCGGCCCCGAGGCCGAAGCCGAAGGTCTCACGGCGGGTGGGATGGGGCATCGCGACGGGTCTCGTGGGGTTGGGGGGCGGGCGCTTCCTCTCTGGCCGAGCTTCTTGACCGGTGGAAGACGCCGCGGTTTCACCAGGGCTCCGCCGGGAGGCCGACGAAGCGGCGATCGGTGTCGAAGACCCGGGCGGTTTCCCGTGCGGTCCGCATGAAGCGCTCGCCCTGCGGCGTGAGTCGGTAGCTGCCGTCGGCCCGCACGAGGTTGCCGGACGCGACCTGCTCGTCGAGCCGGCGCTGGATCTGCGCCCACTCGCCCACATAGATGCGCAGGAACGCCTCCCGGACCGCCTTTTCGTCGAGCCCCTCGGGCGCGGCGGCGAAGCGGCTGAGGACGAAGACCGAGATCGACCGGTCGACGGTCACGGGTCCGAGGGTGAAGGCGGTCAGCAGGAGGGCGACCGCCGTGACGCTCGCCCCGACCGCATCGCGCGGCGCGAGGCCGAGGCGCGGACGGCGCGTCACCCAGGCCATCGCGCCGACGAGCAGGACGAATGTGGCGCCGAGCGAGGCGATCCCGCGATAGAACAGGATCGGGATGCCGGCGAACAGGCCCGTACGGGTGATCGCCAGGAACAGGGCCGTGCCGAGGATCAGGGCGAGGCCGTAGGTGAGGGCGGCGGCGACGAGGCCGCCGAGCACACAGCCCCTCATGGCGCCCGCGCGGCGTCCGGCACCGCGAAGATCATCACGCCGGGATTGGCGTAGAGCGGCTGCGCCGCCCGGGTCCAGGCGGTCGGGGCAGCGAAAACGGGATCCTGTTGCGTCACCACCAGAATCCCGACGCGCTCCTCGGCCGCGACGGCCATCGCCTCCGCGAAGGTCAGGCGCGGATCGGCGAAGACGGGGGCGAGCCGGGCGATGCGCGCCTCCACGGCGGCGGCGGAGGCGCCGAACAGCAGGCCGTTGCAGGGATCCGACACGGCGGTCGGGAAATGGCCGTAGAGCCCGTAGCCGTAGGCGCGGCACAGGGGCGGGTCGGGCCGCTCCTGCACGACGGTGCCGCGGGGCGCGTTCCGGGTGAGCCACGCCCAGGCGTCGCGCTCCTGCGGCAGCAGGGCGACCTCCTCGGCAGTCATGATCCGGTTCCAGCGCAGCTGGATCATCCCGTAGATCTCGCCTGCGATGCCGAGCCTGATGCAGGCGAGGAACAGGACGGCCGCGCGCCGGGACCCGCCCAGGGCGAGAACCGGGCGGGCCTCGAATCCCGCCCGCACGGCCGCGAGCGTCCAGAGCAGCGTGGCGAGCTGCGCGAACAGCATCACCCGCCAGCCGAGATCGTTGAACAGGATGCTCGACCGCAGGAACGAGCCGATCAGGAAGGAGGCCGCAGTCGCGAGGACGAGGACGACCGAGAGCTCGCTCGCGAGGCCGCGCCGCCCCTCGCGCTTCCAGAACACGAGCGAGCCGATCAGGAATGCCCCGAACTCCAGGCCGTAGTTGAGGGGCAGGGCCAGGAAGTTGGTGATTGCCTGGATCGGGCTGCCCGGCGGCAGGAGGATGTCAACGATCAGGAACTTGCGAATCTCGAAGGCGAGCGACGGGTCGCCACCCCCCAGGACGCGACCCTGCACGATGGTCGCGAGCCACGATCCGGCGAGCGCAAGGGCGAGCGCCGCCGCGCCGAGGGCCCGCGCGAGGCTGGCCCACCGCCGACGCAGCGCGAGGCGGACCAGCCAGAGGGCCATCGTCGCCGCGAGACCGATCGCGAGGTAGATCGACAGGCCCGCGAGCGACGCGAAGGCGAGGCCGGCGAGCGCGCCGCGCCGCAGGCTGCGCCGGAGATCCGGCGGCGCGTCGTCCTCGGCGGCGAGCGCCATCGCCCCGACCATGGCGGCGATCAGGCCGGCCACGTGGTGGGGCACCCACAGGACGCTCGTGAGCCATGCGGAGACCTGCGTGTTCCACTGCTCGAAGTCGACGAGGAAGTTGGCCCCGTTCGACAGGATGCCGATCACCACGACGCCGAGGAGGTCGAGCCCCGTCGTCAGGAGAAGGATCAGCAGCCAGGTCTCGGCACGCCACGCGCCCGGCCGGGCCCTGTCGAGCCGAGCCTGGCCATAGACGGTCCGGGCCAGGGCGAACAGGGCGGGTCCCATCCAGAGGTCGAGGCCGAAGACGGCCTGTCGGCCCGCGACGGCCCCGAGGCCCAGGCGCTCGATGACCGCCGTCAGCGTGTAGAAGAAGTAGTAATAGGCAGCAGGGCGGTCCGGCGTGAGGAAGGTCGGGTTGTAGGGCGGCGTTCCCGCCTCGGCGATCACCCAGCTGGCGGTGGCGTGCTTGACGTAATCCACCATGAGGAGGCTGCGCCTCGCCCCGCCGGAGACATGCCAGTCCACCAGCATCGCGACGACGAAAGCGGCGTAGGCTGCGAGCGCGAGGGCCGTGACGATGAGACCGCGCCGTGGGACCGGCGTGGGCGCCGGCTTGGCCAGGAATACGGCGCCGGGAACCGCCAGGACGACCACGCTCGCGACCATCGGCCAGGGGCCGAGCCGCCCTGCGAGGTCGAGCAGCACGGGCAGGCAGGCGAAGCTGCAGAGCGCCGCGACGGCGATACGGTCGAGCCGCGTGCGCGCCTCCGCCCAGCCGGGTGCATCGAGGATTTGCGCGAACACCGCGCCGGGGCAGAGCAGGAACGGGATGCAGAGCGCCGCGGCCAGCAGCGTTCCGGGTATGTCGTAGGGGAAGGCGAACACCGGCCACCGTTTGATCAAGACGGGCGCTGCCGCAGTGCCGAGGTCCGGAACCGTCGATTCGCCCCCTGGCGGCGCCGGCGCGTATGGTCAAGCTTTCCGCACGGCGGTGCAAGGCGGCTGCGCCCGCCCGGCGGGCTGCTGCGTCTCGACGCGTTGGATCGCCTCCGCTGCGCGCTATTTTGGACACGGTGGGATGGTCCGTGGACGAGCCGCGGCGAACTTGTCTGGATGGTCATGAACGAGGTGACGAAGGCCGCGGTGCTGGAACGCGGCGCCACTCCTGTCCCGCCGGCTTCGGCCGGTGTGCGTCCGGAGGGGCATCCCCGGGTGGCCTGGGGCAGGGTTGGCGTGCTGCTGATGAATCTCGGCACGCCCGAAGGCACCGGCTACTGGCCGATGCGCCGCTATCTCAAGGAGTTCCTCTCGGACCGCCGCGTCATCGAGGTGCCGCGGGCGATCTGGTGGCCGCTCCTCAACCTCGTGATCCTGACCAAGCGGCCGGGGCCGAAGGGACGCGACTACGCCTCGGTGTGGAACACCGATCTCGACGAAGGGCCGCTCAAGACCATCACCCGGGGCCAGGCGCAGAAGCTTCAGGCCGCCATGGGCGACCGCGTCGTGGTCGATTGGGCCATGCGCTACGGCAAGCCGGAGGTGGAGGGCCGCATCCGGGCCCTGCTCGACCAGGGCTGCGACCGCATCCTGCTGGTGCCGCTCTATCCGCAATACGCCGCCGCGACCTCGGCCACGGCCTGCGATCAGGCGTTCCGGGCGCTCATGAAGATGCGCTGGCAGCCGACCGTGCGCGTCTCGCCGCCCTATCACGACGATCCGGTCTATATCGAGGCCGTGGTGAGCGCGATCCGCCGCGACCTCGCCAAGCTCGACTTCGAGCCAGAGGTGATCCTCACCTCCTTCCACGGCGTGCCGAAATCCTACCTCCTCAAGGGCGACCCCTATCACTGCCAATGCGTGAAGACCGGGCGGCTGATCCGCGAGGCGCTGGGCTACTCGCCCGAGCGGATGCGCGTGACCTTCCAGTCCCGCTTCGGCAACGAGGAATGGCTCAAGCCCTATACCGACGAGACCGTGAAGGAACTGGCGGCGCAGGGCGTGAAGCGCCTCGCCATCGTGGCGCCGGGCTTCATGGCCGATTGCCTGGAGACGCTGGAGGAGCTCGACGGCGAGAACCGGCACTATTTCGAGGCGGGGGGCGGCGAGCATTTCGCCTATCTGCCCTGCCTCAACGATGGGCCGGAGGGCATGCGGGTGATCGAGCACATCGTGCGGCGCGAGCTGCGCGGCTGGATCGAGTGAGGCACCGATGACCGAGGCGCCGCGCTGGGAGGCGGTGGACCGCTATGTCGCCGAGCGGCTGATTCCGCCGGACGCTGCGCTCGCGGCGGCCCTGGAGGCCAGCCATGCGGCCGGCCTGCCGCCGATCGCGGTGGCGCCCAACCAGGGCAAGCTGCTGATGCTGCTCGCCCGGATGCAGGGCGCGCGGCGCATCCTGGAGATCGGCACGCTCGGCGGCTACTCGACCCTCTGGCTCGCACGCGCCCTGCCCGAGGGCGGGCGCCTCGTCACGATCGAGGCCGATCCGCTTCATGCGGCGGTGGCCCGCGCCTCCTTCGCGCGGGCGGGCCTGTCGGAGGTGATCTCCCTGCAGGAGGGGCGGGCGCTCGACGTCCTGCCCGGCCTCGTCGACGAGGCGCCCTTCGACTTCGTCTTCATCGACGCCGACAAGCCCTCGAACCCGGATTACCTCGCCTGGGCGCTGAAGCTGAGCCGGCCCGGCGGCGCGATCGTCCTCGACAACGTCGTGCGCAGCGGCGCGGTGGTCGATGCAGAGGGCGACGCCAACGTGCAGGGCGTGCGCCGCGCCCTCGACCTCATCGCCGCCGAGCCCCGCCTCGATGCCACCGTGGTGCAGACCGTGGGCGAGAAGGGCTGGGACGGCTTCGCGCTGATCCGCATCGCGGATGCGACGTGATCGTCTCGGACTGCTTCAGTCGGAATGCCTGTGCTGCTCCGGCAGCGTCAGCCCGAAATGCCGCACCAGATCCTCGACCTGGGCCGGGGTGAGGTGGCGCGGGTTGAGGTTGCGCAACAGGAGGTAGAGCTTGGCGGTCTCCTCCAGTTCCTCCGTCGCGAACACCGCCGCTTCCAGCGTGTCCCCGGCCACCACCGGGCCGTGATTGGCGAGCAGCACCGACGAATAGGCGCCCGCGAGCCCCCGGATCGCGTCGGCCACGGCCGGGTCGCCCGGGCGGTAATAGGGCACCAGCGCCACGGCGCCCGCCCGCATCACGCTGTAGGGGGTGAGGGGCGGCAGCACCGCGCGGGGGTCGATCTCCGGCAGCATCGAGACCGCGACCGCATGCGTCGAATGCAGATGGACGATGGCGCGCGCCGAATCCCGCGAGTCGTAGAGCGCGCCGTGGAGCGGGATCTCCTTGGTGGGCGGATCGCCCGAGAGGAGCCGCCCCTCGCGATCGAGGCGAGAGATCCGGGCCGGGTCGAGGAAGCCGAGCGAGGCGTTCGTCGGCGTGACGAGCCAGCCGCCGTCGTCGAGCCGCACCGAGATGTTGCCCGATGAGCCCGGCGTCAGGCCGCGCTCGAACAGCGAGCGCCCGAACCGGCAGATCGCCTCACGCAGGTCGCTCTCGCTCATCGGCCCCCTCCCTCACGCCGTCGCGCCCGTGATCAGCTCGAAGCCGAGATCCACGACGGTAGCGGGCGCATCGTTGCAGAGCAGGCGCGCGGCGGTCGCCCCGGCTTCCACCCGCGGCGTGCGGATGGTGGTGAGCGGCTGCGGCATCAGCCGGCCCACGTCGAGGCCGTTATAGCCGAAGAGCGCCAGCCGGTCCGGCACCGTCAGTCCGGCGGCGAGGCAGTGGAAATAGCCGCCGAGCGCCATGTCGTCGTTCGAGAAATAGACCGCGTCGCAGTCGGGCGCCCGCCCGAGCAGGGCCGCGAGGCCGTTGCGCCCGGCCTCTACCGACGAGGGCGCCGCGATGCGCTCCTCGGCGTGCAGCGGCAGGCCGGCCTCGGCGAGGGCCGCCCGGAAACCCGCGTAGCGCTTGCCCGCGCGGCGATCCCGCGTGAGGTCGTGGCCCAGATAGGCGATGCGCCGATAGCCCCGCGCCACTAGGTAGCGGGCGCTCGTCTCGCCTGCCGACCGGTTGGAATAGCCGACCACGATGTCGAGGCCGGGCCCGTCGATATCGAGGAGTTCGGCCACCCGCACCCCACTCGCCGTGAGCCGCCGCACCGTCCCCGGCGTGTGCTCCAGGCCGGTGACGATGAGCCCGGCCGGCCGCCAGCTCAGCAGGGAGGCGACGAGCGCCTCCTCCCGCTCCTCGTCGTAATCCGTAACGGCGATGACCGACTGGAAGCCCTCCGCATCGAGCGCGCCCGTGGCGCCCCGCAGCAGGTCCGGGAACACGATGTTCGACAGGGACGGGATCACGATGCCGATGAGCCGCGAGCCCGTCGAGGCGAGCGTCCCGGCGATGCGGTTCGGCACGTAGCCGAGCCGCGCCACCGCCGCCTCGACCTGCGCCCGCGTCCGTTCCGAGAAGGAGCCGTGGCTGCGCAGCACCCGCGAGACCGTGCTCTCGCCCACGCGCGCCTCTCGGGCGACGTCCGCGAGCGTCACGGGACGGCGCGCTACGGTTTCGCGGCCCGCCGACAGCCCCTCGGCGGAGCTGCCCCGTCCCTCGTGATCCTCCATGAATCCTCCCGCCCGGATCGGCTCCGACGAGGTTTCGCCGCCCGGCACCGCACGATGTCATGTCTTCCGGCCCCGCTCAACGCATCTGAAACAGGAAGGTGATGGCGATTGGCAGCGCTGCCAGAGCTTGGTAAGCCGGGGGACGGGCACGGCGCCGCCGGGCGGGGCTGGCGGAGAATCGCCGCCGTGTCACAGTGCTCGCGCGTCGCACCGCACGACGACGCACCAGGGGGAGGGACGTCGCCATGACCGACAGGTCTGCTCGCGCGGCCGTAATCGGCCTCGGCTCCATGGGCTTCGGAATGGCGCTGTCGCTGCGCCGCGCCGGACTCGACGTCGTGGGCTTCGACCTCGATCCGGCAGTCATGGCCCGCTTCGCGGGCGAGGGCGGAGGCCAGGCCGCGAGCCCCGCCGCGGCCGCCGCGGGTGCCGACATCGTCGTCTGCGTCGTCGTGAACGCGGCGCAGACCGAGGCGGTGCTGTTCGGGCGCGACGGCGAGGCGGGCGTCGCGGGCGCGATGCCGGAGGGCGCCGTCTTCATCTCCTGCGCCACCATGGATCCGGACATCGCCCGAGGGCTTGCCGCCCGGCTCGAAGCGCAGGGCCGGCACTATCTCGATGCGCCGATCAGCGGCGGGGCGCAGCGGGCCGCCGAGGGCGCGCTGACCATCCTGGCCTCCGGGAGCGCGGCGGCCTTCGCCCGCGCCCGGCCGGCGCTCGACGCCATGGCGGCGAAGGTCTACGAACTCGGCGACGCCGCCGGCCAGGGCGCCGCCTTCAAGATGATCAACCAGCTCCTCGCAGGCGTGCATATCGCGGCGGCGAGCGAGGCCATGGCCTTCGCGGCCCGCCAGGGGCTCGACCTCGCCAAGGTCTACGAGGTGATCACCGCCTCGGCCGGCAATTCCTGGATGTTCGAGAACCGCATGAAGCGGGTGCTCACGGGCGATTACGCGCCCCGCAGCGCCGTCGACATCTTCGTCAAGGATCTCGGCATCGTGCAGGACATGGCGCGGGCGCAAAGCTTCCCGGTGCCGGTGGCGGCGGCCGCCCTGCAGATGTTCCTGATGGCCTCGGCTGCCGGAATGGGGCGCGACGACGACGCGTCCGTCGCCCGGCTCTACGCGCAGGTCACCGGCACGGCGCTGCCCTGACCCAGGCCGACGAGACAACCCGCGAAAGGAGGGAGGAGCCATGCCGCGCTTTGCCGCCAATCTCACGCTGATGTTCACCGAGCACCCGTTCCTCGACCGCTTCGCGGCGGCCGCGGAGGCCGGGTTCGCGGCGGTGGAGTTCCTGTTCCCCTACGAGCATCCGCCACAGGCCATCGGCGAGCGCCTGCGCCGCCACGGCCTGACGCAGGCCCTGTTCAACCTGCCGCCCGGCGACTGGGCGGTGGGCGAGCGCGGCCTCGCGGCCCTGCCCGACCGGTTCGACGAGCTGAAGGCGGGCGTCGAGACCGCGCTCGCCTACGCGGCCGAGACGGGCGTGCGGCGCCTCCACCTGATGGCCGGCATGGCCGACCGGGCGGATCCGGCTGCCCGGGACGCCTATCGCCGCGCGGTCGCCTGGACCGCCGAGCGGCTCGCGCGGGAAGAGCTCGACCTGCTCCTCGAGCCGATCAACGGCCGCAACATGCCGGGCTATTTCCTGAACGACTTCGGCGCCGCCGCGGATCTCATCCGCGAGCTTGCCCTGCCGAACCTGAAGCTGCAGTTCGACCTCTACCACTGCCAGATCCTGCATGGCGACGTGACCATGCGGCTGCGCGCCCTGATGCCGATGATCGGGCATGTCCAGACCGCGAGCGTCCCCGACCGCCACGAGCCCGGAACCGGCGAGATGAACGACGCCTTCCTGTTCGCGGAACTCGACCGGCTCGGCTATGACGGCTTCGTCGGCTGCGAGTACAACCCGAAGGCCGGGACGCAAGCCGGCCTCGGCTGGTTCGCGCCCTTCCGGGGAGGCCGGTCATGAGTCTCGCACTGGGCTGCATCGCCGACGACTACACGGGCGCCTCCGACCTCGCCAACACGCTGACCCGGGCGGGCCTGCGCACGGTCCAGACCATCGGCGTGCCGGGACCGGATCTCGACCTGCCCGGCATCGACGCGGTGGTGGTGTCGCTGAAGAGCCGCTCGATCCCCGCCGATCAGGCCGTGGCCCGCGCGCGCGAGGCCGACGCCTGGCTGCGCGCCCGCGGCGCCGGCCACGTCCTGTTCAAGGTCTGCTCCACCTTTGATTCCACCGATGCCGGCAATATCGGCCCGGTGACGGACGCCCTGCGGGCGGATGCGGGCGCGACGATCGCCCTCGTGACCCCGGCCTTCCCGGAGACCGGACGCACCGTCTTCCAGGGCCACCTCTTCGTCGGTGCAGTGCCCCTGCACGAGAGCCCGCTCAAGGATCATCCCCTCAACCCGATGCGGGACTCGAATCTGGTGCGGGTGCTCGCGCGCCAGAGCCGCCATCCGGTCGGGCTCGTCGATCTCGCCACGGTGGCGAAGGGGCCGGCCTCCGTGCGGGCCCGCCTCGATGCGCTCGCGGCCGAAGGCAAGGGCGCGGCAATCGCCGATGCGGTCTTCGACGCCGATCTGGCGGTGCTCGGCGCCGCCTGCCTGTCCGATCCCGTCTCGACCGGCGCCTCCGGCCTCGGCCTCGGCCTCGCCCAGGCCCTGGTGGCGAGCGGCCGCGTGCAGGCCGCCTCCGCCGCGGAGGGGCTCGGCGCGCCCGTCGGCGGGCCGGCCGCCTGCCTCGCCGGGAGCTGCTCGCAGGCCACCCTCGGGCAGATCGCCATGGCGGAGGCCGTGATGCCGGTGCGCCGCCTCGATCCCGAGCGGCTGCTCGCCGGCCCCGAGGAGGCGCAGGACGCCCTCGCCTGGGCGGCGGAGCGGATCGGGAGCGGCCCGGTGCTGATTGCGTCGAGCGCGAGCCCGGAGGCCGTCACGGTCCTCCAGGCCCGGCACGGCCGCGAGGCGGCGGGCCACGCGATCGAGGCGGCGCTGGCCGGCATCGCCGAGGGGCTGGTCGCCCGCGGCGTGCGCCGGCTGGTGGTGGCCGGCGGCGAGACCTCGGGCGCCGTCGTCGATGCGCTCGGGCTCACGGCCTTCCGCGTCGGGCCGGAAATCGCGCCCGGCGTGCCGGTGCTCGGCACCGTGCGGGGCGACATGCGGCTCGCGCTGAAATCCGGGAATTTCGGCGGCCCGACCTTCTTCTCGGACGCACTCGCGCTGATGCAATAGGAGCAGGGCGCTGCGCACGCCCTGCACCCGCGCCAGAGGGCTATTCGCCCTCTGGACTCCCGGGATAGCGGAAGGGGTCGGGCAGGCGGGACGCGTCGTAGACGCATTCGCCCGCGACCCAGGTCGCCCGCACCGTGCGCTCGTCGCCGAGTGTCATCAGCACGAACATCAGGTCCTCGATGCTCTCGCAGCGGGCGGTGCGGAAGGCCAGGAAGGGCGTGGCGTCGAGGGCGAGCACGCACAGATCCGCGTCGTAGCCGGGCGCGATGCGGCCGATGCGGTCGTCGAGATGGAGCGCCTGCGCCCCGCCGAGCGTCGCGAGATGGAAGGCGCGGAGCGCGTCGAGGGCATCGCCCCGCAACGCCGCGACCTTGTAGGCTTCGCCGAGCGTGCGCAGCGCCGAGAAGCTCGTGCCCGCCCCGACATCCGAGCCGAGGCCGACCCGCACCGGCCGGCGCGGATCGAGCGCATCGAACAGCCGGAACAGCCCGCTGCCGAGGAACAGGTTCGAGGTCGGGCAATGGGCGAGCGCCGCCCCCGTGGCGTGGCAGGTGCAGAATTCCTCCTCGCTCACATGGATGCCGTGGCCGAACACCGCCCGGGGCCGTACCAGCCCCGCATGGGCATAGACGTCGAGATAGCTGGAACGGGCCGGGAAGAGGTCGCGCACCCAGGCCACCTCGTCCGGGCTCTCGCTGAGATGCGTCTGCAGGAACAGGCCGTCATGCTCGCGCAGGAGCGCGCCGGCCGAGTCGAGCTGCGCTTCCGTGCAGCTCCCGGCGTAGCGCGGCGTCACGCAGTAATGCTGGCGCCCGTTTCCGTGCCAGCGGCGGATCAGGGCGCGGCTCTCCTCGTAGCCCCGCTCCACGGTGTCGCGCAGGTCGTCCGGGGCGTTGCGGTCCATCAGCAGCTTGCCGGCGACCATGCGGGTGTTGAACCGCTCGGATTCCGCGAAGAAGGCGTCGACCGAGTGCGGATGCACCGTGCAGTAGACCGCCGCCGTCGTCGTGCCGGCCCGCAGGATCTCGCGGAAGAAGACCCTGGCGGCCATCTCCGCATGGGCCGGATCCGCGAAGGCGCGCTCGGCCGGGAATGTGTAGCGCTCGAGCCAGGCCAGCAGCTGCTCGCCGAAGGACCCGACCATCTGCACCTGCGGGTAGTGGACATGCGTATCCACGAAACCCGCGCAGATGAGGGCGTTCTCGTAATGCACCGGCGTGACGCCGGCGGGCACGCGGGCGGGATCGTAGGGCTCGAAGGCCCTGATGCGCCCGTCCTCGATCAGGATCAGCGCATCCGCGTGATGGATGAAGCAGGCCCGCGCCGGCAGGTGGAACGGATTGCCGGAGAAGCTGATCGCCGACCCGCGGATCGCCGTGAGGCGGGGCGGCGGGGAAGGGCTGTCGGTCGGCACGGTGGGATCTCCTGGGCGGGGTTTGCTGGGCGGGGTTTCCTGGCAAGGCGTCGTCGCTGGTCCGGGTGCGGCCGCGTCAGTGAGCCCCGCCCGCCTCCACGAACTTGAACAGGAACACGGCCGCGATCACCCAGACGATCGGCTTCACCTCCCGCGCCCGTCCCGTGAGGAGCTTCAGCGCCGCGTAGGTGATGAAGCCGAAGGAGACGCCGTTGGCGATCGAGTAGGTGAAGGGCATCAGCAGTGCCGTGACGCAGGCGGGGATCACCTCGGTCAGGTCGTCCCAGTCGAGATCCACGAGTTCGTGCAGCATCAGGCAGGCGACGTAGAACAGGGCCGGCGCCGTGGCGTAGGGCGGCACCGAGCCGGCGAGCGGCGCGAAGAACAGGCAGGCGAGGAACAGCAGAGCCACCGTCGCGGCCGTGAGCCCGGTGCGCCCGCCCTCCTCGACGCCCGAGGCACTCTCGAGATAGGCCGTGGTGCTCGACGTGCCGAGCAGCGAGCCGATGAAGATCGCGCTGCTGTCGGCCATGAGCGCCCGGTTGAGCCGGGCCATCCTGCCCTCGACGAGGAGCCCCGCCCGGCTCGCCACGCCCATCAGCGTGCCGGTGGCGTCGAAGAGTTCGACCAGGAACAGCACCAGCACGACGTTGAGGAGCCCCGTCGAGAGGGCGCCCGACAGGTCGAGGGCGAACAGCGTCGGCGCGATCGAGGGCGGCAGCGACACCACGCCCTGGAAGCCGTTGCCGGCGACGAGGAAGCTCAGCACCGTGACGGCGAGGATGCTGGCGAGGAGCGCCCCCTTCACCTTCCGCACCGACAGCACCGCCACCATGATGAAGCCGAGCACCGCGAGCACCGTACTCGGCTTGTGCAGGTCGCCCATGGTCACGAAGGTGGCGGGGCTCGCCGCCACCACGCCCGCGTTCTTGAGGGCGATGATCGCGAGAAACAGCCCGATGCCGACCGTGATCGCGATCCGCATCGAGCGCGGGATGCCCCCGATGATGAGGCTGCGCAGGCCCGTAAGCGTGACGATCAAAAAGCAGACGCCGGAGATGAACACCGCGCCGAGCGCTGCCTGCCAAGTATAGCCCATCTGGAGCACGACCACGTAGGCGAAATAGGCGTTGAGACCCATGCCGGGCGCGAGCGCGATCGGGTAGTTGGCGAGGAACGCCATGATGAGCGAGCCCAAAGCCGCGACGAGGCAGGTCGCCACGAACACCGCACCCTTGGGCATCCCGGCATCGGCCAGGATGCTCGGGTTGATGAAGACGATGTAGGCCATCGTCAGGAAGGTGGTGAACCCCGCGAGCACCTCCGTGCGCACGGTCGTGCCGTGCTCCTTCAGGGCGAAGAGCCGCTCCAGCAGGCCCTCCGGCCGGGCGGTCGCGGCGTCACGCGTCATGTCCATCGGGGGTCTCCTGCGTCGCCGCCATCACGGCGCGGTAGATCCGGTCCGGCGCGAAGGGTGTCTGCGTGAGCCGCGCGCCGGTCGCGGCGCGGATCGCGTTGCCGAGCGCCGCCGCCACCGGGTTGTAGGGGCTCTCGCTCATCGACTTGGCGCCGAGCGGGCCGATTCGGTCATGCGTGTCGGCGAACAGCACCTCGGTGCGGGGCAGGTCGGCGAAGGCCGGGATGTGGTAGCTGCGGAAGGTCTGCGTGACGACCCGGCCGGCTTCGTCGAGACGCACCGCCTCGTAGAGCGCCGCGCCCAGCGCCTGCGCCACCCCGCCCTCGATCTGCCCGCGGCACTGCATCGGGTTGAGCACCCGCCCCGCATCCGCCGCATGGACGCTGCGCAGGATGCGCACCTCGCCGCTCGTCGGATGCACCGCCACCCGGAAGGCCTGGACGTTGAAGGCGACCGAGCGTGGCGTGCCGTCCGCGCGGCCCGTCGCCGCGAGCGGCGCGAGGTCGCCGAGGGAGACACGGCCCGCGGGCGTCTCGACCGCCCCGCCGACGAGCCGGCAGGCCGCCGCCGCGGTCCCGGTGCGCGCGGCGGCCGCTTCACGGATCGCGGCCGCGAGTGCTTCCGCCGCGCGCAGCACCGCCTGCCCGGCCACCACCGTGCCGGTGCTGCCATAGGCCCCCGTGTCGTGGCCGACCGCATCGGTGTCGGATTGGAGGATCGCGATCCGGGCCGGCACCGTGCCGAGCACCGAGGCGGCGATCTGGCCGTGGATTGTGGTGGTGCCGTTGCCGAACTCGGCGGTGCCGACGGCGAGCGCATAGGCCCCCTCGCCGTCGAGCGTCAGCCGCGCCTCGGCGAAATGGCCGCGGGGCGGGATCGTGTCGATCATCGCCATCGCCATGCCCTCGCCGATGCGCCAGCCCGGGCCCGGCGGATCCTCGCCGCCGGGGGAGCGCATGGCGGCCTCAGCCAGGGCGAGGCACTGATCGAGCCCGTAGGAGCCGTACTCCACGTCGTGCGGTTCGAGGCTCGTGGAGACGAGCGGATCGCCCGGCCGCACGGCATTGCGGCTGCGCATCTCGTAAGGGTCGAGCCTCAGTCCCCGGGCGAGATCGTCCATGGCGGATTCGACCGCGAAGATCGTCTGGCTGAGGCCGTAGCCCCGGAAGGCCCCCGCCGGCACCGTATGGGTGTAGACGGCATAGCCGTCCACCCGCTTGTTCGGGCAGCGATAGACGCTGATGACCTCGTTGCAGCCGTGATGCAGCACGCCGCCCGCGTGATTGGCATAGGCGCCCGTCTCGGAGAGCACGTCGAGTGCGATCGCCGTGAGCGTGCCGTCGCGGCGCGCGCCGAGCTTCACCCGCACCCGCATCGGATGGCGGGTGGTCGCGCCGACGAACTGCTCGGTGCGGGTGAATTCCCATTTCACCGGCCGGCCGGTGCGCAGCACCGCGAGCGCGACGAGGTCCTCGGTCAGCATCTCCTGCTTGCCGCCAAAGCCGCCGCCGACCCGGCCGCAGACCACCCGGACGCGCTCGCGGTCGAGGCCGAGGAGGGCGCAGAGCGCATCGCGCGTCAGGAACGGCACCTGCGAGCTGGTGCGCAGGACGAGCCGGCCCGCCTCGTCGAGCCAGCCGATGGCGCCGTGGGTTTCGAGATGGGCGTGCTGGATGCGCTGCGAGCGGTAGGTACCCTCGACCACGAGGTCGGCCTCGGCGAAGCCGGCCTCGACATCGCCGATCGCCCCATGCACCTCGGCCGCGAGGTTCGGGTGGGCATGGAGCGGGGGCGCATCCTCGCCCGGCCGGTCGCGCCCGTCATGGACGAGGGGCGCGTCGGGATCGAAGGCCCGTTCGGGATCGAGCAGGGCCGGGCGGATCGCGTAATCGACGATGAGGGCCCGCATCCCGGCCTCGGCGGCCCCCTCGCTCTCGGCGACCACGGCCGCCACGCGCTGGCCGACGAAGCGCACCACGCGATCGAGCATCAGGGTGTCGGGTGCGTCGTCGCGCGGATCCTGGTGCCGCCCGGTCGAGAAGCGCGCTCCCGGCACGTCCTCGTGGGTGAAGACCGCGACGACGCCCGGCACCCGGAGCGCGGCGCTGCGGTCGATGCGCCGGATCTCCGCATGGGCATGGGGCGAGCGCAGCACCTTCAGATGCAGGGTGCCCTTGAGCGCGAGGTCGAAGGTGTAGCGCGCCCGCCCGCTGACCAAAGCCGGACCGGCCGGGGCCGGGAGGCTGCGCCCGCAGGGGTCTGCCTCCGGCTCCGCCTCGGCCGACGCCACGCCCGCGATCGCACCCGCGCCCGCGATCGCATCCGCGATCGCCCGATAGCCGGTGCAGCGGCAGAGATTGCCCTTGAGCGCCGTGCCGAGGTCGCGCTTCTGCCCCTGGTCGAGGACGGCGGCGGTCATCACCATGCCGGGCGTGCAGAAGCCGCACTGGAAGCCCTGCGCGGCCAGAAAATCCTCCTGAAGCGGATGCAGCCGCGCCGGCACCGGATCGCCGGGCCGGCAGGGGCCGGCGAGCCCCTCGATCGTGGTCACGGCGCGCCCCTCGGCCCGCAGCGCCGGCACGAGGCAGCTATGGACCGGCTCGCCGTCGAGATGGACCGTGCAGGCGCCGCAATCGCCCGCGTCGCAGCCCTTCTTCACCCCGAACCAGCCGAGGTCGCGCAGGAGCGTGCGCAGGCACTGGCCGGGGCGGGGCTGCGCGCTCTGGCTCAGCCCGTTGACCGTGAGGATCATGGGCGCGGATCTCCGTCGAGGTCGCGCCGGATCTCCTCGGCGAGGAGGTGGGTCACGTGGCGGCGCCAGTCGGGCGCGCCGTGGATGTCGTCGTAGTAGAGAGCGTCCGGAATCGCCGCGGCGATCCTCGCCTGCAGGGCGGCTTCGTCCGGCAGCGTCGGGAAGGCGAGTTGCAGCGGCCGGCGGATCGACGCCGTCACGGTGAGCGCGAAGGCTCCGCCCGGGTCGCGCGTGCCGACGAGAAGCGCACCCGAGCGGCCGTTGGGGCTGAGCGAGATGCGCCGGAAGGCCGTTCGCCGCCGGAGGGAGGCGGCCGGCAGATCGATGCGGCGCAGGATGTCGCCCGGCTGGAGCGCGGTCTCCTGCGGCCCCCGCACGAAATCGACCACGGACAGAAGCCGCTCGCTCCCGTCCGGCCGCCAGATCAGGCAGGTGCCGTCGAGGGCCGCAGTGAGCGCGATCATCGGTCCGGCCGGCAGCGCCATGCAGAGATTCCCGCCGACCGTCGCCATGGTCCAGATCTTGAACGAGCCGAGGAGCGCCCGGCAGCACTGGCCGATCAGCGGAGCGGCCATCCAGGCGGAGGGGCACTCGATCCGGTCGAGCTGCGCGAGGGTGCAGGTGGCGGCGATCCGCAATCCCTCGTCGTCGATCTCGAGGGGCGTCCAGCCGAGCCGCGAGAGGTCCTGGAGCCGGGCGATCCCGGGCTGCGGCTCGGAGAACAGCCAGGTGCCGCCGGCAAGCCACGCATCCCCCTCCCGCCAAGCGGCCAGATCCTCCCGGCTGCGCGGCGTCAGGAGGGCCGTGATCGTGTTGAGGTCCATCCCGCCTCCCGGTCCCGTTCGGTCTCCGAGCTTACGCAAGAACCCGTCCAACCGCCGCGCTTGCCCGACGGGCTCCCGCGGGGGCCGATCATGACCCGACGCGGCGACCACGACGAGAGGGGGAGGAGCATCGGGCCTCACGCTATCCCGGGGCTTGCCCCGAGGCGGCGCGGCCGCCGCAAGCGGAGTCGGCTTCGGCGCCCGGGGAGCTTGCGCCGCGGTGACGGTAATGTCCGCGAGAGTTCCGCGGCAGCCGGATCGGCTCCGCGCCCGACCTCTCATAAGGCTTCCGGTTGACCCGTTCGGAGACAAGAGGGCGCGGGCCCCCTCTCCCACTCGGGAGAGGGGGTCCCCGCGTGGATTCGTCTCGGAACAGATCAACCGGAAGCCGTATCACCGGGCCTGCCAAGAATGCAACCTTGAATTGCGGTTTCGTGCCCGCGGCCATTCCCGCGGCAGAGGCGGGGACGACGCCTTCAACCCGCCTTCGACCGATGGGGAGAGGAACCACCCGTGTCGTCGCGCGCGAGGCGCAGCAGATCCTGGATGAGGGAGACCACGAGGCGCTCGTGTCGTTCCCGCTCGTCCCAGGCGAACTGGGCCCCCGCCATGAGCGTGGTCGAGACCTCGTCCAGCAACACCCGCGCCTTGGCCGCGAGCCCGTCCGCCGAGCCCGCCGGCATGGTGGCGACCGCCTCCACGAACCCGTTCCACCCGTCGCAGGCTTCCTGCCACTCGTCGTCGCTCATGCTGCGCACGACGGCCGGATTGCTCAGCAGGGTATGCAAGGCGATGGCGCGTTCGCAGGTTGCGATCAGCCCGGCATCGCCGTGATCCGCCGACTCCCGGAGAGGAGCCAGGGTATCCGGGGGGATCCGACGGACCTCCCGAAGGGCACGGCGTTCCGTGAGCATCGCGCGCATGGGCACCTCCGGTTGATGAATGTGCGGGACCTTGAGCATCGCACATGCCATCTGGGACTGTTGATGGCAGCGTCGAGCAAGCGCGATCATCGGTGTCCGCCGTGCAACGCGCGCGGGAGCGACGCTCGTCAAGGCGAAGGTGCCATCTTGCTCCATTCCAGCTTGGGATCGACCAGTCCAGACCAGCCGTCTCGAGCCTCCTCGAAGCTCCGAAGAGGATAGGCGGGCCGTCCCCGGTGCCTATCAACCAGCCGCGATCTCGTTGCCAGTGTGGGACTGCGGGCCGCCACGGCCGAAACCGGGTGCTCCGGGGCAGTACGACCTGGGCGATACATGCGTCATGACGCTCGCCTTGCGTGTATCTCCGGCAGGCCAGTGACGACTTGCCGCACCGCAGCATGATGCGGCAGCGCGCCGCACAATCGCGGTCGAGGCCCGGTGCGTTATCCCTGCCGAATTTCTACGCAGCGTCCGGAACCCGCATTGACTTCCGGGATGCCGTCGATAGTCAGGCGTTGACGGCGTAACTCTTTGTATCGATCAGGTTTGTACTGGCTATGGCGTCCGAGCTCACCCTGATGACAGCCGACATCATCGCTTTGTATCTGATAAACAATGCGTGCTCGACGCAAGAACTGCCGGAGTTGATCCGATCGGTCCATTCCGCCCTGGAGGACATCGAGCGGACGTCGAAGCCAGTCGAGGTGCAGGAAGCGCCGCCGGTTCCGATCGAGACGACTGTGACGCCAGACTACATCATCAGCCTCGAGGACGGAAAACCCTATAAGACGCTCGGGCGTCACCTTCACACGCGTGGCCTCACCCCCGAGCAGTATCGCCGGAAATGGGGCCTTCCGCCGGATTACCCGATGATCGCGCCGACCTACGCGGCCGAGCGGGCGGCCCTGGCCAAGCGCGGCGGCTTCGGTCGCAAGGCGGCGGCCGATGTGCAGCCGGCCCCGAACGAGGCGGAGTGACGCTGAGCAGACTTGGCGGGCAGGCCACCGCTTCGTCCGCTCAGGCTTTTGATGTGTCGCAGGTTTTTGACGGAAAACCGCAACGCACTGTTCCGAAACCTGCTTGGGCGATCAGCGCGCCGGGAGGGCGAGGAGGTCGGCATGGCCGATCACCGCCGCGCGATCCGGGCCGGTGCGGGCCTCCCGCCAGGCGATGACCTGCTCCGGCGCAACGAGGCCCGTCTCCTGCACCGCCGCGGCTTTGCCCGCAGCCAACCGGTCGAGGAGGGGGCCCTCGCGAAGGCGCCAGGGACTTGGCCCCCGCAGGGTCCGGTAGCCCGACCGGGCGAAGGCCCGCTCCAGCACCTCCGTCGCCTGCGGGCCTGCGGCCGGTCCGAACCCCTTGTCGCGAATCTGATGCGTCAGGAAGGCGGTCTGGACCGCGGCATCGGCCGGATGCGGCGGGGTCCAGCGCTCGGCGCCATCGTAGGTGAGGGCGGTGTAGAAGGCCGCGCCGGCCGCCGCCACGGCCCGTACCGCCGCGTCGATCCAGCGTTCCGACACGAGGTCGAACAGGGCCGCCGCCGTGACGAGATCGGCCGGCATGGCCGGATCGAGCACGGCGCCGAGGCCGGAGGCGAGGTCGCGGGCGTGGCAGGACACCCGCAGCACCCGCCCCGCCCGCCGCAGGACGAGGTCGTCCCCATCCGTCGTGCTGTGCTCCGCCCAGTCCGCAAGGGCGGCGCGCGCCGCCGCGAGCAGCGCCCGGTCGTGGTCGATCAGGCACCAATGCTGGCGGTCCGGCAGATGCCCGGCGAGCGCCCGCAGGTTCGAGCCCGTGCCGCAGCCGAGGTCGAGGACGCGGATCGGCTCGGTTCGCGCCGCCAGGGCGCGACCGAGCGCGGCCATGAGAGCGGGATCGCGGGCGGCATGGTCGGCCGGCTCGCGCAGGGCGAGCCATTCGGGGCTGAAACCCGTCACGGGCGCGCGCCCCGCAGGCAGGCCGCCACCGCCGCTGCCGTGTCGGCCCAGCGCGGCAGGAGCTGGCCGGCGGCCCAGGACGCCTCCGCGGCGGCGCGCCGCGCGTCGGGATCGGCGATCAGGCGGCGCAGCGCCGCGCGTAAGGAAGCGATGTCGCCGGGCGGCACCGTGAGGCCGGCGGCCACCGGCACGGTCTCGGCCGCGGCCCCGCCACTCGTCGCCACGACGGGGAGGCCCCGGGCCAGGGCTTCCGCGAGCGCCATGCCGTAGCCCTCGAAGAGCGACGCCGAGACCAGCAGGTCCGCCTCGGCATAGAGGCGGTCGAGAACCTCGCCCGACACCGCCCCGGCGAGCCGGATGCGATCGCCGAGCCCCTGCTCGGTCACGGTCTGCCGCAGGGCCGCGGCGCAGGCGGGGGCCCGGTCGAGGGCGCCCGCGATGGTCAGGTGCCAGTCGAGGTCGCGCAATCCGTCGAGCGCCTCCGCGAGCAGGTGATGGGCCTTGCGTGGCGTCACCGTGCCGACCGCCAGCAGGGAGACGGGACCCCCCTGCCTGAAGGGCGTTCGTCCGGCCGGCATTGTGCCGGGCTCCGCCACGGTGATCCGATCCGGCGGCACCCCGAAGTCGCGCATCAGCAACGCGCCGGTGAAGCGGCTCGTCGCGACGACGCGATGCGCCAGCGCCAGGGCGGCGCGCTCACTCGCCCGGAGCGCCTCGGCGCGGGCAGGGGACAGGCCGGTCTCCAGGCAGAGCGGGTGATGCACCAGGGCGACGAGCGGCCGGTCGCCCGCCGCCCGGATCACCGGCTCGGGCAGGGCACCGTAGGCGAGGCCATCCACCAGCAGGGCGGCGCCGGCGGGCAGGCGAGCGAAAGCGGCTTTCGTCCGCGCCAGATCCGCGGCGGATGGGTCTGGAAAGGAGCCGGGCAGGGGCAGGGGCACGGCGCTCAGGCCGCAGGCCGGCCATTCCGCGAGCAGGCGGCGCGCATAGGCGTAGCCGCCGGTCGGCGCGTCGAGATCGCCCGGAACCGCGAAGACGGCGTCGATCACGGATCGAGCGGCCCCTCGCACCAGGCGCGGGCGACATGCGATTCGTGCAGGGTCACACGCAGGCGCGACACGCCCTCGCCGCCCGGCCCGAGATCGCCCGCCCGGACGGCCGCCGCCATCGCCCGGTGGATATGGCCGCAGAGGAATTCGGTGGTGGTGTTGATGCCGGCGAAGTCCGGCAGGTCGTCGAGGTTGCAGTAGTTGAGCGGGGCGAGGATCCGCTTCAGCACCTCGCCGGCCCGCCCGATATCGACCACGACGCCCTCCGGCGTGAGGCTCTCGCGGAAGAAGGCCACGTCGACCACGAAGGTCGCCCCGTGCAGCGCCTGGGCCGGGCCGAACAGCGCGCCCCGGAAGCTGTGGGCGATCATCACGTGGTCGCGGACTTCGACGGCGTACATCAGGGCTCCTCGGGGGGATCATAACGGATGGCGGTGCAGAGCCCGGGCGCTCCGCGGCGGAGCAGGCGCGGCAGGGAGCCGGGTAGATCCGCGAAGGCGACCTCCTCGGTGATCAGGGCATCGAAGCGAGGGTCCCCGAGGAGATCGAGGGCCTTCAGCAGGCGGCGGCGAGGGGTCCAGCGCGGGCGCCGGGCCGCCGGCAATTGTCCGACCTGGCTCGACACCAGCCGCAGCCGCCGCGGGTGGAAGAACACTCCGAGGGGAGCCGGCACGCTGTCGCTCCCATACCAGCTGAGTTCGACCACGCGGGCCTCCTCGCCCGCAAGCGCGAGGGCGGTCGCCAGGCCCTCGGCGCTGGCGCTGGTATGGAGGACGACGTCCGCCGCGCCATCCGCCTCCGGGGCCGTCCGGAAGGGCACGCCGAGCGCCGCGGCCGGTGCGGCCCGGGAGGGGTCGCAGTCGATCAGCGTCACCTCGGCCCCGGGCAGGCGCGCGGCGAGGGCGGCCGCCAGCAGGCCGACCATACCGCCCCCGACCACCGCGATCCGGTCGCCGGGCCCGGCGCCCGAATCCCAGATCCCATTCAGGGCCGTCTCCATGGTGGCGGCCAGGATCGCGCGGCGGGGCGGCACGCAATCGGGCAGCGGAAACAGGGCCTCCGGCGTGGCGGTGAAGGCCTCCTCGTGCGGGTGGAGCGCAAAGATGAGGGGGCCGTCCGGCTCGATCCGTCCGACCGCGCAATAGCCATACTTGACCGGAAACGGGAAATCGCCCTCTTGGGCCGGCGCACGCATGCGCGCGCGGATCGGCTCCGGCACCCTTCCCTCGAAGACGAGGCGCTCGGTGCCACGGCTGAGCGCGGACCAGAGGGTGCGGACCCGGACCTCGCCGGGGCGGAGAGAGGGCAATGTGTGGCGTCGCAACTCCGCCCGGCCCGGCGCCGTGTACCAGAGTGCGCGGGCGGACGCCGTCCCGTCCTGCTCTTCCGCGCCGCTGGATCCCGAGCGATGCTGCACTCTGACTCCCCGGTGCTGGCCGAAGAAGACTCGGCCACCGCCGCTCCTCTCACGACGCCGGCGGGGCTGCAACCCGTCGCGGCTTTGCGCCGCCGCCGCATCGCCATGCTGGCCCTCAATCTGGTCAGCTGCGCCGGGTTCGCGGCGGCGCTCGCCCGGATCCTCGGCGCGGGCGGGTGGGACGCGATCGACGTCGCGCTGTTCGCCTGCTGCCTGCTCGCGCTGCCCTGGACCGTGCTCGGCTTCTGGAACGCGGTGATCGGATTCGGGCTGCTGCGGGCCGGTCCGCGGGGCCTTGCCGCAGCCGCCCCCTTCGCGGCGGCGGGAGACCGGCCCGATCCGCCGCGCCTGCGCACCGCCATCGTGATGACCCTGCGCAACGAGGAGCCGGAGCGCGCCTTCGCGCGGCTGCGCCTCGTGCAGGAGAGCCTCGACCGCACGGGCCATGGCGGGTGGTTCAGCTTCCACGTGCTGAGCGACACGGATGCTCCCGCCCTGATCGCCCGCGAGGAGGCGGCCTTCGCCGCGTGGCGCGCCGCGCTGGCGGGGGCGCGGGCCGCGCGCCTCCACTACCGGCGGCGGGCGGAGAATGCGGGCTTCAAGGCCGGCAACCTGCAGGAATTCTGCGCCCGCGCCGACGAGGAACTGATGCTGCCGCTCGATGCGGACAGCCTGATGACCGGGGAGGCGATCCTGCGGCTCGTGCGCATCGCCCAGGCTCATCCGCGGATCGGCATCCTCCAGGGCCTCGTCGTCGCAGCGCCGGCCGTGAGTCCCTTCGCACGGCTGTTCCAGTTCGGCATGCGCCACGGGATGCGCCCCTACACCATCGCCATGGCGTGGTGGACGGGCGAGTGCGGCCCGTTCTGGGGCCACAATGCCCTCGTGCGCATCGCCCCCTTCGCGGAGCATTGCCGGCTGCCCGCCCTCGGGCCAGGAAGGCTCGGCGGGTCGATCCTCTCGCACGATCAGGTCGAGGCGGTGCTGATGCGCCGGGCCGGCTACGAGGTCCGGGTGCTGCCGGTGGAGACCGGCAGCTTCGAGGAGAATCCGCCGACGCTCCTCGATCACCTCGCCCGCGACGCGCGCTGGTGCCAGGGCAACCTGCAATATGTCCGGCTGCTGCGCCTGCCCGGCCTGCTCCCGGTCAGCCGCTTCCAGCTCGTCTGGGCGATCCTGATGTTCCTCGGTGCGCCCGCCACCGCGCTGGCGCTGCTTCTCCTCCCGCTGCGGCTCCTCGATCTGCCGGCGGAGACGCCGACGGATCTGGCCGCTGCGCTCTATCTCGGCTGGCTCGGCCTCGTGCTCGCGCCGAAATATGCCGGCTACGCGGATGCGCTTCTCGGCGGGGCGGCGGCTCATGGGGGGCTCCCGCGCTTCCTCGCCGGCATCGTGGCCGAGACGGTGTTCTCCTTCCTGCTCTACGGCATCGCCATGGTGCGGCTCAGCCTGTTCGTGGCCGGGCTCCTGGTCGACCGCCGGGTCACCTGGGCAGGGCAGCGGCGGCAGGCGGCGGGCCTGTCGGTCCTCGCTGCCTGCCGGGGGCTGCCGGACGTGGTGCTGTTCGGCACCGCCCTGTGCGGGGGGCTCGCGCTTCTCGCGCCCGGTCTGCTGCCATGGCTGTGGCCGCTCCTTCTGGGGCCGCTCGCGGCGATCCCCCTCGCGGTCCTCACCGCCTCGCCGCGCCTCGGCCTCTGGATGGCCCGCCACCGGCTCTGCGCCGTCCCGGAGGAGATCGGACCTGTGCCCGAGATCCAGGCGATGCGGGCTGGCTCGGATCCTGCTCTCGTCGGACGCCCGACCTAAACAGACCCTGACCTACCTGGAAGCCGCCCAGCACCTCAGCATGAGGGCTGGTGGGGCTGCCATCGGGGCCTTGCGGCCGGGTTCATCCGTCAGGGGCGGCCAAGGCCGGTGGCAACTGACGCGGGGCCGGTTCGCCGCATTCCCAACCAGGATGGCAAGCAGACGCGTGTCGCTGCGGGCTGCTGCCGGCGCTACCCCACGCCCACCGGCTGTTTCACGGCGAGCGGCGTGCGCAGCGTGACCAGCTCCTCGCCGGCCGTCGGGTGGACCGCGATGGTGCGGTCGAAATCCGCCTTGGTGGCGCCCATCGTCACCGCGATCGCCACCGCCTGGATGATCTCGCCCGCGTCGTGGCCGAGGACGTGCACGCCCACCACCCGGTCGCTCTCGCGCGCCACCACGACCTTCATCAGGATGCGGTCCTCGCGTCCCGAGAGCGTCGCCTTCATGGGGCGGAAGCGCGCCTCGTAGACGTCGATGTCGCCGTAGAGCGCGCGGGCCACGTCCTCGTTGTGGCCGATGACGCCGATCTCCGGCGTCGAGAACACCGCGGTGGCGATCAGATCGTGGTCGACCGCCCAGGGCTTGCCGCCGAAGACCGTGTCGGCGAAGGCGTGGCCCTCGCGGATGGCGATCGGCGTGAGGGCGGCCCGGTTCGTCACGTCGCCCACCGCGAAGATCGTGGGCACCGCGGTCTGCGAGAAGCGGTCGACCGGGATCGCGCCGGCCGTGTCGAGGGTGATGCCGACCTTCTCCAGTCCGAGTCCCTGCACGTTCGGGCGCCGGCCCGTCGCCACCAGCACCTGATCGACCAGGAGGTCCGTTCCGTCGCTGAGGGTTGCCAGGATGGCGCCGTCCCGCCGGTCGAGGCGTTCGATGGTGCGGTTGAGCCGCAGGTCCATGCGGCGCGCATAGGCGGCGCCGAGGGCATCCCGGATCTCGTCGTCGAAGCCGCGCAGGAGCCGGTCGCCCCGGTGGAGCAGGGTGGTGCGGCTGCCGAGGGCGGCGAAGATTCCGGCGAATTCCACCGCGATGTAGCCGCCGCCGACGATCAGGATGCGCTCGGGCTGGCGCTCGAGCTCGAACACCTCGTTCGAGGTGATGCCGAGCTCTCCCCCGGGAATCGCCGGCTCCTTGACCGGATGCGCGCCCACCGCGATCAGGATGAAACGGGCGCGGACCGTCTTGCCCGAGCGCACGAGGCGCACCGTGTGGGCGTCCTCGATGACGGCGCGATCGGCCACCAGGTCGACGCCGGCGCGCATCAGGTTGGTGGTGTAGATTCCCTCGAGCCGCGTCACCTCGGCATCGCGGTTGCGCTTGAGCGTCGCCCAGTCGAAACGCGGGGATTCGACGCTCCAGCCGAAACCGGCCGCGTCCTCGAACTCGTCGGCGAAGCGGCCCGCATAGACCATCAGCTTCTTGGGCACGCAGCCGCGGATGACGCAGGTGCCCCCGACCCGGTACTCCTCGGCGAGCTTGACCGTCGCGCCGTAGCTCGAGGCGATCCGGGCCGCGCGCACGCCGCCGGAGCCGCCCCCGATCACGAAGAGGTCGACGTCGAAATCGTCCGTGGCGGCTCCGTTGCCCATGGTGCGTCTCCTTGGCCCTTGGCACTATGGCGCATGGCGCGCAGCCACGCGACGAGGGCGCCGAGCCCCGCGATCCACCATCCCTGCCACGCCCCGTGCCCCACGAAGGCGATGCCCGCCGCGGCCGCCATGGCGGCGAGCGCCGCGGCGCAGTCGGGCTTGGGCCAGGCCGAGAGCGCGCGCAGCGTCAGCAGCAGCACGATGGCGGCAAGCGCCGCGCCCACGATGCCGAGCTCGGCCCAGACCTGCAGGAAGCTGTTATGCGGGTGACCGGCGGTGAGCATGGGGCGCATCTCCGGGTCGAGCCGCCGGGCCACCGGCAGCGCGTCGAACCGGGCGCTCGTTCCGAAGCCGGTCCCGCGCCAGGGATCCGCCGCCACCGCCGCGCCGAAGCTCTGGGCGATCACCACCCGCTCCCGGGTGTTGCTGGCCGCCATCTCCGCGTGCAGCCTGGGCGGCATGACGGCGGCGAGGACATCGCCTTCGAGCGGTGCAAGGGCGAGGGCGCCCATCAGGCCGAGGCCCGCAAGCGCCACCATCGCCCGCTGCGGCAGCAGCCGCGCCAGCCCGTAGGTGGCGGCGGCCACGATCGCGGCGAGGGCGGAGGCGCCGCTCGCCGAGAACCACGCCGCCGCGCCGGCAGCGGCGGCGGCGAGAAGGGCGAGGAGGGGGCTGCCGCGCCGCGCCAGCAGGACCGCGACCGGACCTGAGAGCAGCACGATCAGTTCGAGCGGCCGGTTGTAGACATAGTCGAAGGCGCGCTCGTGCAGGAGTCGCCGCACCGCGACGTCGGTCGCGAGATCGATCTCGATGAACAGGCAGGTCGCCAGAAGCAGCCAGCCGGCGGGACGCAGGACCGGCCCGAGATGCGGGGGCGCCAGCCGCGCGACCAGGAAACCCGCGAGCAGCGTCGGGAGGAATTCGGAGGCATGGCGCAGCGACAGGGCCGGAAGCGGACTCCACGCGACGCTCACCGCGCACCAGCCCAGGAAGGCCAGGGCCGCGAGGCCGAGCGGCGTGGCGAGCGGCTCCGCAAGGCGCTCGGTCGCCGTCCGCCAGCCCTCCGCCGCGACGGCGGCGGCCAGGAACAGGAGGGCGGCCAAGCCCACCACGACCGGGCTCGACCGGTTCGCCGCCGCCATCACGGCGGGCAGGGCCGCCAGGAGCATGGCCGCGAAACCGGCAAGGCGCGCGGCGATCGGCGGCCCGGCCTCCGCCTGGGCCGTGGGAGCGGCGGCGCGCATCGCGCTACTGCATCTGGTGGCCGCGCTTGCCCATCTCGGCGCGGACCCGGACCATGACGTATTCGGAGACATCCTGCGTCCAGGACTGCATCGCCTGGACCATGTCGTCGAGCACCTGAGGCTGGGTTTCGACGTAGCGCTTGCCGGCGGTCGAGCGGAAGAAGATCGCGATCTCGCGCAGCTCCGCCTCGCTCAGCTTCGCGGCGTAGATGCGCGACGCCGTGTCGATCATCTTCTGCTTCTGCAGCTCCAGCTCGGGCTGGAGCTTCTCGATGACGTCGTCGAGATCCTTGGTCAGTTCGGGGCGGGTGACGGCGGCCTGTTTGATCTGATCGCCGAAGACCGGGATGATCGAGTCGAAGGAGCGGGCGATGCCGGAATTCAGCATCACCTCCTTGGCGAGCGCGAGGTGGCTCGGCGTGATGGCGGGCGCCGGGGCCGCGGGGGCAGCCGGAGCGGCGGCGGGCGCCTTCTGGGCTGCGGCCGGGGCGGCCGCCAGAACGGCGGCGAGGAGGCCCGCGAGGAGGGGCGCAGGACACGAGGGCATGGACAGGCTCCGATGAGAGGCGCCGCCGGTCTCAGGGGCGATGGCGGCGCGTAAAGAGGAGAACCCCGCGGCCGTGACATCGCGGGAGCGCGGCTTCTAGACCGCGCCGAGGGTGAGGAGACGGATGGCGCCGGCCTCCTCGGCGGCCAGGATGGCGCCGGTGCACAGGCCGAGGAACAGCCCGTGCTCGACCACGCCGGGCACCGCCGCAAGCGCCGCCGCGAGGGCGTCCGGGTCCGGGATGCGACCGAGATGCGCATCGAGAATCAGGTGGGCGCCGTCGGTCCGGAACGGCGCAAAGTCGCGGCCGGTGCGCAGAGTGAGCTCGCCCGCGCAGCCCGTCCGCGTCAGCGCGGCCGCGATCGCGCGGCGCGTCGCGCCGAGGCCGAAGGGCACCACCTCGATCGGCAACGGAAACCGGCCGAGCGTGGCGACCTGCTTGCTGCCGTCGGCGATCACGACCATCCGGCGACTGGCCGCCGCCACGATCTTCTCGCGCAGGAGCGCACCGCCGCCGCCCTTGATGAGACGGAGCGATCCGTCGATCTCGTCGGCGCCGTCGACGGTGAGGTCGAGCTCCGGCGTCTCGTCGAGCGTCGTCAGCGGGATGCCGGCGGCGGCGGCGGCGCGGTGCGTCGCCTCGGAGGTCGGCACGCCGACCACGGAGAGGCCGCTCCGCACCCGTGCGCCGAGCAGCTCCACGAACTGGGCCGCGGTCGAGCCGGTGCCGATCCCGAGCCGCATGCCGTCCTGGACGAGGTCGACGGCACGGGCGGCGGCGGCGCGCTTGAGGTCGGCGCTCACGCTGGAACTCCGGCTGGGCAGGGAAGCGGGAAGGCGGGCAGCATGGGGCGGTGTCCCTGACGGTCCGGTGCCCGCGGCGCATGGCTAAAGCGGGCCAGCACGCCCCTAGCATGCGCGCCCGCTGCCGGGGAAGCGCCGGCGCGACCCGTGCGTCAGGGGCGCGCGGGCTGAGGCGTCACGACATTGCCGGTGGTCCGTGCGGCGGGCGCATCGCTCCCGGCGCTCGCCTGCGGGGTGCAGACCACGACTTCGTCGAGGACGTAGCAGATGCTCATGGCGCCGGTGCGGTGGTTCACCCGGAACACGCCGGCCTCCCGCAGGTGGCGCGAGGCGACGAGGCCGTATTCGGAGGGAGCCTGGGGGCCGGCGCCCTCGCCGGGCCCGAAGCACAGGGTCGTGCCGATGGTGTTCTCCTGCAGCCCGTACTGGCAGGACGTGACCTCGCCCGTGACCTTGTCGACCCGGTAGACGCGGTTGAGGTCGGCCTGCGGGGCCGGAACGAACTCGTAGGATCCGGCAGCCGCCGGCAATCCGGCTCCCAGCAGGGCCAGCGCCGCGAGGCCGCCCCGATATCTCGTTTTCCCGCCCATGGCACCGCTCCCTGAGCCCCGTTGCCGCCCCGGCGGGCGCCGGGCCGGACTTCCCGGGGATGTTCTACCGGCTTTTGGCTGGTGCGAGCCTTGCACGCCGATGGAGGCTGGCCCGGCGCCGGTTGCAGAGCTAAGCCCGAGCGCTTTCTGATGTCGGCGCACTCGAAACGTGCTTTAAGCGCGCCGCGGACCCGCCCCACAGGGGGCGGGAGCGCCCAACGAAGAACGCGGGCCCACGGGCCCGGTCGGGCCCGTTCGAGGGCCAGGAGAGGACGCCATGACTTCGATCTCGCGCCGCCGTGCGCTCCAGCTCTCTCTTGCCGGCGCCGTCGCGGCGCCCGCCGTGCTGCGGATCAGCACCGCTCAGGGGGCGGAGTTCAGCCTCAAGGCAGCCAACAACAGCCCGGTCAACCACCCGCTCACCATCTACATGGTCAAGGCCGCCGACGCGATCCGCGAGGAGACCGGCGGCAAGGTCGACATCAAGGTGTTTCCGAACAACCAGCTCGGCGGCGACACCGATATGCTGAGCCAGCTGCGCTCGGGCGCCCTCGAGTTCTTCACGCTCTCGCCTCTGATCCTCGCCACCCTGGTCCCGGCTGCGGCCATCAGCGGCATCGGCTTCGCGTGGTCGTCCTACGACAAGCTCTGGCCGGCCATGGACGGGGAACTCGGCGCCCATGTGCGCGACAAGATCGGCAAGGCGGGGCTGTTTGCCTTCGATCGGATCTGGGAGAACGGCTTCCGCCAGACGACCTCGTCGACCCGCCCGATCCTGACGCCGGACGACTTCAAGGGCTTCAAGATCCGGGTGCCTCCGAGCCCGCTCTGGACCTCGATGTTCAAGGCCTTCGACGCCGCCCCGATGACCATCAACTTCGCGGAAGTGTACTCGGCGTTGCAGACCCGGATCGCGGAGGGCCAGGAGAACCCGCTCGCGCTGATCGAGGCGGCCAAGCTCTACGAGGTGCAGAAGCACCTCTCGAAGACCAACCACATGTGGGACGGCTTCTGGCTGCTCGCCAACGGCAAGATCTGGCGCGGGCTCCCCGAGGACGTGCGCACCGTCGTCGCCAAGCATTTCAACACGCAGGCCGTGGCCCAGCGCGAGGAGACGGCGCGGCGCAACATCTCGACGGAGAAGGACCTCACTGCGCGCGGCCTCATCTTCCACGACGTCGACACCAAGGCCTTCCAGGCCAAGCTGCAGGCGGCTGGCTTCTACAAGGAGTGGAAGGGCAAGTTCGGCGACGACGCCTGGGCGCTGCTCGAGAAGCATACCGGCCCGATCGCCTGAGGGGATCAGGGCCGGGTCTTCTGGCGAGTGCTGCGGGCAGGACAGGCCAGAGGCGCCGGCCGGAGCGACGGGGCTCCTGACAGAGAACATTAGGAGCCCCGTCGCGTTCCGACCCGTACACAGGTGAATCCTGGCCGCAGAAATTCCTTTCGCGCCGCAGCGGCGGCAAAGGCGCCCGCGGGAGGATCGTTTTTCCGTCCTGCGCCGAAGATCAGCGCAGGGCCGGGCGGCGCGGCATGCGGTCATCCCGCCCGATCGTGCCGCGAGGACCGGGCATCGGGCAGTCGAAACCGGCGCGACACGGAACTGGAACTGAGCCGAGGCTTGCCATGGACTTCACGCTCCCGCCCCGGGTGGAGGATTACCGGGCCCGCATCGCGGCCTTCGTGGCCGACGAGATCCTGCCCGTCGAGGCCGACCGGGCGAATTTCGACTCCCACGAGAACATCCGGCTCGACCTGCTCGCGGATCTGCGCGCCCGGGCGAAGGCCGCCGGCCTCTGGTGCCTGCAGCTGCGCCCCGAGACCGGCGGGCAGGGGCTGAGCAAGGTCGGCATGGCCGCCTGCTACACGGAGATGAATCGCTCGATCTTCGGCCCCGTGGTGTTCAACTCCGCCGCCCCGGACGACGGCAACATGATGGTGCTCGAAGCCCTCGGCACGCCCGAGCAGAAGCAGCGCTGGCTCGAACCGATCGTCTCCGGCGCCGTGCGCTCCGCCTTCGCCATGACCGAGCCGCATCCGGGCGGCGGCTCGGATCCGTCGATGATCCGGACCCGGGCCGAGCGTGGGCCGGACGGGCGCTACCGGATCTACGGCCGCAAGTGGTTCATCACCGGCGCCGAGGACGCGGCGCATTTCATCCTGATCGCCCGCACCTCCGACGATCCCCGCCACGGGCTCACCGCCTTCCTGTTCCACCGCGACCAGCCCGGCTGGGAGATCGTCCGGCGCATCCCGATCATGGGGCCGGAGGAGCACGGGGGTCATTGCGAGCTCGCCTTCGACGGGCTGGAGATCGCCCCCGAGGACGTGCTCCTCGGGGAGGGCAAGGGCCTCAAGGTGACGCAGGTGCGGCTCGGGCCGGCCCGGCTGACCCACTGCATGCGCTGGCTCGGCCTCGCCATGCGTTGCGTGGAGATCGCGCGAGCCTATGCGGCCGAGCGCAAGGGCTTCGGGATGCGGCTCGCCGATCGCGAGAGCGTGCAGCTGATGCTCGGCGGGCTTGCCATGGACATCGAGATCGGGCGCCTGCTCGTCATGCGCGCGGCCTGGGAGCTCGACCAGGGCCGCTTCGCCCGCAAGGAGGTCTCGATGGCGAAGATCCACGTCGCCAACCTGCTGCACCGGGCGGCCGACATCGGCATCCAGATCAACGGTGCGCGCGGCTACTCGAAGGACACGGTGCTGGAGTGGATCTACCGCTACGCCCGGCAGGCCCGCCTCGTCGACGGCGCCGACGAGGTGCACCGCATGGTGCTCAACCGGCATCTGGAGAGCGAGGGGCGCGACTTCTTCGCCTGGCCGAAGGCCGGGCCGGAAGCGGCAGGACTTTCGTAACCCTAATCGGGTGATTCTCCGGTCTCGTCCGATCACGAGGCCGGCAATGGTGTTGCGTCAGGTTGCCCTCCCGCCCGGCCGGCGCCGGCCGCGTCTGTCGCCTTTCGTCGCGGCGACCTGGCTCCTCGGAGCGGCCTCGGCGCTCGCCCAGCCCGCGCCGGTGCCGCCGGCCGCCGTCCCGGCGCCGGGCGCCGCGCCGGCACCGGCCGATGCTCCGCCGGCCCCCGAGCCCGCGAAGGCCCCCGCGCCGGAACCCGCGGCGCTGCCGCCGCAGCCGACCCCGGAACCGGCGCGGGAGACCGCTCCGGATCCGTCCAGGGATGCGCCCAAGGATCCGCCCAAGGACACGCCGAAGAAGGCCTCCCGCGCGCTGCCGCCGCTCGTACTGGCGAAGATCTCGCAGGATCCGACGCCGACGCTGGCCCCCTCGACCTTCCTCGACACCCTGCGGATGGCCGACCGCTACCAGGCGATCGTCCAGGCGGGCGGCTGGCCGGGCGTCCCGGCGAACCTGTCCCTCAAGCCCGGTGACCGGAACCCTGCCGTGGCCTTGCTGCGCCGCCGCCTCGCCGTCACCGAGGACCTCGCCGCCGATGCCCCGGCCTCCGACGTCATGGACGAGGCCCTCGTGGCGGCCCTCAAGCGCTTCCAGCAGCGCCACGGGCTGCCGGACACCGGCCTCCTCGGCCCCATGACCGTGAAGGCGCTCAACGTCCCGGCGAGCACGCGCCAGCGCCAGCTCGCGGCCTCCGCTTCGCGGCTGATGGGATCCCGCTTCCCCTTCGGAGAGCGCTACGTCGTCGCCAACATCCCCTCGGCCACCGTCGAGGCGGTGGAGCGCGGCACCGTCGCGCGCCGCTACGTGGCCGTCGTCGGCAAGCCCGACCGCGCCTCGCCGCTCGTCGAGACCAGGATCACCAACGTCAACTTCAACCCGACCTGGACCGTCCCGGTCTCGCTCATCAAGAAGGACATCATTCCGCACATGCGGAAGGACCCCGGATACCTCGCCAAGATGCATATCCGCATGCTGGACGGGCAGGGCAACGAGGTGCAGCCGACCGCGATCGACTGGTCGACCGAGAAGGCGGTGAACTACACGCTGCGCCAGGATCCGGGCTTCGACAATTCCCTCGGGCAGGTGCGGATCGACATGCCGAACCGGCACGCCGTCTACATGCACGACACCCCCTCCAAGAACCTGTTCTCGCGCACCGCGCGCTTCCACTCCTCGGGCTGCGTGCGCGTGGCGGAGGTCAAGGGGCTGGTGGGGTGGCTCCTCGAAGGGACGCCGGGCCCGGGCGGCCCCGGCACCGTGTGGGGGCCGATGGAGATCGAGACCGGCATCGCGACGGGAGAGCGGCGCGACATCAAGCTCGCGAAGCCCGTGCCCGTCACCTTCGTGTACCTCACCGGCTATGCCACGCCCGACGGACGGGCACATTTCCGCGACGACGTCTACAGCCTCGACGGCGGGTCGCCCGCTCCGGGCAGACCTGAGCCCGACGTGGCCGCGACCGCCTCGATCGCGCCGAAGCCTTCGCCGAAGCCTTGGCCGAAGCCCGCCGCGGGCCGGGCCACGGCCTCGACCGCAGCTCCGGCCGTGCCCAAGCCCGCTACGGCGCCGAAGGCACCGCCCGCCGCATCCGCTCCCAATCCGCGGACCTGATGGCGCCCGGTTCGGTCCGGGCGGCTTCCGGCGGAACCATCCGGCCGCGCTCGAATTGGCGAGCGGAGGCGCGCCGCCGGCGGCGCCCGACCACCCGGAGATTGGTTCATGGCCCGTACTCCCAAGGCCGGCGCGGCGGTCCGGCCCTCCCGCAGCCGCGCCGCGCGGCCGAAGACCGCTACGGCCGATGCCCGCCTGCGCGTGACGGCCGAGCGGCTCAACACCCCCTCCGACCTCTCGCCCGAGGCATCCCGGGAGATTGCCGAGGGACTGACCGTGCTGCTCTCGGACTTCCTGGCCCTCTATCTCAAGACCAAGAATTTCCACTGGCACGTGAGCGGCCCGCATTTCCGCGACTACCATCTGCTGCTCGACGAGCAGGCGGCGCAGATCCTGGCGGTGACGGACGACGTCGCCGAGCGCGCCCGCAAGATCGGCGGCACGACCCTGCGCTCCCTCGGCCAGGCGGCCCGGAAGACGCGGATCGCCGACAACAACGCGGACTACGTCGACCCCCTCGACATGCTCGCGGAGCTGCGCGACGACAACAAGGCGACGACCGCGCGGATGCGTGAGCTGCACGACCTCTGCGACGAGCACAACGACGTCTCGACGGCGAGCATGCTCGAGGAGTGGATCGATCAGGCCGAGGAGCGCACGTGGTTCCTCTACGAGGCCAGCCGCCGCGGCGGGGCCGACGGCCACTAGAGCCGTTCCCAACCTGATTGCATCAGGTCGGCGGCTCTAAGTCGCTCAATCCGCGATCATGCGGGGACCAACGGCCCTCGACGATCTCCGCAAGGCCGTGGCCGGACGAGCCGTTGAAGCCGACCATCTTCGGTGACGCTCAACCTGAGTGAGAGACGGCCGGCGCGAGAGCGAGCAGCCCATGGGTGTGGCGCTGCCTTTTCCTTGTTCGTGGCGTCACCGGCGGGCCGGGATCCGCTGCCTCTTCCTCCGACCCGGCCCGCTGCCATCCCCGGCATGCCGACACTTCCGGCCATCGGCGAGCTGTCCAAGCTCAAGCAGGTCCCCGACGAGCACCTGAACGCGGCGTCGCCGATTGCCTGAACGGCCCGGCGCCCGGCCCGAGCAACTCCACGGATGGGATCGGCCTCGACCGGGCGGCAGGGGGCTGGCGAGCCCGAAGCGTAGCAACGATGGCTCGGAAGCGTAGCGGCGAATGTCCCCGAAGATGGCGATCCTGTTGGCGGGGGCGGAGCACAGCTTGCCGCGACGCACCGACCACCGCTGGCAGTTCGATGGCGAGGCCGTCACGCGCGAGAAGCGGGTCTATCTCCACAGGCGGCTGATCGGCAGAATCCGCTGCCGGCCCATGGCGGAGCCAGGCGGGCGGCCCTGTCTGCGGTTCACAGCCAGGCATGGCCAGGTGGCGCTCGTTGAGCAAGGCAGTCCGGGGAACAGTCCCTTCGCGGCGGCCCTGATCAAGAATATTGCCAATCCGGGTATCGAAATCCGCAAGATGTTCGGGCTGGTACACGATGATGTGCTGGCGGATACAGGCCGCAAACAGGAGCCATTCGTCTACGGCGCTCTCAGGCGTGAGGATTATTTCTTCAAAACGCGTTGAACGTGGCTGACGCTGACCTGAGAGCCTGAACTCGACTCGTATGAGGCGAATCTACTGCGATGCGTGGGTTCTGTGACTTGACGACGAGGGGCGTCAATGGCGGTGATGCGCATGCTTGCGCCGACAGGACCTCATCTGCAGCCGGTCAGTGAACAGGATCTAATTGCCGGAACTCGCCGCATTGAAAATTCCACTCACGAAACGACTGCTGCCGCCTCATTGAATCATGATTCAACCGAAACTGAATCTCGACTCGTGACGTAACTTGATTGTTCCGGGATGATCCTTGACGCAGATAAGCTTGAGAGTTGATACCAGTCTACTGATTTGACAATCTACAGCCATTTGTAAGGTGATTTTAGCTCTCTTGCCAATATATCGCCGTCTGAACATAGGTAATAATGCTATGATATTGTTTATTCAGCCCTAATTTAAGAAGTATATTAGGTCTATACAAGAAAGTATCTATCTCATATGCCATACTGACGAGAATTCATCCTGAGAAAATACTCCGTATATGATTAGATGTGTTGCTTGCAAATCGACAGTAATCCGAACGGAATGGCGCAAGTCATATTGACATTTCTTGGAAAATCATTATGATGGGAATTTCCAGCGCGTCAGCGCCAGGATGGAATGCAAAGGACCGGTCCGACTCTCACTCCAACAATGGAGGGAACCGTGTCGCGAACATCGAAGGACAAGTGTCGGAACGAGGCTGTTCCAGTAGCGGGCATTGTCGGATTGACCTTGTCGATGGCCAGTGGAGCGTCCGCAGCTGTCGGCGTTCCAACGCTGGAGGCAGCATCGCAGGACGTCCCACCTCGGCCCGAGATGGCGCTCGGTCTCCACGAGGAAGAAATCAGCGACGTCAGCCTTGCGACATTCTTCGTCTTCGACAGGGAAATGACCGATACGTTGCGCGGTGACGTGCAGCTCGCAGGCTACTACCGGGGCTGCCGCGGCTGCTGGGGATGGCGCGGCTGCAGAGGATGTCGCTGCTGGGGTTGCCGTGGCTGCCGCGGCTGCCGCTGCGGCTGCGGCGGCTGCGGCGGCTGCCGGTGCTAGCGACCCCGACGGCTCAACGGCAGGCGAGCTGGCCCGGATCAAGTCGATTTCGGCCAGTTGTTCAAAATTGGTGCCCGTTCAACCATGAGCGGGTACTCGACCTCGTGTGAGGAGACGAGGGCCTCGCGAGGCCGCCGGACGCTTTGAGAGGGTGACCTCGCATCTCTCCAGGAGCGACAAGAGTCGGGTATTGTTGCGGAACCCGATTTATTCAGGTGGCGCTGCGTTGTCCGCTCCAGGCGGAGGCTGATCATGTCGCGCGTGTGCTGCGATGATGCAGGTCTGGCCTGCTGCGTATCGGCTCCCGGGAATGAGGCTGGATGATGAGGCACCGCATAACAAAGACGAAACCAATGTCATGGAGGGCGATCTCAGGATGACAGCTGATCGCGGGAACGTTGCGATTCGGCGAGACGGCCGGGAGATTCCGCGGTTCGCGCCGAACTTTTCCATCTACGTGCTGCCTCCGAACGCCGTCTGCCTCTATTCAGAGCACCGCAAGTTCTTTCTGGAAGGTGATCTTTATGCTGCGCTCGCACCGCTGCTGGCGGCCGAGCTGACCCTCGCGGCGATCTTCGACACGCTGGAGCCCGATTTCCCGACCGCGGCCATCACCGAAGCCCTCCGGCGGCTGGTCGAACGACGCTTCGTCCTGCTCACCGACACGGCGGGCAACGGCACGGCGGCCGCCTTCTGGGCAAGCCTCGGCCTGCCGCCCGAGGCCGCGGAGCTGAACCTCCGGAACTGCCGAGTGCGGATCCGAGCGCTCGATGTGGCAGGCACTGAGGACCTCGCGGCGGCACTGGCCGATCTCGGCGTGCGGGTGGTCAGGCGCGCCGCCGACCTCACGATCGTGCTGGCGAGCGACTATCTCGAGGCGCGTCTCGCGGCGGAGAACCGGCGGCACCTGTCGGAGGGAACGCCTTGGTTGCTCGTTCAACCCTCCGGGATCTTTCCGCTCGTGGGGCCTCTGTTCACCCCGGGACGGGGCGCCTGCTGGACCTGCCTCGCCGACCGGATGCGATGGAACCGGGAAATCAAGGCCTTCCTGGAGCGCCGGCAGGCCAAGCCCATGGCGCTGTCGCCTCTGGTCCGCAACATGGTCGGGCAGAGCGCCGTGCCCTTTGCCGCCATCGAGATCGCGAAGGCGATCGCCACCGGCTTCCGCACGGACCTGCGCGATCATGTGCTCAGCTTCGATCTGACTGGGTCGACCATCGCCCGGCACTTCGTGGCAGCGCGTCCGCAATGTCCGAGTTGCGGCGACCCAGGGCGGCGCGATCCGAGCCGTCCGCCGATCCCCCTTGAGCTGAAGGCTGGTGGCAAGCTCGTCCTGACGAGCGGCGGATACCGGGCGCTGTCACCCGGAGCCACGTTCGCGCGCTACAGCAAGCACGTGAGCCCGCTCACCGGAGTCGTCTCGCGCCTGGAGCCGATGGAAGCCGACCTCTCGCTGAACACCAGCTACGTCGCGCGACACAACTTCTCGCCCCGTCCCGAGACTGTTTGGGCGCTCAAGGCAGGGCTCGGCGGCGACAGTTACGGCAAGGGCAGCACGGCCGAGCAGGCCCAGGCCAGCGCCCTGATGGAGGCGATCGAGCGCTATTCCGGGATCTTCCAGGGCGACGAGATCAGGGTGGTCCGGCGCTTCACGGAGTTCACGCCCGGCGAGGCGATCGCTCCGAACGACGTCATGCTCTTCAGCGATGCGCAATACCGTCAACGCGTGACGGGGCCGCACGATCACGAATCCGCCGCGCCGGCCCCCTTCGACCCCTCCGCTCCGCTGGAATGGTCGCCGGTCTGGTCCCTGCGGGACCAAAAGTTCAGATACCTGCCGACGAGCTTCCTGTACTACTTCTACTGGGGTCCGGGCCATGCCCAGACCAGTGCGGATTCGAACGGCTGCGCGGCCGGGAACACGGTCGAGGAAGCCATCGTGCAGGGCTTCCTCGAACTCGTCGAGCGGGATGCCTACGCGATCTGGTGGTACAACCGGCTGCGGCGGCCGCCCCTCGACCTTGATGCGCTCGAAGATTCCTACATCCGCGACCTGCACGCCCAACTGACCGAAGCCGGGCGCCGGCTGTGGGTGCTCGACATCACCAACGATCTCGGCATCCCGACCTTCGTGGCGGTCTCGCACTGGATGGAGAATGGGGAGGAGTGCATCGAGTTCGGCTCGGGAGCCCATTTCGACACGCGGATCGCCGCGCTGCGCGCGATCACCGAACTCAATCAATTCTTCTCGATTGGGCTCATGGCGCGCCGGCACGGCATTGATGCTGCTCACGAGAACGCCCAGCAGTGGCGGCTGGAGGCCAACCCGTACTTCGTGCCCGAGGGCGCGCCGCGGCTTCCGCCGGATTTCCGCCCGGGGTTCGCCCGCCTCGACCGGCGCGACCAAGTCCTTGCCTGCGTGGACCTGACGGCGCGTCTCGGCCTCAACTTCCTCGTCCTCGACCAGACGCGTCCAGACATCGACGTACCGGTCGTCAAGGTGATCGTCCCCGGGATGCGGCATTTCTATCGCCGCTTCGGCCCGGGACGACTCTACGACGTTCCGCTCGCGCTCGGCTGGCTCGACCGGCCCGTTGCCGAGCGCGACCTCAATCCGCTGTTCCCCCCGACCTGAGAGGGCTGCCAGCATGCAAGCCTCCCGGACCGCGCACATACAGGCTGCGTCGCCGGCGACGCTGTCGGTCCGGCTCAGCCGCCACATCGCCCTCGAGGCGGCCGCAGGCGGCGAGATCCTGGTCCGCGTCGAGCATCAAGCGGTCAGTCTCGGCACTTTCGATGCCTGCGTGGTGGAGCACATGCGCGCTCTCTCGGCGGGTCTGCCGGTGGACCTGCTGGCCGCCAGCCGGGATAGCGTCGACCGGGAGGTGCTGCGGCTCGTCCAGCGCCTCGCCCGAAGCGGCCTCGTCGAGTACAGCCTCGTCCGCGCGGATCGCGGCGGCGAGGTCGTCATCGAGCCGCAGGTTCCGGATTACTGGCCGCAACTGCCGGACCTGACCGACGGCGACACCCTGGTCCTCTCGCGGTTCGCCTACATGCGGCGGCGCGCGAGCGAAATGGTGTTGGAATCGCCCCGCTCCGGCGCCCTGTTCCGGCTCGGCGATCCTGCTGCCGCTGCCATGCTCGCCAGCCTCTCCGAGCCGCAGCCCGTCGCGCGGCTCCGCCGCCAGGACGGCTTCCCGGGCACCGAGCTGCTGGCCCTGCTGCTGGACAGCCAGATTCTCCTTCGGATCGAGGCGGATGGCGATGCCGGGCTGCGCGCGACGGAGGGTGACGAGCATCTCGTGCTCTGGGACTTCCACGATTTTCTCTTCCACACCCGCAGTACGGAGGGCCGGCACGCCAATCCCTTAGGGGGGCGCTACCCCTATGTCGGCCTGTCGAACCCTCCGCCGGCTATTCGCCCCCGCTGGCCCGGCCGGGCCATCGACCTGCGCAGAGACTCGGACACCCCCGGCGCAACGGTCCGGCCGGTGACGGCGCTGCTGCGCGAGCGCCGTTCGACCCGCAGCTTCGACGACCGGGCCCCGCTAACGCGCGCCGAACTGGCGCGGCTCCTCGACAGCGCGGCTCGGGTCCAGGCGACGTGGTGCAGCCCGCTCGACGGCGAGCATGGCGGCCCGATGATGTCCTACACGGCGAGGCCCTATCCCTCGGCGGGGGCGAGCTACGAACTCGAACTCTACCTTGCGGTCCGGCACTGCGACGGGCTCGCGCCCGGCTACTATCATTACGATGCAGGCCGGCACGCCCTCACGCTCCTCCATGTGCGCCCGCAGGACCTCGATGCGCTGCTTGCGGCCGCCGCCTTCGCGATGGGCGCGCCCGGCCCGCCACAGGTCCTGATCACCATCGCGGCGCGCTTCGGCCGTGTGTCGTGGAAGTACAGCGCCGTGGCCTATGAGCTGATCCTGAAGAACGTCGGCGTCCTCACGCAGACGCTGTACCTCGTAGCCACGGAGATGGGGCTCGGCGGCTGCGCGATCGGCAGCGCCAACATCGAGCTCTTCGCGAGGATGACGGGCCTGCCGCACCACATTGAAGGGGCCGTCGGCCAGTTCGCGCTGGGGCGCGGGCTCGACGAGGAGGAGGCGGACGGCCCGGCATAGGACCTCCGGCGCGCCGTTCAGCGCCCGATCCCCTGCGCCGTGCGCAGCGCCAGGGCCGCGATCGTGAGCGCGGGCCCCTCGCCACCTCCCGACGATGGGAAGACGCTCGCGTCGGTGATCCAAAGATTGCGCCAGCGGTGGGAGCGCAGGCTCGGATCGATCACTGAGGTTGCCGGATCTGTGCCCATACGGCAGGTGCCGAAGACGTGCGTGGCGTTGAACATGTCCCAGGTGGTCAGCACATCGATCAGGTCGGTGGCGCCGCAGGCGGCCAGCATCGCGCGGCAGGTGACCGCCATGAAGCGCAGGCGGGCGATCTCGGATTCCACCAGCCAGGAGGTGATACGGGCTACCGGAATGCCGAACCTGTCGCGCGCCTGCGCGTCGAGGTCGACCCGGGCGACTGCGTTGGGAAGGCTCTCGCCGAGGGCCGAGAGGCTCAGCGAGTGCCCCCAGGTGCGGCGCATCTCACGGGCATGGTCGCGGCCCCAGCCCGGCACCGCATGGATGGCGAAGGCCGACAGGCCCAGAAAGCCAGCTTCGGCCGAGGAGTTGTAGAGGCGGCACCCGCCCACCACGCCCGGGATCGCGTCGGGTGCGTTGAAGTCCCAGCAGATGGCGTCGTCGGGCAAGCCCCGCCGGGCATGCTGCGGCTCCGGGTGCAGGGCAATCAGCACGGTTGCCAGCGTCTCCATGAAGTTGCGCCCGACCTGCCCGCTCTCGTTGGCGAGGTCGTCCGAGGCGAGCAGCAGTCGCGGCGTCTCGACCGCACCGGCGGCCAGCACGAGATGTGGCGTGACGATCCGCTCCAGGCTGCCGTCCGGGCGGCCGACCAGCACGGCGGCCACGCGGTCGTCGGGGCCGGATTCGATCCGGACGACAGGCGATTCGGCACGCAATGTGCAGCGGCCCGTCGCGAGCGCGCCGGCGACGAATGTGACGTCGGCGCTGCCCTTGTCCCCCGGCATGCAGCCCATCTGGCAGGCGCCGCAATAGTTGCACGGCGGCCTCTTGCCGGAAGGCCGCGAGAGAGCCGCGCGGCTGTTGGCCTCCCAGCCGAGCCCGAGCGCGGCAGCCCCCCGGCCGAGGGTCCGCGCCCCGTAGGACAGGGGATGGGGCGGCAGCGGAAAGGGCGCGGAACGCCAGCGGGCGCCCTGCGCCGCCGGGCCCGCGACGCCCATGATCCGCTCGGCCCGGACATAGAAGGGTTCGAGTTCCGCGTAGTCGATGGGCCAGTCCGCGGCGACACCGAAGCGGCTCCGCATCCGCATCGCTGCGGGATGGAGACGGTGGGCCTCTCCGGTGAAGTGGAGAGTGCTGCCGCCCACCCCGCGCACGTGATGATACTGGCCCATCACGCGCCGCCGCCCCTCGACGTGACGGCCCGAGACACGATTCCACGAAGCGAGCTGGGGTTCGTCCGCCGCCAGGACCTGACCGCGCGCGAAGCTCACCCGGCCCTGCGACCCTGGCTTCTCGGGGAAGTCGCGCAGCTCCCAATCCGTCCTGGCCTGGCCGTAATCGGCTGCCGGATCGAAGCGCGGACCAGCTTCCAGCAGGAGGACCGACAGGCCGCGCTCGCACAGGCCGTACGCCGCCGCGGCTCCTCCGGCCCCGCTTCCCACGACGACGACGTCCCAGCCGGGCGCCGTCACCGCGGCGCCTCCTCGAAGTCCGGGAAGCCCCCGGGCTGGGGCGGCCCCGCATACGCGAACGCCGCCATCACGGTCGGATGGGAGTAGTAGGCGGTGAGAGCGAACTCGCGCAGGCGCCACGCGATGGCGGCAGCGCCCTCCGCAGTGGAGGCTCTCGCGGCCCTGAGAATCGCCTCCTGCCGGGCTTCGTCGAGCGCGAGGAAATCCGGGGCATTCACCCTCCGGGCTCGGCCGTCGAGCCACGCGACACCGGCCGCGAGGCTCCGTTGCAGCTCCGGATCGGCCAGTGCGAGGATGCGGCGGTCGATCCCGAGCGCGCATCCACCCGGCAGCTCGTCGGCCGGCAGCATGCGGTCGATCACGGCCGCGATCGTTCGTGCAGTGTGCGCCTCGCGTGGCCGGCGCGCCGCGACAGCGCCGCGCTCGTGCAGGAGGACTCCCCCGATCAGCAGCAGGCGCCAGAGACCGATGAGCAGGCGCCGACGGGAAGAGAGCGGCCCCGGTGCGACGGGCGCGGGCCGGTTCATGGTCATCCCGCCGAGCGCCGGCGAGTCGGGCGGCCCGGAAGCCGAAGCGCCGCTTCGCACGCTGCAGGGGGAGTTCACGCGCGCCGACCCGGCGGGCCTTCCGGCGGCGCGTCGGGCGCCCCGGGAGCTTCCGCATGGAGTGACCCGATGCGCGTCATCAGGACCCTGCCTCCGGACGAGCGCCCGTGCCAGTCGCTTGCCCACGTCACGGTGACGGTCCGGGCGCGTCCTCTCCCCATCAGGGCGAACAGGACTCCCTGCGGGTCCATGCCGTGCAGGATCCAGGTGCCGCCGGGACCTTCCATCGGTCCGTTGAGGATCTGGCCGCCTCCGGACGTCACGCGCTCGGCCGCCCGTGCGATGTCCGGGACCACGAAGTAGTGAAGCCAGAACGCAGCGGGCACGATCTCGGGTTTGGTGAGCACGCCGCCGATCGCTTGCCTGCCCGCCGCAAACACGCTGTATTCGCCCGCCGGATCGACCTCCCCGCCCTCCGCGTAGTCCCAGCCGAAGAGTTCGCGGTAGAAGCCCAGCGCGGTACGTCCGTCAGCGGCAAGGAGCTCGGACCAGCCAACATGGCCCGGACGGTCGGCTGGATCGACCTCCTCCGGGCGGGGCACGAGCCATCTGAACAGCCCGAGCCGCGCCGCCTGCGGATCGCTGATGACCGCGAAACGGCTCACATTCGGGACTTCTGTCGGCGGGATGTGCAGCGTGCCGCCGAGACGTACAGCCCGGTTGGCAGCGGCATCGACATCGCTGGCGCCGACATAGCCGATCCAACTCGGCCGCGCCCCCGTCCGCTGCGCCGCACTGGGCAGCGCCATCATCCCGCAAACCGACGTCTCGCCGATCGTCAGGAGCGTGTAGGGCATGCCCGGCACAGAGGCGTCTCTCGTGCCCCAGCCGACGACATCGGCGTAAAAGGCCCTCGCCGCCGCCATGTCGCCCGTCATCAACTCGAACCAGACGAACCGGCCTTGAGGAGCCATCTCGCCTCTCGCCCTGGTGCGCGACACCCATCGCGGCGCAGCGCCGCCTAGTGTCTCTCGCATGATCGCATAGGCCGGATGGTTGAACTATCGCTGATTTCTCGAATCCGTCTCGGAAGTGGCGCCTGCCAAGGCTGTGGCAGCTTGCAGCACTCAGCTCGAGACCCCACGAATCACCAAGTCGAATCCAGATAAGTTGATATCCGGAAAGTGTGCCTCGGCTCATCCCCGGAGCCAGCCCGGTGATGTCCAGATTTTGAAGATCTTTTCCAGCATATCATCGAATATTGGAGATAATTGCAATATAACTTGCTAATTTATCGCTGATAAACTTCGGTATTTTATCGAAAATCTTCGAGAATATCATCCATTCTAAGACTGATAATCAGGTTACATATCTTGGATTTGTGCAGTTTGATTCACGAATGCGCCCAGAGCTGAAGCTTGGGGCGCGCTCGCCCGCCAGGCGCTGGAGCGGCTCGGTTCGCAAGCCGACCACCGAGATGGATCGCTACTCAAGCTCCTGGCCAAGCCGCCATCCGATCCGGCGCCAGACATGCCGGCACGTCGCCCAACAGCCGCATCATCATAGGCCATAGGTTTCCATCATGGTCTCGTGCACAGATATCGGCGAATGATCCACTGGGGAGGGGGGACCGCGAACGCGCTGTCGAAACGATGAGAGGCGCAACGCGCTGTGCGCCTTCTGAATGTGCCAACGCACGAGGGATGGCTGATCATGGAAAACATACTGAGCAGTAAGCTCCCTACGCTGAAGAACCCTGCGCTGTTTCGCCAGCAGGCCTATATCGACGGGGCCTTCGTGGATGCCGACAGCGGCGAGACCATCGCGGTCGACAACCCGGCCACGGGCCAGGTCCTCGGAACGGTGCCCAGGATGGGCGCCGCCGAAACGGAGCGCGCCATCGCCGCAGCCCAGGCGGCGCTGCCCGACTGGCGGGGGCGCACCGCCAAGGAGCGCGCCGCGATCCTGCGCCGCTGGTTCAGCCTGATCCTGGAGAACCAGGACGATCTCGCCGCCATCATGACCGCCGAGCAGGGCAAGCCGCTGCCCGAGAGCCGCGGCGAGATCGCCTACGCGGCCGCCTTCATCGAGTGGTTCGCCGAGGAGGCCAAGCGCGTCTACGGCGACGTCATCCCGGCCCACGGGCCGGACAAGCGGATCGTCGTGCTCAAGCAGCCGATCGGCGTCTGCGCGGCGATCACGCCCTGGAACTTCCCGGCCGCCATGATCACCCGCAAGGCCGGACCGGCGCTGGCCGCCGGCTGCACCATGGTGCTCAAGCCCGCAAGCCAGACGCCGTTCTCGGCGCTGGCGCTGTGCGCGCTGGCGCAGCAGGCCGGGATCCCCCCGGGGGTGCTCTCCTGCCTGACCGGCTCGGCCCAGGCGATCGGCGGGGCGATGACCGCCAGCCCGATCGTGCGCAAGCTCTCCTTCACCGGCTCGACCGAGATCGGCCGCGAACTGCTTGCGCAGTGCGCCAAGACCATCAAGAAGACCTCGATGGAGCTGGGCGGGAATGCGCCGTTCATCGTCTTCGACGATGCGGACCTCGATCTCGCGGTGAAGGGCGCGATCGCCTCGAAGTACCGCAACGCCGGCCAGACCTGCGTGTGCGCCAACCGCATCCTGGTGCAGGACGGCATCTACGATGCCTTCGCGGAGCGCCTGGCGAGCGCCGTGCAGGCCATGCGGGTGGGCGACGGCTTTGCGGCCGGCACGGTGATCGGGCCGCTGATCGACGCCCAGGCGGTGGTGAAGGTCGAGGAGCACATCAGGGACGCCCTCGACAAAGGGGCGCGGCTCCTCACGGGCGGGCGGCGCCACGCGCTGGGCGGCAGCTTCTACGAGCCGACGGTGCTGAGCGGGACGACCCCCGCGATGAAGATCTTCCGGGAGGAGACGTTCGGGCCGGTGGCGCCGCTGTTCCGGTTCCGCACCGAGGAGGAGGCGGTGGCACTGGCGAACGACACCGAGTTCGGGCTGGCCTCGTACTTCTACGGCCGCGACATCGGCCGGGTGTGGCGGGTGGCCGAGGCGCTCGAATACGGCATTGTGGGCATCAACGAGGGGATCATCTCGACCGAGGTGGCGCCGTTCGGGGGCGTCAAGGAGAGCGGGCTCGGCCGCGAGGGCTCGCATTACGGCATCGAGGACTATCTGGAGATCAAGTATCTCTGCATGGGCGGCATATAGGGTCCTGCGTTCGAGCGTCGTGCGGGACGCAGGACGGACATCCTGCGCAAGTCGCGTCGAACGGTTGCGAGAGGCGGAGCGGACGTCCGTTCCGCCCAGCGCAGCCTGCCGTTGGGTCGCGGAATGTCGTTGGGAGGGCTCCGTTGCGCCAGCGAGGAGCAGGCGTGGCGCTTTGATCCGTCACGGCAGCGCTCCTCGCAAATGGTGCAAGCGCGGCCCTGTCGGCTGCCGGGACCGCTCTGCCCGGCCGCACAAGCTGCCCCTGGATGGCCAGCGAGGAGCGTCAGGCGGGACGGAGGAACACCCGCACCCGACGTCGGTGTCCTTGGGACCAGGGGCCTCACCCTGACTCGGCCAACGGGGCTCGCCGCTCCGAAGGGCAAGCGCCCCGCGCGCAGCGGACCACCTTCCGGCGCCGCCGGGCTGCTCGCCATCCTCCCGACGCTTCACCCTGCGACCTGTCGAAGTCAGACGCAGCCTGCTGCCAAGGCCGGTTTGGAAACCATGCTCCGTGAACTCAAGACCTTCGTCACCGTCGCTCGCCACGGGAGCTTCGCAGCGGCCGGACAGGTCATCGGCCTGACGCCGTCGGCAATCAGCGCGCAGATCCGCAACCTGGAGCAGGAACTCGGCATGCGCCTGTTCGACCGCACCGGCCGCACCGCGTTGCTCAACATGAACGGCAAAAAGGCGCTCGCTCTCGCAGAAGAGATGCTGGCGACCTTCTCGCGCATGGCTGAAGTTGGAGACGGCGCAACCATACGCGGCGAGCTGAAGGTCGGAGCGATTGCGACGGTGCAGACCGGCATACTGCCTGGCGCGCTCGTGAGCCTGCAACGCCAAGCGCCGGATCTCAAGATCCACCTGGTTCCTGGAATGTCCCTGACTTTGCTCAATCAGGTCGATTCCGGCGAGATCGATCTTGCTCTTCTGGTGAAGCCGCCGTTTTCCCTGCAGAAGGATTTGCATTCGGAGGATCTGGCGCAAGAAGAATTCGTGTTGATCACGCCGCATCGCATCACGTCAGACGATCCGGCCGAGATCCTGTCGGACCACCCGTTCATCCGCTATGACAGGGCGTCCTTCGCCGGGCGGCTGGTCGCCCGGTTTCTGCAACAGCAGGGCATCGATCCCGACCAGATCCTCGAACTCGATGAGATCGAAGCCATCGTGAGGATGGTCGAGGGCGGCTTGGGTGTGTCGATCGTGCCGTTGGCCGGTCTGTGGATCACCACGGCGGATCGGGTGCGTGTCCTGCGGCTCGGTCGGCTGGCGTTCCACCGCACGCTCCAGGCCGTCGTCCGCTACTCTCAGCGGACCGTCCCGGCCGTCGAGCTCTTCCTGGGGTGCGTCAGGGAGGCTGTCACACAATCCCGGTGACAAGGGCCCGACGTGCAAGCCGAGGGCTCCAGCCGATGATTCGGGACTCTTCTGATTCTTGGGGACTCTTCTGCAAGTTTCGTCGCGCCCGGCGGGGCCGCGCTTGGACGAACATCGCCTGTCTCCTTACGGAGCGATGGCTTCCGATTGATCCCGATTCCAGAGCGGGATCAGGATGGCGCTCCGTTCAGTGTCGGGACGCGACGGCCTCGGCATCGACGCCTGCCGCCATGCGGGCGGAGACATCGGGCTCCGGCCGTCAGGCTGTGATGCGCCCTCAGCGCTTCGTCTCGGCCGCGTAGCGCGCCTTGTTGTCGTCGTTCGGCGGGTACAGGCCGGGCAGCGAGGCTCCGCCCTCGACCTGCTTCATGATCCATCCCTCAAGCCGCTCCTGCTCGGGTGCGGTCTCGAGGACGTGGTCCACGAGGGCGGCCGGGATCAGCACCGCGCCGTCGTCGTCCACCACGATCACGTCATCCGGGTACACGGCGACCCCGCCGCAGGCGATCGGCTCCTGCCAGCCGACGAAGGTGAGGCCGGCCACGGAAGGCGGGGCCGCGGCCCCCTGGCACCAGACCGGAAGGTTCGTGGCAAGCACACCCGCCACGTCGCGGACCACCCCGTCGGTGATCAGGGCGGCGACGCCCTTCTTGCTCATGCGCGCGCACAGGATGTCACCGAAGATCCCGGCATCGGTGACGCCCATCGCGTCCACGACAGCGATGCAGCCCTCGGGCATGGCTTCGATGGCAGCACGTGTCGAGCGCGGAGACGACCAGGATTCGGGCGTCGCAAGGTCCTCTCGCGCAGGAACGAAGCGGAGGGTGAAGGCACGCCCGACCAGCCGCGGCTGCCCCGTGCGCAGCGGCTTCGTCCCGCGCAGCCAGACGTTGCGCAGCCCTTTCTTCAGAAGAATTGTCGTGATGGTCGCCGTGGTGACGTTGGAAAGAACATCCCTGATTTGTGCATCCGTCGCCATCTGGATCCCCCTCGTACACCGCGGCTGCCAAGATCTATTGATCACAGAAAGAACGTAGGAATCCGATCGGCAGCCGGGAAGCGCAAAGAATCGCTCTCGACGACGAACAATTTCGTTCGATCGCGGCTGCCGGGAATGGTTCCACGGTCGCTCGCGGCCGGAGGCGGACGAGGCCACGCATGCGGTTTCAATGCTGATCAAGCTCAAAAAGAGCATAGATCGATACCTGAACCGCATTGAGCTCCGACGCTCGCCATCACCGGCATGGTCCGGAGGGAGTTCTCGCTGCGCTGCAGGCACTTAAGGCGATTGATCCAATCGTTGCATCGATCAATGCCGACAATGAGTTGGCCTTGGATGATTGACGGTTCTATGAACTCAGCAAAATCGGGTGAGGCCACTCGCCCAAGCCGGAGAGCGCAGTCCATCGGGTTCCCGCGCCAGCACCGAGGCTGACGCAGTACCGGGAGCTGCCTCGCGGGACAGGGAGGAATCCGTGCTGGCCGAAGCAGACATGAAGACGATGGGCGAGGTGCCGCGCACCATCCGGGTGCATGAGGCGGACAACGTCGCGATCGTGGTCAACGCCTTCGGGCTGCCGGCCGGGACGGTGTTTCCGGACGGCCTGGTGCTGCGCGAATTCGTGCCGCAGGGCCACAAGGTGGCGCTCGCCGACATCGCCGCGGGCGAGGCGGTCCGGCGCTACGGCGAGGTGATCGGCACCGCCCGCGAGGACATCCCGCGCGGCGCCTGGGTCGAGGAATCGCGCATGCGCACCCCGCCCGCCCCCGCTCTCGACGCGCTGGAACTCGCCACCCGCGTCCCCGCTCCACTGCCGCCCCTCGACGGCTACACCTTCGAGGGCTACCGCAATCCCGACGGCTCGGTCGGCACCCGCAACATCCTGGCCATCTCCACCAGCGTGCAATGCGTCGCCGGCACCCTCGACGTCGCCATCCGGCGCATCCGCGAGGAGCTGCTGCCGCGCTATCCCAATGTCGATGACGTGGTCGGCCTCACCCATGCCTATGGCTGCGGCGTCGCCATCAATGCGCCGGAGGCGGCGATCCCGATCCGCACCCTCCAGAGCCTCGCCCGGAACCCGAATTTCGGCGGCGAGGTGATGGTGGTGGGGCTCGGCTGCGAGAAGCTGGTCGCGGAGCGCCTGCTGCCGGACGGGCAGACCGAGGGCGTGGTGCGCCTCCAAGACGAGCGCCACCAGGGCTTCGGCATGATGCTCGACAGCATCATGGCCATGGCCGAGGCGCGGCTGGAGGTGCTCAACCGCCGCCGTCGCGAGACCTGCCCGGCCTCCGACCTCGTGGTCGGGCTGCAATGCGGCGGCAGCGACGCCTTCTCAGGCGTGACCGCCAATCCGGCGCTCGGCTTTGCCGCCGACCTCCTGGTGCGCTGCGGCGCCACCGTGCTGTTCTCGGAGGTCACGGAGGTGCGCGACGCCATCCACCTGCTCACCCCCCGGGCCGAGACCGAGGAGGTGGCCCGCGCGCTCATCCGCGAGATGGCGTGGTACGACGCTTATCTCGCCCGCGGCGAGGCCGACCGCAGCGCCAATCCGTCTCCCGGCAACAAGAAGGGCGGGCTCAACACCATCGTCGAGAAGGCGCTGGGCTCGGTGGCGAAGTCGGGCACCAGCGCGATCCGGGGCGTGCTGGCGCCGGGCGAGCGGGTGCGCCAGAAGGGGCTGATCTTCGCCGCGACCCCGGCGAGCGACTTCGTGTGCGGCACGCTGCAGCTTGCCTCCGGCATCACGCTGCAGGTGTTCTCCACGGGGCGGGGCACGCCCTACGGGCTCAAGCAGGCGCCGGTGATCAAGGTGGCGACCCGCACCGAACTCTCCGAGCGCTGGTCGGACCTGATCGACCTCGACGCGGGCCGGATCGCCACCGGCAAGGCGACGATCGAGGAGATGGGCTGGGAGCTCTTCCGGCTGATCCTCGACGTGGCGAGCGGGCGCCGCAAGCCGTGGTCCGACCATTGGGGCCTCTACAACGACCTCACGCTGTTCAACCCGGCGCCCGTAACTTAAGCCGATCCGAGCTTCATCTGCATCGATGCAGGCCTCCTGCACATCCTTTCAGTTTGGCTCGCAATAATCAAAACAAGAAATCATCCTGTTTTTTAGAGGAGGGAACGATGAATCGCGCCAACGATGAGCTGGAGGCGAGGACCATACGCAAGGTCGCCTGGCGGCTTCTGCCTCTCATCGTCATCATCTATCTGGTCGCCTATATCGACAGGACCAATGTCAGCTTTGCCGCGACGGGCGGCATGTCCAATGCGCTCGGCCTGTCGGCGAAGGATTTCGGCTTCGGTGCCGGCATCTTCTTCCTCGGGTACTTTCTGTTCGAGGTCCCGAGCAATCTTCTGCTCGAAAAAGCCGGTGCGCGGCGGTGGATCGCCCGGATCATGATCTCGTGGGGCCTGGTTGCCGCCGCGATGGCCTTCGCGACAGGGCCGACGAGCTTCGTGATCATGCGGTTCCTGCTCGGCGTCGCCGAAGCCGGCTTCTTTCCGGGGGTGATCCTGTACTTCACCTACTGGTTCCCCAAATCGTACCGCAGCCGCGTGCTGGCCTCGCTCTACGTCGCCGTCCCGGTCTCGAATGCCGTGACCGCGGCCCTGTCGGGCGTGCTGCTCGGCCTCGACGGGCTGTTCGGTCTCGCGGGCTGGCAATGGCTTTTCATCATCGAGGCGGCGCCGGCCGTTCTCCTGGCCTTCGTCGTCCTGCGATACCTCACCGACACGCCCGCCAAGGCCGAATGGCTGCAGCCGGACGAGAAGGCATGGCTCTGCTCCACCATCGAGAAGGAGCGGCAGGACCTGCTCAGGCAGGAAAGCGGCCACATGACCCTGCGCCGCGCCTTCACGGACGTCCGGGTCCTGTCCCTGGCCCTGATGTACTTCACCATCGTGACGGCGACCTACGGCATCACCTATTTCCTACCCCAGATCGTGAAGGGAATCGGCGGCTCCAACCTGCAGATCGGCCTGATCAGCGCGGCGCCCTACATTGTCGGCACGGTCGGGCTGCTCGCATGGAGCTGGTCGTCCGACCGCATGCGAGAGCGCAAGTGGCACTACGTCGTGGCCTGCCTTCTCGGCGCAGGCGGCCTTGCCGCGGCAGGGTTCTACGGCAGCACCATGATGGCCGTCGTCGCCATCGCGGTGGCCACGGTCGGCCTCTACGGATGCAAGCCGGCCTTCTGGACCATGCCGAGCGAGTTCCTGACCGGAACGGCGGCCGCGGGCGGGATCGCGATGATCAACTCGATCGGCAATCTCGGCGGCTTCGTCGGGCCCTTCGTGGTCGGCTGGATCAAGGACGCCACGGGCGGGTTCGGCGCCGCACTGGGCTTCCTGACCGCATGCGCGATCCTGTCGGCGCTGCTTACCGTCGTGACGGTGCCGTCGCGGGTGCGGCCGGCCCACAAGATCGCGACCCTGCCCACCTGACCGCCCGCCGACGCTCCCACCGTCAAGACCACGTGGGAGCGTCGAATCGCTGGTCGCAGATCTTCAGCCGGAGACCATCATGTCAGGTGCAAAAGAGACGGTGAGCTGGATCAAGCTGCACTCGGTCTATCTGCCGCTGACGAATCCGATCAGCGATGCGAAGGTGTTGACCGGCCGCCAGAAGCCGATGACCGAGATCGCGATCCTGTTCTGCGAGGTCGAGACGAGCGAGGGGCAGCGCGGCCTCGGATTCAGCTACTCCAAACGGGCGGGCGGGCCGGGACAGTTCGCTCACGCCAAGGAGATTGCACCGGCTCTGCTGGGGGAGGACCCGAACGATATCGCGAAGGCCTGGGACAAGCTGGCCTGGGCGGGAGCTTCGGTCGGTCGCAGCGGCCTGGCCGTCCAGGCGATCGGCGCCTTCGAAGTCGCCCTGTGGGACCTCAAGGCGAAGCGGGCGGGGCTCTCCCTCGCCAAGCTCTTGGGCGCGCACCGCGATTCCGTGCGCTGCTACAACACCTCCGGGGGCTTCCTGCACACGCCCCTGGAGGAGGTGCTGGCCAACACGACGCGCTCCCGCGAGAAGGGGATCGGCGGCATCAAGCTCAAGGTCGGACAGCCGGATTGGGCCCTCGACCTCAAGCGCGTGTCCGCCGTGCGGAAGCATCTCGGCGATGCCTTTCCGCTGATGGTCGATGCCAACCAGCAATGGGATCGGCCGACTGCGCAGCGGATGGGCCGCATCTTCGAGCAGTTCAACCTGATCTGGATCGAAGAGCCGCTCGATTGCTATGATGCTGCCGGCCACGCCGCGCTGGCAGCGCAGCTCGACACGCCGATCGCCACGGGCGAGATGCTGACCAGCGTCGCCGAGCATTGGGACTTCATCCGCCAGAACGGCGCCGACTTCCTGATGCCGGACGCGCCGCGCGTCGGGGGCATCACGCCCTTCCTGAAGGTCGCCGCGCTCGCCGAGTTCGCCGGCCTGACGATCGCGCCGCACTTCTCGATGGAACTGCACATCCACCTCGCGGCGGCCATGCAGCGCGAGCCGTGGGTGGAGCATTTCGAATGGCTCGAACCGCTGTTCAACGAGCGCCTTGAGCTCAAGGACGGCCGCATGATCGTTCCGACCCGGCCGGGGCTCGGCGTGAGCATGAGCGAGCAGGCGATCGCCTGGAGCCGTGAGACAGCGGAATTCGGCCGCAGAGCCTGAAACTGCGCGTCGAGAGCACCTGCAGCCGAGGCATTCTCGCCTGAACCGTACCGGGCGCGCTCGACGGCTTCCGGGTCGATCGCGACGGCAATCTCTGGTGCGGCTGGGGCAGCAACGGCCAGCTGCAATCCGAGCCTTCGGACCTGAATGGACGCAGGGTCTACGCGCTCAAGATCCAGCCAGAGGATCTCGATGGAGTGAAGATCTTCAATGCTGCGGGAAAGCCGATCGGGTTCATTCGACTTCCGGAGCGCTGTTCCCTAGAGCATTTTCCGACGAAGTGGATGCCGGTTCGTCGCAGAAAATGCGGCAAAAAACAAAGATCTGGAGCAGGATCCGATTGCAACGTGATCGGATCCTGCTCTAGAACACCCTTAGGTGCGGTGCAGAGCCAACCACCAGCGGCGCTTTTCCAGGACCGGGCGAGCGGTTGGGCCAGCGGCACCGACCCGAGCCAAGCGCATTCGGTGAGCCTGGATCATGACATCGATGCGCTTCATGGCTTTCATAACCTCTGCTGCCATCAGCCGTTCGCCCTCCCACGTGCTATGCTGATAAATCTCGTGCAATCGTCTCTCCGCAGCGAGAACGAGTTGCGCGCTCTCCTCACCGTACCCGTCCTCAGCGAGAACGAACAGCCGGCTTGCTGCCATCGGCATGACGAACTCCTGATTTCTGGATAAAACACGCCAATTCGTCTGATGATATCTTTCTAGGTTTTAAAATATAAAATACAAAGGACGTTTCGAAGATTTTCAGGAAATATTTAATTTCGAGCGGCATTTGTCTCGAAACAAGAATCAGCCATGTCGACGAGGTGCGCGGAGACAGGGCGGCCTGCGCGCAAGTCCGCTCGCGCGCAGACGAAACAGGTCGGTTCGCTCAACAGGTCGTGCCGATCCGGGTGCCGGCTCTTCAGGATCGCAACGCCTTCACGTCCTCGGTGCGGAGACCTTTCCCACCGATGCCCCAGTCGCCGCTGCGAAATTCCTGCACGCGCACCCAGGTCACGCCGCGCATGGCCTCGCCCTCGATCGCGACCATGGCATCCGTGACCTTCTCGATCATCTCCTTCTTCTGCGTCGCCGAGAAGACGCCTTCGATGAGCTGAATATCGACGAGTGGCATGATCGTGCTCCCTGGTCCTTGCCCGGAACCGCCCCGGGCTTGCAGGCCCGGTTCTATCGCGCACCCGATCGGCCATGCTTGGAGGCGGCCTGGAGAGGCCGGGGAGAAATCGTGGAGATGTGCTAGAATTTCAGCGCCGATGCACTCGTCCACGGAGGGCCGGCGATGCCCTACCTCTTCGAAGGGTTCGAACTCGACACCGACCAGCTCGAGCTGCGCCAGAATGGCGTGATCATACCTATCGAGCCTCAGGTCTTCGCGGTGTTGCGGCTTCTGTTGGAGAACAGAGACCGCATGGTCTTGAAAGATGAGATCGTCGAAAAGGTTTGGGGTGGGCGGTTCGTCTCCGATTCGGCGATTTCAAGCCGGATCAAATCTGCTCGCCGCGCCCTCGGGGACGATGGGAAGGAACAGCGTTTCATCCGCACCCTGCATGGCCAAGGCTTCCGCTTCGTTGCGGATGTCAGAACCATCGCCGCCCCGGGTCGAGTGCTGCCGACCCCGATCGGCCTGGAGAAGGGGCCGCCCAAGCCTGCGGACCATTCACGACCCTCGATCGCGGTCCTGCCGTTTCGGCTCATCGGCCGGTCGGAACTGCACCCGGCCATCGGCGATGCGATCGCGCACGAGTTGATCGCCGCATTGTCCCGATTGCGGTGGCTGTTCGTCATCGCCCGCGGCTCATCGTTTCGCTTCCGATCGGACGATCCCGACATCTGCGGCATCGGGCGACTGCTCGATGCTCACTATTGCCTGTCCGGCGTCATCGAGACCGTTGCCGGCACGGTGACGATCACCGCCGAGCTTGCCGACACGAGAACGGCCGGAATCCTCTGGGGAGACCGATTTGCAGGCCGCATCGACGACATTCACGAGATCCGTGCCCGCATCACCGCAAGCATCATCGCGGCTCTTGAAATCCAGATTCCGCTGAACGAGGCGGCCCTCGCCAGCGTTGCCGTGCCGAGCAGCTTGGACGCTTGGTCCGCTTATCACCTTGGCCTCAGGCATCTGTATCGATTCAACGCCTCGGACAATGCGGCGGCAGTGGCGCTGTTCGAGCGCGCCGTCGCCCTGGAGCCTGGCTTCGCCCGGGCCAGCGCCGGTCTCTCCTCGGCGCATTTCCAGAGCGCCTTCCTCCGGTATTCGGCAGATCCGGATGCCAATGTCAGGGCGGCCCGTCGCTTCGCCGAACGCAGCGTGGAACTCGACCCGCTCGACCCTTTCGCCAACTTCACGATGGGCCGGGCATTCTGGCTGACGGGCGATGTCGACCGGAGCTTTCCCTGGCTGGATCGGTCGGTCTCGTTGTGTCCGAGCTATGCGCAGGGCTTCTACGCCAGAGCATGGGCGGAGACGATCTGCGAGCACGATCTGAACGGAAGCGAGAACGTCGACATCGCGATCTCGCTCAGCCCGCTCGACCCGTTTCTCTATGCGATGCTGGCGACCCGTGCCCTGACATACCTCATCCACGGCGACGCGGAGCAGGCCGCGGCCTGGGCCGACAGAGCGGCTCGCTCGCCCGGCGCCCATGTGATGATATCGCTCATCGCCGTGATCGCCCATTCCTTGAACAAGGATCCCGAGCGCGCGGCGGGCTGGGCGGCAGACGTCCGCAGCCGCAGGGGGAGCATGTCTCAGGCGCACTTCTTCGCGTCGTTCCCGTTCAAGGATGGCGAACTCCGACGGAACATGGCGCGGGCGTTGGCGGATAACGGTTTCTATTGACCTCTTGGCCTGTAATCGCCGGAACAGATCAACCGGAAACCGTATAAGTCGATGTCTGAACACACGAAATCATTGCCAGCCTAGGACTCCGCCAGGATCCTGGTCACTATAAAAATCAAGGCTCCAGCTAGTCCGCCAACGATAGTGCCGTTCATTCGGATGTACTGCAGGTCGCTTCCGACCACGAATTCCAGACGTTCCGAGAGTGTCTGAGCATCCCAACCGCGGACCACCTCGGCGATGAATCCGCCGATTTCTCCACGCCAGGCGATGAGGCGGGCCGCGAGGTGCTCCACCGCCCTGTCGACATAGCGCTGCAAGGCAGGGTCCGTCGCCAATGCGCCTCCGATCAGGGTCACCGTCTGGAAAAGCGCGGCCCGCGTTCGGGAATCCGGTCGCGTCAGGTCGTCGAGCGCCGCTTGCGACGCATCCTTCCAGACGGTGTTGAGCCAAGCCTGCACGTCGGGATGGCCGAGAATCCGGTTCTTCGCTGCGCTCACCTCGGCTTGCCGCTCCGGCGAGGTCAGAAGCTCGTCCACGAAGCCGTTGAGGGCCTCGCGGAATTTTTGGCGCGCCTCGTTCTCCGGCTCCTGCAACCCCTCCAGGATCTCCATCAGGCCTGTGACGATGGCGTTGGCGACGCGACGGTTGATCGCCGTTGGAATCCACCAGCGACTATGCTCGGCGACCAGTTCATCGATGCGCTGCCGGTTGTCCTCGATCCAGTCCATCGCCACGTCCGCCGCGCGCTCGAACAGCTCGTCGGCCTCCCCGCTTGCCGACAACAGGCGGATGATCCGCCCCAGGATCGGTGCGAGATCGGTTTGCTGAAGCTGTTCACCGACCGTGCGCTGGAAGAACTCCTGCAGGTCCTGGTGAGATAGGGACCGCACCAGAGGCGGAAGGGCCGCGACGGCCGTATCCGTCACGAGGGAAGCGGTTTCGGGGGTGGAGAGCCATTCGGCCAGCCTGCGCCCGACATGAATGTCCCTCAGCTTCCGCAGCAAGGCTTCCCGGGTCAGGAAATTGCGTTCGATGAAGCGCCCGAGCGCGCGCGCGATCCGGTCCTTGTTGCTCGGGATGATCGCGGTGTGCGGGATGGGCAAGCCGAGAGGGTGACGAAACAGTGCCGTCACGGCGAACCAGTCGGCCAGGCCGCCGACCACGCTGGCTTCAGCCGTCGCGCGGACAAGCAGAATGGCGAAGCCGGGAGCCTGAACGAGAAAGGTTGCACCATAAACCACGCCCATGCCGGCGAGCAGTCCCGTGGCGACGGCGCGGTTGCGCCGCAGCCGCTGCGCCGCTCCTTCCTTGTCGGACGGTCTCGGGCCGAACGGGGCCGGCGGGGGGAATCCGGATACGCCAGCGGGCATCGCCACCACTCCAACCATCATCGCCGCGCGTCGTCTTCCGGATGCGCATCCTGCCGGCTTCCGGACGCGTCGACGATCATGCGGCTGCGTCGAATGTGGAGGTCCGAGCGAAAAGCTGGCAAGATCTTGCAACTCGAACGTTAAGCTTGGCGGAGTTTGTCCGTCCGTGCCTCCAACCGCCTACATTATCCACCACAGCCCCGGTCGGGTTCGCCTCAAGATCCCGTCTCGACGCGGCGACAAGCCGTATTTCGCGTCTCTCGTGAGGCAACTCTCTCACCATCCCGCAATCCATGAGCTGCGGGCAGACCCCCGCACCGCCGGACTCGTCGTGCACCACGCCGGTGTCATCGAGGCCGTGCTCGCTCTCGCGGCCGAGGCCGAGCTGTTCATCACGACGGAAACCGAGATCGATCCCTCGAAATCCCTGCCGCCCGCGCTGCTCGAGACGACGGCGGCGGGCCTCTCCGGCCTTGCTCTGGCCCAGGCGGCCCGGGGCGAGTTCCTGGGCAGTGCCGCCGAGAGCTTCTGGCATGCCTATGGTTCGGCCCGCATTCTCCGGCGTCCGCGCCTCGCAGCCCTCTTCGGCGCTCTGGGCTTTCTGCAGCTGCTGCGCGGCGAACTCCTCGGATCCGCGACCTCGCTGGCCTTCTACGGGATCCTGCTCGCGACGCATGCCGAGCAAGCCCGCCAAGCCGCGGGCGCGCACGATGCGCCGTCTGACGCCACGCCGAGCGAACCCGCCTGACTCGCCGGAAGCTGTCACACAGCATTCGTATTGCGTGCATATCCAGACGCATCCTTCGGCGCGGTTGCATGGGTCCACGCCGGACCGAGCTCTGGCAGGCTGGTTTGATGATCGAGAAAGACAAAGCGTATCTGGTTCATTGCGTGCGAAATCGTCAGAGAATCGTCGTTCCGGGGCGGCGCGGCGATCGCCTGTATTTTGCAGAGCTGCAACGCTCGCTCTCGGCTCAGCCGGGAATCGTGAAGGTCGGCGTCAACCCGCTCGCGGCCAGCGTCGTGATCCACAGCCGGACCGGCTTCCAACCCGCACTCCTGCTCCAGCGGTTCCTCGACATGATGCCGGCCGGACGCATGTCCCGCCCTCACGCCGCCCAGGTCGAGGCCGGAGCGGGCGTCGCGTCGCTCCCGAGGGCTGAATCGAATTTCGGCGCCGTCGCCACCAAGATGATCGTCGCGCTCGTGACCCGGCAATTCGGAGCGCAACTCATCGAGTTCTGTGTCGAGGCGCTCGTCAAAGCCGTGCTCAAGCGGGTGCAGGCCCGCCGCTCCGAGCGTATGTCCTTGGTTCAGGCCTATCGCTCCGAGCCTCTGCCCCTGCCGCCCCCTCGCCCTCTGGCGCTTGCAGCATAGGGCCGGTCGCCGTCTGCGGCCTGCGGAAATACAGGTCCTCATCGAGGCGCCTGGACGCGAGCGTTCGGGCCGCCAGGTGGGGACCCAATCCGCCGGCGAGCATCACGAGGCCATCCGCGGCCGCAATCGGCGTGATTCCGAGGACGCGACGGACCCCGGGCATCAGGAAGGCCGCGCTCTGCGCCAGGAACGAGCCAGCGAGGATGCGCATGAGCGCAGGATTGTCCGTGAGGGGCCTGATCTGGCCGCGGCTTCCGCGGTAGGTCAGCGTATGCAGGAGCTGCGCGACCGTCAGGCTGCCGAACGTCATCGTCCGCGTCTGAGGCGCGTCCCGTCCGTACCGGGCAGCCCCCGCGAGCGAGGCCAGCAAGGCGCCGGCGGTCATCAGGCTGGCTTCCCGCGCGAGGCGGCCGACCTCGTCGGCACCGATGAGAGCAGCATCGACGGGCCTCGGCCCCTCCTCCATGATGCCCGGCTCCGGCGGCTCCATGGCGAGGCCGATGCCCGGAAGCACGTCGGAGATCAGGTTGATCCACAAAAGCTGGATCGGTGAGAGCGCCTCGCGAAAACCGGCAGCCGTGGCGACCAGCATCACGAGGATTTCGCTGGTGTTGGTGCTGACCAGGTAGTGGATCGCATTGCGGATGTTGGCCGCCGTCATGCGGCCGCGGGCGATGGCCGGCAGCAGAGCCTGCAGATCGTCCGTATCGAGGAAGATATCGGCAACCTCGCGCGCCGCTGGCGGGCTGTCCCGCCGGAATGCGATCCCGACATCGGCGGCTCGCAAGGCCGGGCTGTCGTTGATCCCGTCCCCGACCATGGCCACGACGGCGCCGGAGCGCTGCAGGCCGCGCACCACCTCCAGCTTCTGCCCCGGGCTGATGCGGGCGAAGGCCTGCGTCCGGCGCAGCACCGACTGACGCTCCGGCTCCGTCATGGTCTCGAGCTCGGCCGCATCGAGCGCCGTCAGGCCATGGTTCCCGTTGCCGGCGCCGAGGCCGATCTGCTGGCCCACGGCCCGGGCCGTCGCGCGCTGGTCCCCGGTCAACATGCAGGTCTGGAGACCGGCTCGATGCAGGCAGTGCATCATGTCGCCGAGGCCCGGACGAACCGGATCGGCGAGACCGACCAGACCGACCCAGGTCAGGTCCTCGACAATGGCCTGCCCATCCGGCTCCCCATCGCGCAGCCGATAGGCGAAGCCGAGGACCCGGAGCGCGTCCTGTGCCATGCGGGCGTTGAGGGCCTCGATCGCGGTGCGGCGATCGTGGGTGAGGAGCCAGCGCCCCCCGGGCAGGGCCTCGTAGCGGCACCGCGCCAGCACCTCCCCGGGGCTCCCTTTGACAGCGATCAGGGTTCCGGTCCCGGTGGCGTGCACCGTGGCCATGAAGCGGTAGGCCTCGGTCCGATGCTGGATCGTGCGAAGGGCGAAATCGCGCCGGAGTTGCGAAACATCGAGCCCGAAATCGAGGGCCGCCCGGATCAGCGCGTTCTCGGTCGCCGAGCCCGTCGGGACCAGCTGGCCGTCGACGGTGTCGAAACCGGCCTCGCTGCACAGGCTGCCGATGCCGAGAAGGTGTTTGATACGCTCGTCGGAGAGGGCGGCGGCCGCACCGTCCTGATCGAAGAACTCTCCGGAGCGCCCCTCGCAGATGCGCTCCCCCACCGCGATCACGCAGACCGACATGGTGCCCTGGGTCAGGGTGCCGGTCTTGTCGAAGCAGATCACGTCTGCCGCGGCCAAGGTCTCGATCGCGTCGAGACGGCGCACCAGGACACTCCGCCGCCGCATCGCCCCGACCCCGAGCGCGAGAGTCGAGGTCGCCACCATCGGAAGTCCCTCCGGGACCGCGGCGACGGCTGTGGCGAGCGCGAGGCGGAGGATCTGCAGGGGCGCCAAGCCGCGCACCAGGCCGATGACGAAGATGCCGAGACCTGCCGCGGCCGTCATCCAGGCGAGTTGCCGCCCGAGACATTCGAGCTGCTTCTGAATCGGGGTCGCGGGCGCCGCGGTGCTGCCCACGAGGCTCTGAATCCGCCCCACCTCGGTACGCCCGCCGGTCGCCACGACGAGGGCCGTGCCGCTGCCTCCGGTCACGACCGTCCCGCGATAGACCATGTTGGTGCGGTCGGCGAGCGGCACGGCCTCAATCGGCAAGGGATCCGGTGCCTTCACCACCGGCAGGCTCTCCCCGGTCAGCGCGGCCTCGCTGACCGTGAGCGCCTGTGCTTCGATCAGACGCGCATCGGCGGGGACGACCATGCCGCGCTGGAGCGTGATCACGTCCCCGGGCACCAGCGCCTCCGCCGGCAGGTTCTGGGATCTGCCGTCGCGGATCACCCGCGCGGTGAGGGGGGCCGGTGCCCCCAGGCTTTCGATCGTCCGCTCCGTCCGGCTCTCGGTGTAGAAGCCGATTGTGCCATTGAGCGCGACGACAGCCGCGATGGCGCCGGCTTCCACGAGAGCGCCGGTCACCAAGGAGATTGCGCCTGCGCCGGCCAGCATCAGCACCGGCAAACTCTCGAACTGCCCGGCAAGGATGGCCCAGGACGAGCGGTGGCGCACCGGGGGCAGCTGATTCGCTCCTGCGGTGAGGCGGGTCGCCGCCTCTCGCGTGCTCAAGCCGACCCTCGTATCCGAATGCAGGTCGGCGGCGACGGCCGTCGCGGCGTCAACATGCCACCGCGATGCGGCATCCGCTTCGGCTGGAGCGATGTCGCCTCGCAGCAGGGCCGTGAGGCGCCCGACGATCGCCTCGACCGTGGTGTCGGGCGCATGGTGCACGATGACGTTGCCGGTCAGGCTGCTGGCGCTGGCCGAACGAATGCCGGAGGTCGCAGCGAGGCCGCGCTCCAACCGGCCGCCGAGGTCCGGAGATCCCCTCAGCCCATGGACGGCCACGCGCACCCGGCCGGAACGGGCGGCATGAAGCGGCACGACTGACACGGGCCGCAGGGAATGATCCGCAACACCCGGTTCCGTGTGCCGAGACGGAGGCTCAAGCGGTCCGGGCGACGGAGCAGCGGTTTGCGCCATTGCGGCCGAGGTCTCCGCGCCCTTGAAGAAGCATTGTCCGACGAAATGGATGCCGGTTCGTCGCAGAAAATGCGGCAAACTCAAAGGCTTAAGAGCAGAAGCCGCTCCACCGTGAACGGATTCTGCTCTAGCCGGGCCCTGGATTGAATGGTCCTGCGCCCGAGGTCGTCAGGTGCCAAGTCGTCAGGTGGCCGCAGGCTCGGGCTGTTCAGTCATCGACCGACGCCGGCGCCGCTCCTCGCGTCCGCCGCGCTCCGCTTCAGCGGCGCGCGCCTCGGCGCGTTCGGCAATCTCGGCGCGGGCCTCGCCGACGATGTCGCCGGTCCGCTCGTTGAGCTCCGCGAGGGCAACGCGGCCCTGATCATAGGCGATGAGACCGGCTTTGATCACGCCCTTGGCGAGCGGCCGCATCAGAGGCAGGACGACCGGGGCGGCGAGAGTCGCCACCACGGCGACGCCCAGGCCCAGGCCCAGTCCCTCGCCCTTCATCAGATCTTCGAAGAGAGCCATTCCATTCTCCCGACTTGCACGAAGTGCCGCCCCCGGAATGACACCTGCGTGTTGTTTCAGGCCTTTTCGGCCTCTGGTGCCGGCGCTGGAGCATGTTCGGCGATTTCCGCGCGCGCCTCAGCCAGGATGTCGCCGGCCTGCTCGTTGAGCTCGGCAAGTGCGGTCCGAGCCTGATCATAGGCAATCAGGCCGGCCTTGATGAGCGCCTTGGCGACGGGACGCGTTGCCGGCAGGACTGCCGGCGCAATCACGACGGCCCCGACCCCCAAGACCAGCGCCGTCACGACGTTTCCGCCTTTGAACGCATCTTCGAGAGCGGACATGGCATTCGACCTCGCGCCTCATGCCGATCACGGCCGATGGCTGCATCCGGGCCAAACCGCATTCGTTGCACGAACGAGGGCCGAATGCCTTGTAATTTGTTAAGCCAGCTTAACAACAGGACCGTCCGATCGTCCGCCTCGGGAGCGGCCGGCCTGTTGTCACCGCCCATGGGCCTCTCCTTGCAGAGGTCAGATTCCCTCTATTCCTGACGCATCTGAGTTGTCCGGCCCCGCGGCCTTCGACCATTCGGAGCGCTGCACCGGCAGAACGAAGCTTCAGGCTGGACTGGGCTCTCGTTCCGTTTCGTGATGCGGTCGGACCCTCGCAGCTGATGACGTGTCCGCATGCCGTGCATCCGCCGCCATCTCGGACCGCGCCTCCGCAACGAGTTCGGACGCTGCGTGACCGACTTGGCGGTAGAGAACGATCCCCGACCGCAACGCGATCGTGACCGCCGGGCGGATCAGCCGTCCCATCATCGGAACCACGATGGGCGCGAGAAGCACAGCTCCGACAGCGCCGATCATCCCGGCACCCGCTCCACCCGTCGTCTTGAGCATGTCGTCGACAAATGCCATGATTGCCTCCGCATCGATCATCAATCGAGCAGCCGAGTGCTGGTGGCGTACCAGACCAGCCCTATCCCTCGGAGATCATCTCCGCAACATGGACCCATCTGGCCTTTTCTTCGTCCGATGCTCTTGAATGGCGGCGCAATACCTTGTGCCGAAGGTGAGCCATGTGTCTGTCGAAACGTGCCGCGCGGTCCTTCTCGCCATAGCCGAACCGATCGGCACGAGCCTGCGCGCGGTGCCTGTAGTTCGCGATCACGGCCGCCGCCGTCGCATGGCGCCGTTCAGGTTCGTGATGGGCAATGGCATCGACCAGCTGATCGACTGCTTTCCGGGCCAAGCTGTCAATGATGTCGCCTTCAGCGCCGTCCTCGGCCTCCAGGAACAGCTTGGCCGCGCCTTTCATGGCCACGGCCCATTGCGGGCGCAGGGATGGAAAGAGAACCGGCACCGCGATGACGGCAGCGCCGATCCCGATTGCCGTAACGGGATTGCCTTTTACGATATCGTCAAGGAGGGCCATCGCTGCATCCACTCGGTTAGCCACTCGTCCCGAGACAACCCATGACGGATCATCGCTGATCCGTCCCGACCAAGGGTTCATCGCAGAGCGCCGATCTGCCCCACCCGAGACCTGAACTGACGACAAGCTCGGCATCTGGCGGGCGGCTGCCGGCTCTCCACTGAAGCGGCGCCGTGACGATCTCGGGGCTCAAGGCCGTCGGTGGCCATCGATCGCGTCTCGCGCTTCGTGCGCCGGGCCACCCAGGACGACGAGATCACCGCCTCGGCGGATGTCCGGAGCATGGGCTGATGGTCAGCCGCATGGGATGACCCCTCGGTCCTCTGCCACCGACCTGAGCCATGCCGGGCAATCCTGATCAGGGTGACGTACGACGCTGGGCCATTCCGCCGGTGGCCGAGCGACCGGCTAAATCGAAACCGACCTGCGTGGCAGCCCCACCGGTCCTCATGCTGAGGCGCGGGCGATCGCAGATCGCACTGGCGATCGAAGATCGCGCAGGCTGCCTCGAAGCACCCCGGACCGCTGGTCCGAGACGCGGGTGGCCGGGATCACCGGTCTGGGGTGCTTCGAGGGCCGGCTCCGCCGGCCACCTCAGCATGAGGGCCGGGGTTGGCTGCCACGGGAGGGAGCGCTCGGTCAGCCGGTTTCATCCCCCAGGGTCGGCTTGGCCGGTGGTGAACTCATACCAATGGGCCTTCAATGACCGTTGGCAGCACCCGGCCACGCACGTCCCGCCCCACAACTGATAGTTCTCCGGCGGCGCTCCGTTCAATCCACAGCAATATCAATAAGCCGATTCGCCTTAAATATATTTTAATAAGATCTAGGTCAAATGGACCGGCCGATCACGGCAACACCAGCTTAAAGGCAGCCAACCATGGTGAAGCGCTTTATCGTCGACGAGTCGGGCGCAACTGCGATCGAGTATGGCCTTCTCGCGACCTTGATTGCGGTTGCGCTGATCACAGCGGCGTCGTCGGTCGGAACCAATTTGTCTTCTCTTTTTAACAAGATTGCTGGAAATTTAGCTTCAAACTGAACATTTTTCCGCCATTTGTCCGGAGAGGCGCCAATTGCCCGTGCTGCGGGTGAAGGCTCCTCCCGGCCGTCGGGCCTGAGGGAAGAGATTCCGGGCGCCATAGTGACATCCGCAATACCAAGGGGCGTTTCCAATAACCGTTGGTTCCGCTCTCGAATTTTTGCCAAGCCTTTGGCTTGGCATCAACCTTTCGAGATGAGTCAACGGCCCGATGCGTCTGCATCTCGGGCGGTTGGTATAAGTTAAGGTGGATGCAAGTCCACCCTTTCACCGGGAAGATGAAGCGGCCCCTTTACAGACAGAAAAGGGCCAGAATGCCGATTATTGCATCTATTGCCCATGAGGCCACTGCCTCGGTGGCACGTTTCAGGCCGTACCGCGCCGAGAAAGACGATTTTCCATGCTCAAGGACCAGGACGGCGCCGTCGCGATCGAGCTGGCCTTCCTCATGCCCATCCTGATCTTCATCTTGATGGCTGTCGTCGAGTTCGGGCTCATCTTTTTCACCTATGAGGCCGAGCAGCGCGTGACCTGGGACGTGTCCAGGCAGGTGGCCGCCAACCGGATCAGCCCGTCCGACGCCCCCGCCAAGGTGCGCGACGGCCTGCCAGGCTGGGTCGGCGATCGGAGCGTCACCGTCATCGGCCCCACTCTCGCGAACGGCCAATACACCATGACGGTCTCGCTGCCCGCCTCGGCCGCGAGCCCGACCTCGATTCTCGCCCGCTTCTACGGCGGGCTGGTCCTCAGCACGACCGTGGTGATGCAGAAGGAGCCGAGCCCGTGAGGGCACTTCTCGCCCGCTTCCGCGCCGACGCGGACGGCACGATGACGATGATCGTGGGCATCGTGCTTCCGGTGCTCCTCGGAACGGCCGCGGTCGTGCTCGACGGCGCGAACCTCCACCTCAGCCAACTGCGCCTCCAGAACGCGGCCGACAGCGCCGCGCTCGGGGCGGTCCAGGTCTTGCCGGATTCAGCGACCGCGGTGAGCCGGGGCGTTTCGCTCGTGGGGCAGAACCTGCCGCCGAGCTACGGCACGGCCGCCGCGGCCACGGACGTCGTGGTCGGCACCTACGACCCCGGCGCCAAGGCGTTCACGGCCGGCGGCGCCCAGCCCAACGCGGTCAAGGTCACGGCCCGGCGCAGCGCCGCCCTGGGCAACGCCATCCCGGTCTACTTCGCCTGGATCTTCGGCTACCGCAGCCTCGAGGCGAAGGCCGAATCGGTGGCTGTGGCCGCGGGTGGGGGCAACCCGGCAGCGTGCCTCTACGCGCTCGATCCTGTAAACCCCGGCATCGACGCCCGCGGCAGCGTCACGGTGAACGCGACCTGCGGCATGCAACTCTCCTCGTACATTTCCACGTCAGGCAACGCCGGCAACTACAACGGCCAGATCTGCCAGTCCGTCGGCGACACCGGAGCAACGGGCAACTTCAACCCGGGCCGACCCCGCATCTGCGCCCTGCAGGGCGACCCGTTCGGCCTCGCGGTGGACATGAGCGGGATGTCCTGCCAGCCCTTCCCGACCGCTGTCACCACCATCCTGCCGGGCTGCTACACCGGGACGATCCCCAACAAAAACAACTACATTTTCCAGTCAGGCACCTTCTACTTCAAGGGCGCGACCATCAATGTCGGCGGGAACGACGCCCTCACCATCACCGGAAACGGCGTGACGCTCGTCTTCGACACGACCTCCAGCATCAAGACCAAGGGCAGCGGCACGCTCGACCTGAACATCACCGCCCCATCCTTGGGCAGCTACCAGGGCTTCAGCATCGTCGGCAGCCCGAGCCTCGACCTCCAGGGCAACAGCAACTTCAACGCCCAAGGCGGGATCTACATGCCGGGCAGCGACGTCCACCAGGCTGGCAACACGGATGTCCGGGCCGACCTGATGGTGGTCAAAAGCCTCGACTTGCGCGGCAGCATCCAGATCGACATCAGCGGCATCAAGGCAACGCGCCGTCCCAAGGGCAAATCCAGCACCTTCGGCCTTATCTGACCCGGCCTTCGGTCGAACCACCGCACCGCCTGCGATCCCCGACGGCGGCCTCCGAAGCCGGTGCATCACCGCCACGCGGTGAGTCTCTGCGACGCCATAGGCGCGCGATTCTGGCGATCGATCTCCGCCGCGCCTCCTGCTCCCCGATGCGGATCAGATGCGCAAGACTCAATCCGTGAAGCGGGCCAGGTGCGTTGCGCCCTGGAATTAGGCATACTGCATACCAGAGTTGCACCGCCCCGGGTTGGTCGCTAGAAGGTCTCTCGACAATCCACCTTTGAAGGCTGCTGATGCCGTCCCCGTTCGCTCCCGCCACCGTTGCCCCAGTCGGCGCTCTGAACGGCCGCGCACACGCCACCGGGAGGTCCTCGCCGGCCCCCGGCGACCGGCCAGAGCCTCGACGGCGCGGGAGCGCCGCCCGTGCGCGGCCGCGAGGGAGGCTTGACCGGCATGGTCAGCGTCATGCGCTTCGTGACCATGCGCTTTGCCGAGATGGTGGCTCTGCGGGATCGACCCGCGCAGGCGTCCGGCTGGCAGATCAACCGGCGAGCAGGAAGCCGGCAACTCCATAACCGCGCTCATCCCGACGCGCGTGCCCGACGAAGGACCGGTTCCGTAGCCGCGAGCCGGATTGCTTCAATCCGTCGATCGACAGAATTCTTCTGCAATGAGGCGAGCTCTAGCATGCCCGAACCCATTGGCTCTCCACGGCATGACGGACGCATTCTCCGCTTCCGTCTGTTCAGGCCGATCCTTGCCGGTGCGACGCTGCGAGAGCGCCTCATTGCCTGTCTCGGAGCCATGGTGGGCATTGCGCTCACCGGTCTGATCTGTGGTTGCTTCTTCGGAGAGGGGCCGCACATCCCGCTCATCGTCGCGCCGATGGGGGCTTCGGCCGTCCTGCTGTTCGCGGTGCCCGCGAGTCCGCTTGCTCAGCCCTGGCCGATCATCGGCGGCAACACGATCTCCGCGATCGTGGGCGTCATCGCTGCCCATCTGATCCCCGATCCCGTGCTGGCGATCGGCGTTGGCGTCTCGCTGGCGATCGCCGCGATGTCGCTCACCCGCTCCCTCCACCCGCCCGGCGGAGCGGCTGCCTTGACGGCGCTCATCGGTGGTCCGGCGGTCACTTCTTCCGGCTACCTGTTCCCGTTCTTTCCGGTTTGCATCAACTCGATCATCCTGGTTGCCCTCGGCATCGCGTTCCACAAGCTCTCGCGCCGCAACTACCCGCACGTTCCTGTCATGGCGCCCGTGAACACCCACGGAACCGCCGACCTGCCCGCGCCGATTCGCGTTGGGTTCAAGCCCGAAGACGTCGATGCGGCGCTGGTCGCGCTGGACGAGACCTTGGACATCGACCGCTCCGATCTCGACCGGCTCTTACGGCAGGTCGAACTCCACGCACTCGTGCGCACACAGGGTAATCTGACCTGCCGCGAGGCCATGTCGCGCGATGTGATCACCATTCGCTCGGACGAGACCGTCGAACGGGCACGCGAGCTTCTGCTCGCCCACAACATCAGGACGCTGCCCGTCGTGGATGCGGCCGGTCGGCTGATCGGAGCGCTGGGATTGCGGGAGCTGGCGCTTCAAGGCTCGGACAGCATCGGAGAGGCGATGTCCAAAGCCAGGACGGCTGGCCCCGATGACCCGGCCGTCGGCTTGGTCCCGATGCTGACCGACGGACGGACGCACGCGATCATCATCACCGCCGCGGACCGGACAATTCTCGGAATCATCACCCAGACGGATCTGCTCGCGACCTTGGCCCGCTCTGCATCGGCGAAGGCCTTTGGTCTGCCGACCGAAATGGCGGCCTGAGGCCCGGCACTCATCGGTCTTCACAGGCGCGGCTGCAGCGGCGGGCGAAGCGCTGGCAATGGCGCGGGCGCCCCACGCGGCCGCCCCCGCCATCGGCGCCGAGGGACGCCTCGCGGTCGATGCCCGGACCGAGACGGAGCTCGGCCCGGCCCGCACCTTCATCCGCCTGCGCGCCGGTTCGGCGACGCGCTGACGGCCGTCACAGGCTGCGCGACAGGACGAGGGGCGTCGCCCGGACCGGGCCATAGGGCGAGGGCATCGCGCGCCGGGCCCCGTAGCCCTGCGGCTGCGCGGCGCGGGCGAGTTCGCTCGACAGCGATTTCATCAGGCTCTCGGACACGGCCCGCGCCGTGGCGAGCACCGCCTGGTTGGTCTCGATCGCGGCGGCGAAGCGGCGATGCGCCTCACGGAGGGCGGCGACGCCCGCCGGCGTGAAGCGGGCAAGCGCCACCGCATTCGCCTTCACCTCTTCGAGGCCCTGCAGGTAGGCGCCCGCCAGCGCGGTCTTGTGGGCCTCGTCCGCGAGGCCCTCGCGCAGCCGGCCGACGCGGATATGGGCGCTCTCGCGCTCCAGCACCCCTTCGAGCTCCTGCATCCGCTGCAGCGTCTCGGCCACGAGCCGCTCGGCGCCGGCCGTGTCGGAGACGCGCAGAGGCTCAGGCCGAGGCGGCATGGCCGGCCTCCTGCATCCGCAGCATCTCGCGCATCACCTGGTCGCCGATGCCGACGCCGCCGCTCTTCACGATGCTCTGGGCGTATTCCTTGTTCAGCATCGAGCGGTAGACGCCTCCGCCCGTGCCGTTCTCGCCGAGCGGGCCGTCCGTGCCGGTCGAGCCGTTGAGCTTGTCGAGGGTCTGCTCCAGGAACATCGATTCGAAGTCCTGTGCGGTCTTCCTGACCTTGTCGGCCGAGCCCGTGGCGGCACTCAGCACGGTGCCGGCGACGCCGGCGAGCGCTTGGGCCCCGGCGATCGCGGTCGTGGCGGCGAGGGGAGCGAGAGGGATCATGGGGTAAGTCTCCGAGAGGGGTGGGCCGTCACATCACCTCGATGTCGGCCTGGAGGGCGCCCGCCGCCTTGATGGCCTGCAGGATCGAGATCAGGTCGCGCGGGCCGACGCCGAGCGCGTTCAGCCCATCGACGAGTTCGCGCAGGCTCACCCCCTCCTTGACGAGGGCGAGCTTGTTGCGGTCGCCGGTATCCACCTTGAGGGCGGTGCGCGGCACCACCACGGTCGTGCCCTGCGACAGCGGCTCGGGCTGGCTCACCTGCGGCTGCTCGGTGATGGTGACGGTGAGGTTGCCCTGCGCCACTGCCACGGTGGAGACGCGCACGTCGCGGCCCATCACGATGATGCCCGAGCGTTCGTCGATGACGACGCGGGCGGTCTGGTCGGGCTCGACCTTGAGCTGCTCGATCTCGGTGAGCAGCCGGATCATGTTGCCCTGGTAGCGGGCCGGAACCTGGAGGGTGACCGTCGAGGGGTCGGTGGGCTCGGCGGTGTCGGCACCCATGAAGTCGTTGATCGCCGCGGCGATCCGCTTCGAGGTGGTGAGGTCCGGGTTGCGCAGCGAGAGCCGCAGCATGCGCTGCTGGTTGAGCTTGAACTCGATCTCGCGCTCGATCATCGCGCCGTTGGCGATGCGCCCGTTCGTGGGCACGCCCCGGGTGATCTTCGCGGCATCGCCCTCGGCCTGGAAGCCCGCGATGGCGAGCGAGCCCTGGGCCAGCGCATAGACCTCGCCGTCCGCGCCCAGGAGCGGCGTCACCAGGAGCGTGCCGCCCTGGAGCGACTTGGCGTCGCCGAGCGAGGACACCGTCACGTCGATCCGCGTGCCTTGCGTGGCGAAAGGCGGCAGATTCGCCGTCACCATCACGGCGGCGAGGTTCGCGGTGCGCATCGTCGCGCCGCGGGTATTGACCCCGAGCCGCTCCAGCATCGCCTGCACCGACTGCTTGGTGAACGGCACGTTGTTGAGCGTGTCGCCCGTCCCGTTGAGGCCGACCACGATGCCGTAACCGACGAGCTGGTTCGGCCGCACGCCCTCGATCGCGGCAAGGTCCTTGACCCGCGACAGGGCGAGCGCCGGTGACGCGCCCACCATGATCGCGAGGGCCGACAGCAGGGCGAGGAGGGACAGAAGGCGCATCGGGCGACGGGTTCCGGGCATGCTGACCTGTCCCTGCCAGGACCGTGCCACGTCTTTCGGTATCGGCAAGCCATTGGGAAGTCTGATTGTCCGCTGTGGGCGGCAGCGGCCGGCGGCTTTTTCCACCCGGGCGGTTTCGGCCGGCCCGGCAGATTCTGCCGGGACCTTTACGCTTCATTCACCATGCCGGCGGAGGCTGTGCCCAAAGTCACCAACCCTCCCAGGTGCGCTATGCGCGTCGATCCCCGCTTCGCGACCGCCGGCCCGGGCGCGGTGCCCAAGCGCCCCGCCGACGCGAGCCAGAGTTTCGCGGTCGCGACCGGTTTGCCGCCGCGGGCCGCCGCGAGCGCCGGCAGTGCTGCGCCGCTTGCCGGCCTCGATGCGATCCTCACCCTCCAGGCTGAGGCCGAGGATCCGGCCGAGCGCCGCCGCAGACATGCCCGGCGCGGCCACGACCTCCTGGATGCCCTCGACCGCCTCAAGGCGGCGCTGCTCGGCGGGCGCGTGAGCACGGCCGATCTCAAGGCCATCGCCGGCCGGCTGGCCGAGCGGCCGGGCCCGACGGGCGACCTGCGCCTCGACGATCTGATCGGGCAGATCGAGCTGCGGGCGGAAGTGGAACTCGCGAAGCTCGGCGTCGCCGGCTAGCAGGATCCGCGCCGGCTGCTCCGGATCCCGCGGATGTCTCTGCTTCCGGGCCGCTATTTTGGGCGGGCATATTCCCGCTAAACCGAAACGGGCGTGTGGAAGCCGCTTCGCTCCTCATGCTGAGGTGCTTGCGCCGCAAGCCTCTGGCCGGCATCAGCCGGCACGCACGCCTGAACGCTCGTCCAAGCTCCGGGTGACTGGGAACACCGGTCCGGGGTGCTTCGAGGCAGCCTGCGGCGGCGCCTCAGCATGAGGGCCGAGGTTGGGTGCCATGAGCGGGAGCGCTCAGTCAGCCGCGGTTTCATCCCTCAAGGTCGGCTCGGCCGGTGGTGAACTCATGCCGGAAGCCCGCGGCGCGCGGCAGCGACCTGGGGCCGCTCAACTCCTGCGCGCTCCTGCCACCGTCCCGCCGTGGGCGCCGCGCCTGCCTGCCCGCCCGGTCGGCGCCTCGCCGAAGCGATCCTGGTTCCGGAGGGGGCTGCAGGCCCGCGGTCCGCGTGGCGCTTTTGCAGCAGCGGGCGATGGCCCGTCCGGTCCGGACCTTGCGTGACAACCACAGCACGTTGTCGGGCTCTCTCGGCTCGATTATACGCCTGCACCGAACGGCGCCGGCCGCGATAACTCAGATGTCTCGAGGGGCGTGATGGCGAAGGTCGTGATCGAGGACGGTTATGCCCCCAGCGATGCCGAACCCTTTATGAATGAACGGCAGCGCGAGTATTTCCGCCGCAAGTTGTTGAGTTGGAAGCAGGACATCCTGCGCGAGGCCCAGGACACCCTGGTCGCCCTGCAGACGGAGAATGAGAACCATCCAGATCTGACCGACCGTGCCTCATCGGAAACGGACCGTGCGATCGAACTGCGTGCCCGCGACCGTCAGCGCAAGCTGATCGCCAAGATCGACGCGGCGCTGGCGCGCATCGAGGACGGATCCTACGGCTACTGCGAGGAGACCGGCGAGCCGATCTCGCTCAAGCGCCTGGAGGCCCGCCCGATCGCGACCCTGTCGCTCGAAGCCCAGGAGCGCCACGAACGCCGCGAGCGCGTCTACCGCGACGACTGAAATCGCACGCCTGAGGTGTGTAACCTGCCTTCGGGGGGGCGATGCGCCGGAACGGCCGCGATTCGCGGTGGATAGGTTCCCGGCCGCCCCCCCGGCGGCTGGAATCCGGGTCCCGGATGGCCGACACGTCAACTCACGAGAGATCGACGGGATGGCGATGTCGACCTGGACGGACGAGCGGATCGAGGAACTCAAGCGGCTGTGGAGCGAGAGCCTGACTGGCTCCGAGATCGCGAAGCGGCTCGGGCTCAAGGACCGCAACGCGGTAATGGGCAAGATCCATCGGTTGGGGCTGGCGCGGAAGAACTTCGCGACGGAGGTGCAGGCCCCCGCCAACGACTCCAAGCCGGCGGAGCCGGAGGAGCCGCTGCATCCGATCCTTCTGCTCAAGGAATGGTCGTGCCGGTTCCCGGTCGGCGATCCGCTGGGCCGTGAATTCCGCTTCTGCTGCGCCAAGCGCCAGCCTGGGCTGCCCTATTGCGAAGCCCATGCGCGGATCGCCTATACGCCGATGGAGCGCTCCGCGCGCGCGGCGCGGCGCTGAACGGCCGGGAGCCGGCCGCCGGATCGGTCCTGCGATCAGTCCACCACCGGGCTGGGCTGACCCTGACGGATGAAGCCGGCTGAACGAGCACATCCTTCCGTGGCAGCCAACCCCGCTCCTCATGCTGAGGTGCTGCGTAGCAGCCCTCGAAGCACCCCTGAACGCTCATCCAAGCTCCGGGTGGCCTGGATCACCGCTCCGGGGTGCTTCGAGGCTGCTACGCAGCACCTCAGCATGAGGAGCGGGGCGGCCTCCACGCAGGTCGGTTTCTTTAGAATGGCAGCATGATGTCCAGGAATTGCTGCCCGTAACGGGGCTGCTGCACGTCCGTGATCTGGCCGCGTCCGCCATAGGCGATTCGGGCCTGCGCGATCTTGGCCGAATCGATGGTGTTGTCGGATTCGATATCCTCCGGCCGGATCACGCCGGCGACGATCAGCTCGCGCACCTCGAAATTGATCCGGATCTCCTGCTTGCCCTCGACCACGAGGTTGCCGTTCGGCAGCACCTGCGTGACGATCGCGGCGACGTTCGTCGTCACGGTCTCGGCCCGCTGGATCGAGCCCGCCCCGTCGTTGCTCGTGGTCGAGTCGGCGGTGAGCAGCTTGTCCGGATCGGCGCCGCCCAGCAACTTCGTCTTCGTCTCGAGCCCGAAGGCGTTCGGGATCCCGAACGATTCCGAGTTCGAGCGCGAGCGCTTGGTCTCGTTGTTGAGGTTCGCCTTGTCGGTGACGTTGACCTTCACGGTGACGAGATCGCCGACCTTGGCGGCGCGCTGATCCTTGAAGAAGGCGCGCGAGCCCGTGCGCCAGAGCGAGTTCGGCGCGTAGGAGACCGGCTGCACCTCCGGCATCGGCAGCCGCACGGGCTTGTAGCCGGCCTGGGCGGTCGGGTCCTCGATCGCCGAGAGGGCCGGCTGCGCGCCGATATTGGCGAGGCGGTCGACGGTGTTGCAGGCAGAGAGCCCGAGCGCGAGCAGCGTCGGCAGGGCGAGGCGGACCGGACGGGACATGGCGCTCACGGCTGGGCGGGGAGGGCGGCGAGGCTGGCGGGTTTGGGCGGGCCGACGCTGACCCGGCCGGGCCCGCTCACGGTCGCCTGCAGCACCTTCTTGGAGACGGGATTGACGACGGCGACGACGGCACCGAGCGGCCCGCCCTCCTTGGCTTGCCCGCGCAGCGCGAGGCTCACGCCCGGACCCTCGTACAGGATCGTCACGGTCTCGCCGCGCTGCACGAGTTCGGGCCGCGCAAGGTCGCCCGCGCGCAGCTTCTGGCCGGGGGCGAGGGCGCGCTGCGCCACCTGCCCGACGAGAGAGGCCGCGTCGGCGGTGGCGTCTGCGGACGACCCGTCGCGGGCCCGGCGCTGGACCGTCACGTCCGCCGCGCCCACACTCTCGCCCCGCGCCAGGGCGCGCGTGAGCACCGCGACCTCAATCATCTCGATCACCTGCCCTGAGACGCGCAGCGAGGCCTGCCGCGCGCCGACGGTGACGAGGGCGGAGACCCGGCGGCTGCGCGGGTCATAGGCGACCTCCACCGCACTCGCCGGCCCGTCGAGGTCGACCGGCACCGTCAGCACCGGCGGTTCGCCGTCGAAGGCGATCGCGAGGTTTTTTGGATCGAGGCCCTGCTGGCGCGCCAAGGCCGCTGCCACCGCGGCCTCGATCTCCGGCCCGGCGATGCGGCGCGCCGCCCGCTGCACCGTGATCTGCAGGCGCCCGCCGCTCTCCGGCGGTTCGAGGCCGAGCGTGGCCGCCGCCTCGGCGATGCGGCGCACCTGGATCGTCCCGGTGGTGCCGAGGGCCGGCGCCCGGAACAGGGGCCGTTCCGCGAGATCCGCCGGCGCATTCTCGACGAGGTCGCCGAGGGTGACCACGTCGCGCCGGGCGGTAATGTCGCCCTTGAGCGAGGGCCGCACCGGCCCGGCGGCCAGCACCGGCAGGGTGAGGAGCCAGAGCGCGATCAGCGCCAGGGCGGTGCGCCCGATGATGCCCGGATTGAGGATGGCGCAGGCGCGTGCCGGCGGGTCTCGGGGATCGAAGCTCATGGATCGAAGCTCTTGGCGCGCTATCCGCGGAACATCTGCGAGGTGGTGGAGAGCATCTGGTCGGCGGCGGTGACCACCTTCGAGTTCATCTCGTAGGCGCGCTGCGCCGCGATCAGCGACGAGATCTCGGTGACCGCATTGACGTTCGCCTCTTCGAGGTAGCTCTGCTGCAGGTTCCCGAAGCCCTCGGCGCCCGGATTGCCCGTGATGGCCGGTCCCGAGGCCAGGGTCTCGGTGAAGAGGTTGTCGCCGATCGATTCGAGGCCGACCTTGTTGACGAACCGCGCGAGCTGGATCTGGCCGAGATTCTGCGGGGCGGTCTGGCCCGGGACCGTGGCCTGCACCATGCCCGAGGCGCTGATGGTGACCCCGGTCGCGTTGTTGGGGACGGTGATGCTGGGATTGATGAGGTAGCCGTCCCGGGTGACGATCTGCCCCTGCGAGTCGAGGTCGAAGGAACCGTCCCGCGTGTAGGCGGTGCGCCCGTCCGGCAGCGTGATCTGGAAAAAACCCTCGCCGCGGATGGCGATATCGTAGGTTTTTTCCGTCGAGGACAGCGTCCCCTGGCTCATCACGCGGGCGGTCGAGGTGGTCTTCACGCCCGAGCCGAGGGCGAGGCCGGCCGGCAGCTGGTTGCCCTGGTCGGAGGTCGCCGAGCCCGCCCGGCGCAGGTTCTGGTAGAGCAGATCCTGGAAATGCGCCTGCTGGCGCTTGTAGCCGGTGGTGCGCAGGTTCGCGATGTTGTTGGAGATGACCTGGACGTTGAGTTCCTGGGCCGCCATGCCGGTGGCGGCGGCGTAGAGCGCGCGCATGGTTCAAGTCCTCTAGGCGGTGCCGATATCGGCGAGGCGCTGGATGGCGCTGCCGCGCAGGGCGTCCATCCGCGAGACTGAGTCTGAGACGAGCGCGTAGATGCGGTTGACCTCCATCATCCGGGTCATGGTGAGAACCGGGCTGACATTCGAGCGCTCCACTGCGCCCGGCTCCACCCGGGCCTGCGTCCCTGCGGGCAGCGGGGCGGCGGTGGCGGCGTAGAGGTTCGCGCCCGCATTGCTGAGCGCCTGCGGATCGGAGAAGCGGACGAGGCGCAGCTTGCCGCGATTGCCCTGATTGGTGGAGATCGTGCCGTCCGGCCCGATCGCCGCGCCTGTCTCCTGCGGGTTGAACTGGATCGGCCCGCCATCGCCCAGCACGAGGTTGCCGTCGCTGGTGACGAGCTGCCCCTGCGCGTTGAGCTCGAAGGCGCCGTTGCGGGTGTAGCGCTCGCCCTGCGGGGTCTGCACGGCGAAGAAGGCGTCGCCGCGGATCGCCGCGTTGAGGGGATTCCCGGTGGTCTCGATCGGCCCCTGCGACAGGTCGAGCGGCGTGCCGGCATCGATCACGTAGGAGAGGCGCCGGTCCGGCCGCCGAAAGGTCTCGGCGCTCGCCTTCGGCATCAGGTATTCCTGGAACCGGGTCGTGCGCGCCTTGAAGCCCGTCGTCGAGACGTTCGCCATGTTGTTGGCGATCACCTCGAGTTCGCGCCCCAGCGCCACCTGGGCCGAGAGACCGATCAACTGCGCGTTCTGCATCGTCGCCTCAGCGCTCCACCCGCCGCCCTCCAGGGCTGGCGGGATGGTAAACGCAGGCGTCATGCCATTCGTGCCGGCGCCGAAGAAACCTTTATTCGGAATGGCTTATGTCAACGGACAAGGAATCCGGCGCTGCCGCCGGTCCGGCCGCGCGGCAGGTTCGACCCGGCAGCTTTTGCCGCCTTAACGACGCGTTAACCGTGTTCCTTTACCTGCCGGAGGGCCAGCCCCCTGTTCGGGCGGGCACGGGATTACAGCGAGCCATGGCGAAGAAGCCGAAGAGGGCCCCCGACGACGAGGAGGGCGCCGAGGGCGAGGCCCGGCCCCCCGGGGGATCGCGCAAGAGGCTCGTCCTGATCGCGCTCGCGGCCGTCCTGCTGCTCGGCGGTGGAGGAGGCGGGTACCTGTTCCTGAAGAGCCGCGCCGCCCATGCGGAGAAGCAGGCCGCCGAGACGAAGGCGCCCGTCGCCTTCATGGACCTGCGCGAGATGGTGATGAACCTCACCTCCGACATCGGCCAGAGCCAGACCCGCTTCATCAAGCTCAAGGTCGCCCTGGAGGTGCGGGACGCGAAAGTGGCGGCGGAGATCCAGCCGCTGATGCCGCGCGTCGAGGATGCGTTCCAGGTCTATATCCGCGAACTCCGGCCTACGGATTTCGAAGGATCGATGGGCACCTATCGCCTGCGCGAGGAATTGCTGCGCCGTGTCAACGTCGCGGTCTATCCCGCCAAGGTCGACGCTGTGCTGTTCAAGGAATTCGTGATCCAGTAGGGGCGCGGAAGGTGGCCGGTCCGGACGACGGGATCCTCGACGACGATTGGGCGGCGGCGCTCGCCGAGCAGGGCGGCGGCGACGCCTCGCTGGCCGAGGAATGGGGGGCGGCGCTCGCCGAGCAGGGCACCACCACCCAGGTGAACGACATGGCGGCCGAATGGGCCACCATGATCGACGAGAGCGAGGCCGAGAACCTCCCCGAACTCGCCGGCAACGACCGCATCCTCAACCAGGAGGAGATAGACCAGGTCCTCGGCTTCTCGCTGAGGGAGCTCTCGGCCTCGGGCGCTGGCGGCATCCGCGCCATCGTCGATTCGGGCGTCGTCTCGTACGAACGCCTGCCGATGCTGGAGATCGTCTTCGACCGGATGATCCGGTTGCTGTCGACCTCCCTGCGCAACTTCTTCCAGGACAACGTCGAAGTCACCCTCGACAACATCACCTCGGTGCGGTTCGGCGACTACCTCAACGCCATCCCGATGCCGACCCTGCTCGGCGTGTTCAAGGCCGATCTGTGGGAGAATTCCGGCCTCCTCACGGTCGATTCGAGCCTCGCCTATGCGACCCTCGACCTGCTGCTCGGCGGCAAGCGCGGCACCACGACGATCCGCCTGGACGGGCGGCCCTTCACCAGCATCGAGATGTCCCTGGTGCGCCGGATGCTGGAGATCATCCTGGGCGATCTCGAAGCCTCCTTCCAGCCGCTCTCGCCCGTGCGGTTCCAGATCGACCGCATCGAGTCGAACCCCCGCTTCGCCACCATCACGCGGCCGGCCAACGCCGCCATCCTCATCGACCTCAAGCTCGACATGGAGGGCCGCGGCGGCCTCCTGCAGATCCTCTTCCCCTACGCCACGATCGAGCCGATCCGCGACCTGCTGCTGCAGAGCTTCATGGGCGAGAAGCTCGGGCGCGACCATGTCTGGGAAGGGCATCTCGCCACCGAAATCTGGCAGGCCGACCTCGCGGTCGAGGCCGTCCTCCACGAGATGACGCTGCCGCTGCGGCGCGTCCTCTCGCTCGAGGTCGGCGACACCATCATGTTCGACGCCAAGCCCACGGACCTCATCACCCTGCGCTGCGGCGACTGGGCGCTCACGCAGGGCCGGATCGGGCGCCTCGACGACAGCATCGCCGTCCAGGTCACCCGCCCCCTGCGGCGCGCCCGCACCACCTTCGCGGCCTTCGAGGCCTCCATGAAGAACCAGAAGGACGGCTGATCCATGCCCGATACCCGTGAGGAAGGGCCGCTTCCATGACCGCCCTCGTCGGGATGCTGGCCGATGGGCTCGTCGCCGTCCTGCTCGTGGCGAGCATCGTCTCCTCGGTACGTCTCAGCCGCCGCATCACCCGCCTCAAGGCCGACGAAGCCGCCCTGCGCCGGACCATCGGCGACCTGATGGTCGCCACCGAATCCGCCGAGCGCGCCATCACCGGCCTCCGGGCGACGCTCGGCGAATGCGAACGCACGCTCGCCGAGCGCCTCACCGTGGCCGAGGCGATGACGGCGGGGCTCGCGGACGGCGTCCGGGCCGGTGAGGAGGTCGTGACCCGCATCGGCCGGATCGTCGCCCAGGCCCGTCCGGCGGTGTCGCCTGTGCCGGCCGCACCCGGATCCGCCGGGCTCAAGCCGGCCGAGCCCAGGCCGGTCGCGATGCCCGAAGCGCCCGCGGTCTCGACCGCCGAACGGCTCGGCGCCGCCGCGGCGGCCGCGCGGGCCCTCAGCGAGCGCGCCCTGAGCCGGCTCCAAAGCCAGGCCGCATGAGCCCGCAGTTGCGCCGGCTCGCCGCCGCGCTCGCCGGCGTCCCGGCCAAGCCGGCGGCCAAGGCCGCGCCCGGCAAGGTGCCGGCCGGCAAGCTTCCGACGAGGCCATCGGGCAAGCTGATCCCGAAGCCGTCCTGGCGGGCCCCGAGCCTGCGGCTGCGCCTGATCGATGCGGTGGCGCTCGCCGCCGGCGGTCTCCTGCTGCTGAAGCTGATCGGCTTTGCGGCGGAAGACGGGACGCCGCGTCGGACGGACTTCGCCCAGGTTCTCGCCCATGCGCGGACCAACTCCGAGCCGGCCGATCCGTCGGTCACCGGCTCGGTCTTGCCGAAGGAGGAGGGCGAGGCGGCCAAGGATCCGCTCAAGGACCTGCCGAAGCCGGCCGCGAAGGCGCCCCCGGAGAGCGGCTCCGCTGCCGAGCGGGCGATCCTGGAGAAGCTCGGTGCAAGGCGTGAGGCGCTCCAGCAGCGCAACCGCGACCTCGACACCCGCGAGCAGCTGATCGAGAATGCCGAGCGCCGGCTGGAGAGCCGCATCAACGACCTCAAGTTCCTGGAGGACAAGGCCGAGGGCGGCGCCGCCCGCAAGGCCGAGAGCGAGGCGGCTGCGCTCAAGCCGATCGTGACCATGTACGAGACGATGAAGCCGAAGGATGCCGCCCGCGTCTTCGACCGTCTTTCCCTCGACGTGCTGGTGCCGGTGGTGGTGGCCATGAATCCGCGCAAGATGGCGGAGGTTCTGGCGGTGATGCAGCCCGAGGCCGCCGAGAAGCTGACGGTCGCGCTGGCGATGCGCGCGCGCGGTGTCGCCCCGCTCCCTGCATCCCCGGGCGCGCCGCCACTGCCACCGAACGAACTCCCGGCGATCGACGCGCCGATGCGGTGATACCAACCGCCGGAGCGATCCTGAGGGATGACACGGCTTCCGGTTGATCTGTTCCGAGACGAGCCTGCGCGGGGAACCCCTCTCCCGTGCGGGAGAGGGGCAGGCGATCGAAGATCGCGCGTGAGGGTCCAGGTGGTTCAGCAAGAAGACGGAACCGGGCCGCTGCCAGCACCGCCGTCAGAGCTTTACTGCGGCAGGGTCCGGGACCCTCACCCCCACCCCTCTCCCGCACGGGAGAGGGGATCCCGCGGTTCCCGCGCCCTCTTGTCTTCGAACAGATCAACCGGAAGCCGTATGAAACCGGCTGACCGAGCGCTTCCTTCTGTGGCAGCCCCACCGGCTCACCTGCCGAGGAGCGTGGCGGCTTCCATGCAGGCATGCAGGGCGGTTTCTGTTCAGTTCGAGGTGTCGGCGTGGCGATCCGCGCCGGCCGGCGGCCTCGTCCGGCGCCGGGGCGCCGGCTTGCGGGGGGAAGGCTTCGCCGGAGCGTCCGGCCTCGGCGCCGCATGCGCATCGAGAAAGCGCCGGCAGGCCGAGAAGTCGGTCGCGGCGTCGTCCGGCAGCTTGTCGAGGCCGTTCTCCCGCGCGAGCGCCTCGGCGTAGCGCCGCATCGCGGGCGTGGGTGGTCGCGGCGCGCCCGGAGCGGCGGCTTCCCGCTGCTCCGCATGCGCATCGAGGAACCGGCGGCAGATGGCGGCGTCCTGCTTGAGCCCGCGCGGCAGCCGGAGGCCCTTGCGGGCAGCGAGCGCGGTGGCGAAGGCGACCATGGCCGGCGTCGGCGGCCGCCCCGCCCCATCGGGAGAGGGTGCCGCAACGGCGAGCCGTTCGGATCCCGCCACCGCGGCGATCAGCGCGTCGAGCCGCGCCCGCGTCCGCTGGCGGAATTCCTCCGCCCGCCGGACCGCCTCCGCACGGCTGGGGGCGCGGCCGATCTCGGCGAGGTCCGCCTCGAACACCGCCCGCCCGACCGGATCGCCATAGGCCGGGAAGACCCGCCTCACGGCGTCGATGAAGGCGAGCCCCGCCTCCGTCACGGTGATCGCCGGATCCTTGCCCTTGGCCAGCACCACGTAGTGGCTCTTCTCCAGCTTCGGCAGCACGGCATCGCGGGTGGCGGCCGTGCCGAGGCCGCGCGGCTCGTTGGGGTTGGCGGGATTCTCCAGCGCACGCCGGAGCACCGGATCCTCGACCTGATCGATGAGGCGGCCCATGACGACGGGCAGCTCGCCCCGGGTGATGCGCCGCGGCGGCTCGGTCACGGCGGTCTCGACCGTGGCGTCCGTTGCTCGGGCGGCGGCGCCGTCGCGCAGGGGCGGGAGGCGGCCGGTCGTCGGCTCATCGTCGCGCCGCGCCTTGCCGGGGACCGGATCCTCGTCCTCGGCCTCGCTCCCATAGACGGCCCGCCAGCCGGGCGCGCGCACGACGCTGCCCGTCACCGCGAAGCGCTTCGGTCCCGGCGGCGTCGCCACCTCGGCCGCCACGGTGGTGCGGGCGTCGATGCCGTCCGGCAGGTGGGCGGCGAGGTAGGACTTGGCCACCAGCTCCCATAGGCGCCACGCCTCCGGGCCGAGCTCGCCGCGCCGCGGGACCTTGCGCAGGGGGACGATGGCGTGGTGCTCGCCCGGATCCTTCACGTAGTGCCCGCGCGGGCCGCGCCGCACCACGATCGCCTCCCCGGCCGGCACGAGCTCCGCGACGTCGTCGAGGCAACCGGCGATCGCCGCGAGGATCGCCGCCGCATCGCCGCTCTGGCTCTCGGGCAGGTGCTCGGATTCGGTGCGCGGATAGCTCAGGAAGCCGGAATCGTAGAGATCCTGTGCCGTCGCGGCCGTGCGCTGCGGATCCCAGCCGAACCGCTTGGCGCAGCGCCGGGCGAGCGTGTCCTTCGAGAACAGGCGGGGAGGGGGGCGGCGCACGTCCTTCTGGACGACCGAGAGCGGCCCCGACCATCCGGCCGCGGCCTCGCGGATCGCATCCGCCTCCGCCCGGTCGAAGATCCGCTCCTTGGGCGCGTGCCAGAGGGTGAGCGCCGCGCCCGTCTCCGTCTCGACCGGCATCGCGACCTTGAAGAAGTCGCGTGGCACGAAGTCCCGGATGCGCCGCTCCAGATCCGCCAGGATCGCGAGCGTCGGCGTCTGCACGCCGCCGAAACGCCAGGGCTCCCGGAAGGCCGGCGGTCGCAGGCGCAGCGACACGGCCCGCGTGCCGTTGAGGCCGAGATGCCAGTCCTCGTAGCGACGGCAGAGCGCCTCGAGATAGGCCGCATAGTCCCGCTCGCCGGAATCCGGCTCGCGGGCGAGCGCCGCGAAGGCGCGGCGGATCGAGACCTCGTCGAGGGCGCCGAGCCTGAGCCGCTCCACGCGGCCCCGGTAGCCGAGATGCTCCAGGACCTCCCAGGCGATCATCGACCCCTCGCGCCCGGGATCCGTCGCGATGATGACGCGGTCGACCCCTTGCAGCGCGCCGCGGATCGCCTCGATGCGCCCGGCATGCGATGCGCCTGAACGGTTGCGCGCGTAAGCGACCGGGATCTCGTCCAGGGCGATCGGCAGATCGTCGAAGCGCCACGCCTTCCAGGCCGGCCGGATCGCGGCGGGCTCCTGCGCGGCGAGAAGATGCCCTTCAGCGGAGACACAGATCGTCGTCGGCGCCTTGAAGAAGCGCTGCAGCTGACGCATCGCCGAGGGCTTCTCGAAGAAGAACAGCGTCCTGTCGGCCGAGGCACGGGCCATGGGTCGGGGCTTCCCGGAGCGGGTTCTCGAACAAAGCAGGAACATATGGCTCGCGCCGCGACAGGTCAACGGGCTCTGGCGCTCATCCCGGGATCGCCGCAGGTTGTCCAGTCCGCACCAGTTGTGGTCGGCGTCTTGCCTCGTCGAGAAAGGATGTCATCATGATCAGTGAGGGGAAGAGGGCACAAGGGGCAGTCCCATGGAAGGGAGCACCTTCGTAAGGCCGATCGTCATTCTGTCGATCGGCCTGCTTGGTCTTGCGGCCCCGGGTTGGGCGCAGGGGGTAGTGATCGAGACTCCGCCGGTACCGCAGGTCGAGGTGCCGCGCCTGGCGCCCGGTGCGAATCCCCTGGCGGACGGCTCGCTCGTGTTCCACGGCAATTACTGCGGCCCCGGCAGCCGCGGTCCGGGTCTGCCGCCGACCGATGCCCTCGATGTCGCGTGCATGCACCACGATGCCTGCGCGCCGGCCGGAGGGATTCCCTCCTGCGCCTGCAATGCGCGCCTGCAGCGCGAGGCCGCCGTCGTGGCCCGCAGCCGCCGCCAGTCACCCGACCTGCGCGACCTCGCGGCCCTGGTCTCCCAGACCGCGGCCGCCATGCCCTGCGAGCCCTAAGCAGGTTTCGGACAAGTGCCCGGCGGTTTTCCGGCATAAACCTGCGACAGACCAAAAGCCTGAGCAGGCGAAGTGTTGGCGTGCCGATGCAAGCCTGCTGAGAGGCTGGCTGGAAGGCGGGGATGCCTCGCCGTCAGGGCGGATATTCGACCAAAGCTCCTCGTGCCCTCCCCGGGGGCGTCAGGGGGCGAGGCGCGCCTCCCCGCCGCTCTCCGGCGCCGGAACGATTCTCAGGAAGACACCGGGCGACCGGCGGCGGCGGTCGACCGGACGGAGCCGGCGCATGGCGACGTTGTCATTCGCGGGCAGCCCGTCGCACGGCATGTAGGCATCCAGCACGTCCACGGCGTAGAGGATCCGGCGGGGTACGCAGACCTCGCGGTGCTTGGTGCGACGTGGCCGGCGCCCGGACACGCGACTCCTCTCTCTCGATCGCTCGCTCATCTCGTTCGCCCTCGCCCTGTCTCGCCCGGTCAGCCGCCGGGCCCCAACGATCTAGACGCACGCTGCGATCCTCGGTCGTGCTTCGGCACACCCCATCGTGTTCGGGCGTCGAGGGCAATTGGGGAGAAATGCGGGGTTTGCGCGAAGCAACCGCCCGCCTTCGGCCGGCCCACAGGATGCCGCCGGGCGAGCGTTCCGCCGGGACGGCGCGGCAGGGTCTCGCGATCGTGGACGTGTCCCGGGCCTGCGGAGCGGCCCGATCCGAGATCGCGACGGGCCGCCCGCGGCGAGGGCGTGGCGGGCCGCGTCAGGCGGCGTGGCGCTCCGCCCCCGCCCCGAAATGCCCGATATAGCGGGGCGCGATCGCCGCGACCGGCAACACCACGAACACGTCCGTGGTGCCGAACTGCCGGTCCACCACGGCGCCGTCGCCGAAGGTGGCGCCGAGCCGGAGATAGCCCTTGATCAGCGGCGGCAGGGCCTGGAGGGCCGCCTTCGGGTCCACCGCCTCGCGGCTGAGGCGGTCCATCGCCACGTGGCGCTCCGGCAGGGCGCGGGCGCGCCAGCGCTCGGGCGCCCGGGCGAAGTGATGCAGGAAGCTCAGGGGCAGGGCGAGCCGGTCCGGATCGGTGCCATCGAGGCTGGCGCAGCCCAGCATCGCGTCGATCCGGTGGTGGAGCACGTAGGTCCAGATCCCGTGCCAGAGGAGCTCGACCGTGCGCTTGGTGCGATAGGGCTTGAGCACGCAGGAACGGCCGAGTTCCAGGAAGCGCAGGTCCCGGTTCGCCTCGAGGACGGGCGCGATGTCGAATTCGCCGGCGGTGTAGAAGCCGAAATGCCGGTCCGCCTGGTCCTGGCGCAGCAACCGGTAGGTGCCGACGACCTTCGGGCGGGGCTTGCGGAAGGGCTTCGCCTCCGTCGCCGCGTGATCGATGACGAGGAGATGGTCGCAGACCGCGTCGTACTCGTCGATGTCGCGCCGCTTGAGCGCGGCGAGCCCGGAGGGCACCGCCGACATCTCCTCGTAGAAGACCCGGTAGCGCAGGCGCTGGGCCCGCCGGATGTCCTTCGGCCTTGTGGCCAGTCGCACCTCCAGCGAGCCGATCCGGCCGAGCACGGGGTCGAGACCGTGGGTCGGACGCCGCATGAGGGGCGGAAACAGCCGCGCCGGGGCGACGACGCCCCGCAGGTCGATGCCGGGCCGCGCCTCCCCCGAGCCGGCGCGCTGCATCAGGCGCGCGAAGGGCGTCGGAACCCGGGCATCGCGCCCGGCCGGAAGCGGGCCGCGGGAGAGGAACGGAGCCATGGTCGTGAATTCCCGTGCGGCCCCTGCTCGCGCGCCTGACCGGAGCGCCCTGCCGCCTTGGCGGGAGACAACAGCACGAAGCGCGCACGGTTTTGTGACACAGGAAAGCAAGCCCGATCAATACCTTGTATCGGGCTTGGCAGGACCCCGCAGGGCGGCGCGGCGCCGTCTTGCGTCCTTAGCCGCCGAAGGATCAGATGAACTGGCTCAGACCCGGGATCGAACCGACGATCGGGCCGATGGCGTCCTCGCCGGCCTTCTCGCGGCCATAGGCGAAGATCTCCCGGCCGAGGGGCTGCATCTGGCCCATCGACACGCCCGTCGCCATGAGCTTCTGGCCGAGCGCCATGACGCCGCCGCCCATCATGCCGCCCAGCATCCCCATCAGGCTGCCGCCGGCCTCGCCGGGCCCGCCGTCGCCCGCCTGCGCCACGACCCCCGCGGCTCCGGGGATCGCCGCGATGAGGTGGTCCACCTCCGCGGTCGGCCCTTCCTTCTGCAGGAAGGCCAGGATGAGCCCGATCGCCTTCTGGGCCGTGGTCGCGTCCAAACCCGTGGCCTGCGTCACCCGGGCAACAAGCTCTTCCATCGTGGTCTCCTGATCCGGACAACCGGTCTTCGGCGATGCGCCGCGTGAAATCAACCGGAGGCGGGAAGGCCCGCCGGGCGGGCCGAAGCCGCCTCCGCGGCATTGACACGGAGCGGGCTGCGCGGCTAGTGAACCATTCTTGGCGCGCGGACCGGACGGTCCGCGCGCCGTCGCGTTCGCGGCAACCCATCGGGCGGCCCGGGCGTCAACTGCCAAGAAGACGGTGCCCGGCCTCGCGCCGGAGCCCGGATGGAACACGAGACCAGAACGATGTTCGCAGTCATCAAGACCGGCGGCAAGCAGTACCGCGTCGCCGCCAACGACGTCATCACGATCGCCAAGCTCGAGGGCGAGGCCGGCACGGCGGTGACCTTCGGCGAGGTGCTCCTCTACGCCGATGGCGAGGGGGCCACGCAGGTGGGCGCGCCGACTGTGTCCGGCATCAGCGTGGCGGGCGAGATCGTCGCGCAGAAGCGCGGCCCGAAGATCATCGCCTTCAAGAAGCGCCGCCGGCAGAATTCGCGCCGCAAGCGCGGCCATCGCCAGGATTTCACCGTGGTGCGCGTCACGGGAATCAGCGCCGCCTGAGCAAGGCCGGCCGCAGATCCCTTAGGAAGATTCAGGAGTTAGCCCGATGGCTCACAAGAAAGCAGGCGGCTCGTCCCGCAACGGCCGCGATTCCGACGGCCGCCGTCTCGGCGTGAAGAAGTTCGGCAACGAGGCCGTGATCGCCGGCAACATCATCGTGCGTCAGCGCGGCACGCGCTGGCATCCCGGCGCCAATGTCGGGATGGGCCGCGACCACACCCTGTTTGCGCTCACGGCCGGCCGCGTCCAGTTCGCGAAGAAACACGGCCGAGCTTACGTAACGGTCGTTCCGGCCCAAGCGGCCGCAGAGTAAGCCGACGGAGCCAGTGACGAAGGAGCTCCGCCGGTGTTCCCCACACCGACCCGGCGGATCCGAAGTCCTGGCCCTGAAACGGCCGAGCTCCGATCGAGACCCGGGGGGAGGGTGGGGCACCACCTTCCCCTTTGTCGTTCTCGTGGCCGCGCGAGGGCGGTTTTAGCCCTTCCCGGTCGGATCGGAGTCAGCCGATGTTCCCCGACCTCACCCGCGACGACGTTTTCCGGCTTGAGACCCGCAGGCTCTGGCTGCGCTGGCCCCGCCAAGCCGATGCGCAGGCCATCGTACGCCTCGCCGGGGAGAAAGCCGTCGCCGAGATGACCGCGCGGATTCCGCATCCGCTCGATCCCCGTGAGGCCGATGCGTTCGTCCTGCAGGCGCGGCGCGACAATGCTGAGGGGAAGGCGCTCACCATGGCGATCACGCCCCGGCGCCAGCCGCAGACGCTGATCGGCGTGGTCGGGATCGAGCCCGACCACGAGCAGGACGGCCCGCATCTCGGCTACTGGCTCGGCGCGCCGCATTGGGGGCAGGGCCTCGCCACCGAAGCAGCGCGGGCGATGATCGATGCCTTCTTCGCCTATACGGAGGGGGCGGCGCTCACCTCGTCGGCCCGGGTCGTCAACCCGGCCTCGCGGCGGGTGCTGGAGAAGTGCGGCTTCGCTGCGGTCGGGTCGGGCCTGCGGTCTTTCCCGGCCCGGGGCGGCCTCTTCCCGGTCGATCATTTCCGCCTCGACCGGCGCGCCTGGGACAGCCTGAAGACGTGGCACGCCGCGGGCCTCGTCTTCGGCCGCCACACATCCTCGGGCGAGAGCCTGGGCCCGGGCGCCTGACGATCCTGGCCGGAGGGGCACGCCCTCCGGCCATCCCGCGTTGACGCCTAAGAGAGACGAAGCGTTGGCAGGCCAACGCTTCGTCTCTCTTAGGTTTTTGATGTGTCGCAGGTTTTTGTCGGAAAACCGCAAGGCACTTTTCTAAAAACCTGCTTAGGGAGGTCCGTGCCGTGAAGTTCCTCGACGAAGCCAAGGTCTACATCCGCTCCGGCGATGGCGGGGCCGGCTGCGTGTCGTTCCGGCGCGAGAAGTTCATCGAGTTCGGCGGGCCGGATGGCGGCGACGGCGGCCGCGGCGGCGACGTCTGGGCCGAATGCGTGGAGGGTCTCAACACCCTCATCGACTACCGCTATCAGCAGCACTTCAAGGCGAAGAAGGGCGAGCACGGCTCGGGCCGCAACCGGGCCGGCGCCAAGGGGGCGGATGTGGTGCTGAAGGTCCCGGCCGGCACGGAGATCCTGGCCGAGGACCGCGAGACCCAGATCGCCGACCTGACGCAGGTCGGCCAGCGCGTGCTGCTGGCTCGCGGCGGCAATGGCGGCTTCGGCAACGCCTATTTCACCACCTCGACGAACCGCGCCCCGCGCCATGCCAATCCCGGCCAGGAGGGCCGGGAGCACTGGCTGTGGCTGCGCCTCAAGCTGATCGCCGATGCGGGCCTCGTCGGCCTGCCGAATGCTGGCAAGTCCACCTTCCTGGCGACCGTGACGGCCGCCAAGCCCAAGATCGCCGATTATCCCTTCACCACGCTGCATCCGGGGCTCGGCGTGGTGCGGGTCGATGCCCGCGAATTCGTGCTCGCCGACATTCCGGGCCTGATCGAGGGCGCCCACGAGGGCGTCGGGCTCGGAGACCGGTTCCTGGCCCATGTCGAGCGCTGCCGCGTGCTGCTCCACCTCGTCGACGGCACCAGCGAAGATGCGGGGGCCGCCTACCAACTGGTGCGAACGGAACTCGACGCCTATGGGCACGGCCTGGCGGAGAAGCCGGAGATCGTCGCGCTGTCGAAGGCCGACATCCTCGATCCCGAGACGCTGGCCGCGCAGGTCGCCCGCCTGGAGGAGGCTGCCGGGCGTCCGCCGCTCGTCCTCTCCGCCGCGACCCGCCAGGGCGTGCCGGAGGCGCTCCGGGCCCTGATGGCGGCGATGGATGCGGCCAGCGCCGAGGAGGCGAAGCCCGCAGAGGCCTGGCAGCCCTGAGGCCGGCGCGACCCGCGCCTCGATCGTCACCGCCGAGATCTTCCCACGACGCCGAGGCATCCGGCGTCGGCGGGGCTGTCCCGACGGCCCGTCTCCGGCTATGCGGTTAAGCCTCATCCCGCTTCGGCCATCCCGATGACACCCGCCCTCGATCAGTTCCGCCGCGTCGTCCTCAAGGTCGGATCCGCGCTCCTCGTCGACCGCGCCAGGGGACGGCTGCGCCATGCCTGGCTCGCGGCCCTCGCCGAGGACATCGCGGATCTGCACGGGCGCGGCGTCGATGTGCTGGTCGTGTCCTCCGGCTCGATCGCGCTCGGCCGCACGGTGCTGGGCTTTTCCGCGGGGCCGCTGCGCCTTGAGGAGAGCCAGGCGGCGGCGGCCGTGGGGCAGATCGCGCTCGCCCGCTACTGGTCGGAGGCGCTCGCGCATCACGGCATCGCGGCCGGGCAGATCCTGGTGACGCCCAAGGACACCGAGGAGCGGCGGCGCTACCTCAATGCCCGCGCGACCACCCTCAAGCTCCTGGAGGTCCGCGCCGTCCCGGTCGTCAACGAGAACGATACGGTCGCGACCTCCGAGATCCGGTACGGCGACAACGACCGGCTCGCCGCCCGCGTCGCCACCATGATCGGGGCCGACCTGCTGGTCCTGTTCTCCGACATCGACGGGCTCTACACCGCCCCGCCCGCGAGCGACCCGACCGCCCGCCACCTGCCCGTCATCGAGCGGATCACGCCCGAGATCGAGGCGATGGCCGGCGGGCCGGCCTCGGACCTGTCGCGCGGCGGCATGCGCACCAAGATCGAGGCGGGCAAGATCGCGACCGGCGGCGGCACCCACATGCTGATTGCGGACGGGCGGGGCAAGAACCCGCTGAAGGCGGTGGCGATGGGGGCCCGGGCCTCGTGGTTCCTGTCCGCCTCGACGCCCACCGCCGCCCGGAAGACCTGGATCGCCGGCTCGCTCGAGCCTCGCGGCAGCCTCGTGATCGACGCCGGCGCCGAGAGGGCACTGCAGGGCGGGGCGAGCCTGCTGCCGGTCGGCGTCGCGCGGATCGAGGGGGCTTTCGCGCGCGGCGACGCCGTGGTGATCCGCTCCCTCTCCGGCACGATCCTCGGGCGCGGCCTCGTCGCCTATGACAGCGACGACGCGACGCGGATCATCGGCCGCTCCAGCCGGGAGATCGAGGCGGTGCTGGGCTATCCCGGTCGCGCAGAGATGATCCACCGGGACGACATGGCTCTGGTCGGCGAATAGGCGCGGCTCTCTCTCTCTCTCTCTCTCTCTCTCTCTCTCTCTGCTTGTCGCTGATGGGGGCCGCATGGCATGGAGGACCGCGCCCGTGATCGGAGCCGCCTAAACGTTACGCAGGAACTTCGCCCGTGTCCGTGCTCACCCTGAAGGCCCGTGCCGGGGCCGACGACGTCGACGCCCTCATGCGGGAGATCGGCCGCCAGGCCCGGGCCGCCGCCCGCCGCATGGCGCTCGTTTCAGGCCAGCAGAAGGACAGGGGTCTGCGCGCCGCCGCCGCCGCCATCCGCGCCGCGGCCCCGGCGATCCTGGAGGCGAACCGCGCCGACCTGACCGAGGCCCGCGCCAAGGACCTGCCCGCCGCCACCCTCGACCGGCTCGAACTCACCCCCGCCCGCGTGGAGGCCATCGCGGCCGCCGTCGAGGCGATCGCCGGCCTGCCCGATCCGGTCGGGCGTCGGCTCGCCGCCTTCGAGCGTCCGAACGGCCTTTCCATCGAGCGCATCGCGACGCCGCTCGGCGTCGTCGGCGTGATCTTCGAGAGCCGGCCCAACGTCACCGCCGATGCGGGCGCGCTCTGCCTCAAGGCCGGCAATGCCGCGGTGCTGCGGGCGGGCTCCGAGAGCCTGCGCAGCGCCGCCGCCATCGCCGCCGCCATGACGGAGGGCCTCGTCGCCGAGGGTCTGCCGGCGGACGCGATCCAGCTCGTGCCCACCCGCGACCGCGCCGCGGTCGGCGCCATGCTGAGCGGCCTCGACGGCTGCATCGACGTGATCGTGCCCCGCGGCGGCAAGAACCTGGTGGCCCGGGTCCAGAACGAGGCCAAGGTGCCGGTCTTCGCGCATCTCGAAGGGATCTGCCATGTCTTCGTGCATGCGGCGGCCGACCTCGCCATGGCCCGCACCATCGTGCGCAACAGCAAGCTGCGCCGCACCGGCATCTGCGGGGCCGCCGAGACGCTTCTCGTCGACCGGGCCTGCGCGTCCACGCACCTCGCTCCCCTCGTCCTCGACCTCCTGGAGGCGGGCTGCGCCGTCCGGGGTGACGAGGCGACGCGGGCGGTCGATCCGCGCGTGACCCCGGCGAGCGAGGCCGACTGGCGGACCGAGTATCTCGACGCGGTCATCGCGGTGCGGGTGGTCGAGGGGCTCGACGCCGCCATCGACCACATCGAGACCTTCGGCTCGCACCACACCGACGCCATCGTCACGCACGACACAGGCGCCGCCGAGCGCTTCCTGGCCGAGGTCGATTCGGCGATCGTGGTGCACAATGCCTCGACGCAGTTCGCGGACGGGGGCGAGTTCGGCTTCGGGGCCGAGATCGGCATCGCCACCGGGCGGATGCATGCCCGCGGCCCGGTCGGCGTCGAGCAGCTCACCACCTTCAAGTATCGCGTGCACGGCTCCGGCCAGATCCGGCCTTAGAGCATCGTGCCGAAAAGTGGATGCCGGTTTTCGGCGAAAGACGATGCGAAAACAAAGAGATACAGCATCGTGCCGAAAAGTGGATGCCGGTTTTCGGCGAAAAACGATGCGAAAACAAAGAGATACAGCAACAGACCTGATCCCCGAATCAGGTCCGATGCTGTAAGCCCGCGGTGATCGTCCGCCTGCCGCCGAGCGCGCCGGGTCTGCGGGTCGGCCTCTACGGCGGCTCGTTCAACCCGGCCCATGCCGGTCACCTGCATGTCAGCCGGCTGGCCCTGCGCCGCCTCGCCCTCGACCGGGTGTGGTGGATGGTGAGCCCCGGCAACCCGCTGAAGGACCGCCGCATCCTGGCGCCGCTCGCGGAGCGCGTCGCCGGAGCGGAGGCGATCGCCCGCGACCCGCGCATCGCCGTGACCGCGTTCGAGACGGCGATCGGGGCCCGTTACACCCGCGAGTCGCTGGAGTGGCTGGTCCGGCACCGGCCGGACCTGCGCTTCGTCTGGATCATGGGCGCCGACAGCCTCGCGAGCTTCCACCGCTGGCAGGGCTGGCGCGCGATCGCCCGGATGATGCCGATCGCCGTGATCGACCGACCCGGCTTCACGCTGAGGGCGACCGCGGCGCCGGCGGGCCGGGCGCTGGACCGCTTCCGCCTCGACGAGCGCCATGCGGCGCGTCTCGTGCGGGCGGCCCCGCCCGCCTGGGTCTTCCTGCACGGGCCGCGCTCCGATCTGTCCTCGACCGCCCTGCGCGGTGCCGGCCCGTCGATCCCCGGCCAAGGCGATCCCCGGCCAAGATGACGGTCCGCGGCGTCACCGTATTGAAAGCGGGGGGCACAGCCCCTTATCTTGAAGTCCTGGCGCCGCAGGGCGCGCATCGACAGGGGTCGGCACTGAATCAACCGTCTTCCCACGAGGCTCACATCCACGAGCTTCCCGCTCGGCCCGAGGCGGCGGCGCCGCCGGCCGAGGATCTCATCGAGGCTCTCATGGGGATCGCCCGGCGCTGCCTTGAGGACATGAAGGCCGAGGACACGGTCGAGATCGACCTCGCCGGAAAGACCTCGATCGCCGATGCCATGATCATCACCTCCGGCCGCTCCCACCGGCATGTCGGCTCGATCGCCGACAAGCTGCTGCAGGAGCTGAAGGCTGCCGGCCACGGCAATGCCCGGGTCGAGGGCCTGCCGGCCTGCGACTGGGTGCTGATCGACGCCGGGGACCTTCTGGTCCACATCTTCCGGCCCGAGGTGCGCCACTTCTACAATCTCGAGAAGATGTGGGGCGCCGACCGGCCGGGTGATCGCCTCGCCGGCTGACGAACCCATCCTGGATAAGGGGAGGGGCCCGGTGCGGCTCGCCCTCGTTGCCGTCGGCCGGCTGAAGCGCGGGCCGGAACGGGAGCTCGTGGAGACCTACAGGGAGCGGGCCGATGCGCTCGCGCGCGGCCTGGGCTTCTCCGCCGTGCAGGTGACGGAACTCGCCGAGAGCCGCGCCCGCCGAGCACCCGACCGCTGCGCCGAGGAAGGGGCGGCGATCCTTGATGCGGTGCCACCCGGAAGCGCGCTCGTCGTGATGGACGAGGGCGGCCGTCCGGTGACGAGCCTCGCGCTCGCCGAGCAGGTCGGCGCCTGGCGGGACGGCGGCCGTCCCGGCCTTGCGATCGTGATCGGCGGTGCCGACGGCCTGTGCGAGAGCGTGAAGCGCCGCGCCGACCTGCTGTTCGCCTTCGGGGCCGCGACCCTGCCGCACGGGCTCGTTCGGGTGCTGGTCCTGGAGCAGCTCTACCGCGTCATGACCATCCTCGCCGGCCATCCCTACCACCGCGGCGCGCCGTGACTCGTCTCGTCGTCCTGTTCGCCCTGCTGGTCGCCGCGGGGGCCGCCGCCGCGCAGGAGCGTGCGCCGGCCAAGCCCGACTCCGTCGCGGCCGAATCCGTCAAGCCCGACCCCGTCGAGCAGGCCCGGATCGAGAAGGAGCAGCGCGCCGAGAGCCTGAAGGCCCTCGAGGCGGCGCTCGCCGCGAGCGCCGCGACCCGCGACCGCCTGGAGAAGGAGGTGGAGGAGCTGAAGGGCGACCGCGCCCGCCTCAACCAAGCCCTCCTGGACGGGACCCGCAAGGCGCAGGAAGCGGAGGATCGCATCGCCGCCCTGGAGACCCGGCTCCAGACGCTCACCGCCAGCGAAGCCGCGATCCGGCGCTCCCTCCAGGCGCGCCGGGGCGTCATCGCCGAGGTGCTCGCCGCCCTCCAGCGGATGGGCCGGCGTCCGCCCCCCGCCGTGCTGGTGCAGCCGGAGGACGTGCTGGCGGCGATCCGCACCTCGATGCTGCTCGGCGCGGTGGTTCCCGAACTCCAGGGCGAGGCCGAGACCTTGGCCGGCGATCTCGCCGAACTCGAACGCCTGCGCGGCCTCATCGCGGCCGACCGGGAGACCCTGCGCAAGGACCTCGCCGGATGGGCCGGCGAGCAGCAGCGGCTCACCGCGCTCATTGCCGCCCGCCAGACCCGCCTCGGCGAGGCGGAAACGGGGCTCGCGGGCGAGCGCGAGCGGGCGGGCGGCCTCGCCACCCAGGCCCGCAGCCTGAAGGACCTCGTCGACAAGCTCGACAGCGAGATCACGGCGGCGCGCCGCGCCGCCGAGGCCGAGAGCCGCGAGACCCGCGAGCGCTTCGCCGCCGCGGCCCTGCGCGATCCGGCCCGCCTGGCACCGAAGATGCCTTTCGCCCAGGTGCGGGGCTCGCTCCCGCGGCCGGCGAGCGGAGAGGTGATCCGGGCGTTCGGGGTGGCCGACGGCAATGGCGGAACCACCCGCGGCATTTCGCTCGCGACGCGCCCAAAGGCCGTCGTGTCCTCTCCGGCGGATGGCTGGGTGGCCTATGCGGGGCCTTTCCGCAGCTATGGACGTCTCTTGATCATCAACGCCGGCGACGGCTACTATCTCCTTCTGGCGGGCATGGATCAGATCAACGTGGACGTCGGTCAGTTCGTGCTTGCCGGAGAGCCGGTCGCCGCGATGGGGGACACGGGCTTGGCGCCTTCGGCGGGAGCCGGCGGGCGGAATGATCCCGTCCTATACGTCGAGTTCAGAAAAGACGGTGGCTCCATCGACCCGGAGCCGTGGTGGGCCAAGGCGGCAAGCGAGAAGGTTCGCGGATAATGCGCAAAGTTTCCCTCGTCCTGTTCGGTGCGATTCTGGGCGCCGGGACCGCCACGGTGGCGACCCAGACCCACTTGCTCTCGGGTACGAGCGCGGTGGCGGCCTCCGCCGAGACCTATCGTCAGCTGAGCCTGTTCGGCGACGTGTTCGAAAAGATCCGGACCGACTACGTCGAGAAGCCGGACGAGGCAAAGCTGATCGAGGCGGCCGTGAACGGCATGCTGACCTCGCTCGATCCGCATTCGAGCTATATGGACGCCAAGAGCTTCCGCGACATGCAGGTGCAGACCCGCGGCGAATTCGGGGGCCTCGGCATCGAGGTGACCATGGAGGACGGCCTGATCAAGGTCGTCACCCCGATCGACGACACGCCGGCCGCCCGCGCGGGTCTTCTCGCCAACGACATCATCACCCAGATCGACAACGAGCAGGTCCAGGGCCTGACCCTGAACCAGGCCGTCGACAAGATGCGCGGTCCGGTCAACTCGCCGGTGAAGCTCAAGATCACCCGCAAGGAGGCCAAGGAGCCGCTGGAGATCACGCTCAACCGCGACCTGATCCGCATCAAGCCGGTGCGCTCGCGGGTCGAGGGCGGCGATATCGGCTATATCCGGCTGACGCAATTCAACGAGCAGACCTTCGATGGCCTGAAGGCGGCGATCGAGAAGCTCACGAACGACCTGCCCGGCGACAAGCTCAAGGGCTACGTCCTCGATCTGCGCAACAACCCGGGCGGCCTGCTCGACCAGGCCGTGATGGTGTCCGACGCGTTCCTGGATCGGGGCGAGATCGTCTCGACCCGCGGCCGCAACCCGGACGAGACGCAGCGCTTCTCCGCCAAGTCCGGCGACCTCACCAAGGGCAAGCCGGTGGTGGTCCTGGTGAATGGCGGCTCGGCCTCGGCCTCGGAGATCGTGGCCGGCGCCCTGCAGGACCATAAGCGTGCCCTCGTCCTCGGCACGCGCTCCTTCGGCAAGGGCTCGGTGCAGTCGATCATCCCGCTTGGCGGCAATGGCGCACTTCGGCTCACCACGGCGCGCTACTACACGCCGTCCGGCCGCTCGATCCAGGCCAAGGGCATCGAGCCGGACCAGGAGGTGCTGCAGGAGGTGCCCGACGACCTGAAGGGCAAGGACGAGACCAAGGGCGAGGCCGGCCTGAAGGGCCACCTCAAGCAGAAGGACCAGGAGGAGCGCGGCGGCTCATCGGCCTATGTCCCGCCGGATCCGGCCAAGGACAAGCAGCTCATCGCCGCCGTCGACCTGCTGCACGGCGTGCAGAAGGGCGCCGCCAACACGGCAAAGACCGGCGTCCCGAACTGATGCCGCGGCCCTTCGGTGGGCCGCCGTTAAACAGGCATTAACCATGAGGGCCCGCAATGGCGGTCGGACGGCCGTCGCTGCGGGCCTTTTCGTTCGGCGCGGTCGCCAGAGCGGCCTTCGTTCAGGCAAGAGCGGAATCTGCTCTAGACCTTTGAAGTTGCTGCATTGTCTGCGACGAACCAGGACCCCCTTCGTCGGAGGATGCTCCAGGCCGGATCCGACGCCGTGACCCTCGCGAACGACGTGCTCTCCCGTCCACTCGGGATACGCAACGAGGCGCCTTCCCGCCTCGCGCGCTGGCGCGCCGCCATTCCGGTGCGCCCCATCCTGGCCGCCGGCTCCAGTGTCCTCGTCGGGGCGCTCGCCTGTCTGATCGCCTTCACGGAGGATCCGCTCGGAGGCGAGCCTCACGCCGTCGTGACGATCACCCTGCGCGAGCCCGTCGCGCCCGCACCGGAACCCACGCTCGCCCCCGCCGCCCCGGACGGGAGCCGCTCGGCCGGGGAGGTGGAGCGTGCCTCCGGCGTCGCGGTCACGCGCCCGGAGGGAGCCGCCGTCCCCGACGCGGTGGTGATCCGGGTGCCCGATCCGGCCGAGCTGAGCCTTGCCCCGGCGCCCGATCCGCGCCTCGTCGAGAAGGGGCGCTACGGCGTCCTCCCGCGCATCGGCCCGGACGGGGCGCGCGCCCTCGACATCTATGCCCGCCCCGAGGCGACGAGCCTCCGCAGCGGCGCCGCGCCGGCCGGCCGGATCGCCCTCGTGGTGACCGGGCTCGGCATCGGGCAGACGGTGACCCAGGAGGCGGTGACCCGGCTCCCGCCCGCGGTGACGCTCGCCTTCGCGCCCTATGGCAGCGACATCGGCAAGGCGGCGACCCGCGCCCGCGAGGCCGGCCACGAGGTCCTGGTCCAGGCGCCGATGGAGCCCTTCGACTATCCGGACAACGACCCCGGTCCCCAGACGCTGCTGGCCGGGGCCAAGCCGGCGGAGAATACCGGTCGTCTGGCCTTCGTGCTCGCCCGGGTGCCCGGGGCGATCGGAGTCGTCAACTACATGGGAGCGCGCCTCACCGGCGAGGCCGCCTCTCTCGAACCGGTGCTGCGCGAGATCGGCGCCAGGGGCCTCGGCTTCCTTGACGACGGGTCCTCGCCGCGCTCGCTTGCCCTCGAGGTCGGGCGCCGCACCAGGACACCGGTGGCGCGGGCGGATGCGGTGGTCGACGCTCAGCCGCTGCCCGATGCCATCGACCGCGAACTCGCCCGTCTCGAGGAAACGGCCCGCCGCAAGGGCTTCGCCCTGGGGACCGCCATGGCGCTGCCCCTCACGGTCGAGCGCATCCTCCGCTGGAGCCGCGACCTCGAGGCCCGGGGCATCCTGCTCGTCCCCGCGAGCCACGCGCTGCGCACGCGCCGTTGACCGGCCGGACGCCTTGCCGGGCCGCGACTTCTCTCGCACAAACAATGCGGCACCGCTTAAACAGGCTCGATCGAGCACCCCATGGCAGATCACGACACCCGACCAGTCGGCTCCTCCCTGGCCGATCTTCCCTATCGTCCCTGCGTGGGCATCGCCCTCTTCAACCGCGACGGGCTGGTCTTCGCCGGTCGTCGGCGCGGGGAGGGGGCGCTCGCCGCGGAAACGGGAGCTCATGCCTGGCAGATGCCGCAGGGGGGGATCGATGCCGGCGAGACGCCGCGGGAGGCGGCCCTGCGCGAGCTCTACGAGGAGACGAACGTGCGCCCGGAGGCGGTGCGTTTCCTCGCGGAGGCGCCCGGCTGGTTCAGCTACGATCTCCCGACCTTCGCGGCGGGCCAGCCCTGGAAGGGGCGCTACCGGGGGCAGACGCAGAAATGGTTCGCCTTCGCCTTCGAGGGCGCAGACAGCGAGATCGACATCCACCGGCCGGGCGGGGGCGCCCACAAGGCGGAGTTCGAGGCGTGGCGCTGGGAGCCGCTGGCGAACTTGTCGGAGCTCATCATCCCGTTCAAGCGGCCGGTCTACGAGCAGGTGATCGCCGCCTTTGCCCCCTTCGCGCGCCACGCATGAAGTCCGGCCCCGTCCCGGCCTCCAGGGCTCTGGCGACCTGACATCATGCGGTGGTGGTGCCTGTTCCTCGGCCTCGTGCTGGCGTGGTTCGTCTACTCGCTCTCGCCCTATCTGGCGCTCTACCGGTTGAGCGAGGCCGTCCGGACGGGCGACGTTGCGGCTCTGTCGCAGCGGGTGAACTTCCGCACCTTACGCCTGTCGCTGAGCCGGCAGGCCACGGCCGCGGCCATGCAGGCGATCGAGGCCAGGCCCGACCTGTCGTCCCGCGACCGCCAGATCCTCACCGATGCGGTTGCGAGCCTGGTCGAGCCGGTGGTCGGAACCCTGGTGACGCCCGAGATGCTCGTCGACCTCATGGATGACGGCTGGCCACAGCGCCTCGGCGTCACGCGTCCGGAGGGCGGGGCGAGCCCGAAGGATCGTGGCCTCTCGGGACGCACCCTGTCCGAATTGTTCGCCCTCGCGCGGACGGCCGAGATGCGGGGCTTCCGGGGCGTCGTGTTCAGCTACCCGCCCGACCAGCCGCGCGAGAGACAGTACCGCCTGCGGCTGCGCCTGCGCGGCTTCACCTGGCGGGTCGTCGAACTCGATCTCCCGGCAGATCTTCGCGACCGGATCAGCCAGAAGCTGGTTCGTCTGCCGGGACGGACCGAGCCCCGCCCGTGACCCGGCTGGCCGCGGCCGGCGACGCCACCGAGCGCACCTTCCCGCATCCGAAGCCGCCGGAAAGCCCTAGAGGATGTCCGCCCGATGCATCCGGAGACGATCGAGGATCGTCTCGCCCGGCCTGCTGTCGCCCGCTCTCCCCCTGTCCCGGGTCGCATTCCGCTGCCGATCCAGTCGTGCAGGCCCGAACGGGCCCGCAAAGGGAGAGCGGGAAGGGGCGGAGACGCTGTGATCCGCTCTCCGAACCGATCGTCCGGAAACCGGATCAGTAGCGGATGGTGGAGCGGAGGCCGAGGATCGCGGCGTTCTTGATCCGTTGGCCGGTGGGGGAGCGCGGGTTCACCGCGTTGCCGCCCGGATGGAAGACGTACTGGAAATCGGGCTGCACCGTGATCCCGGGCGCGATCAGGGCCTGGTAGGTGACTTCGAGCTGCGCCTCGAAGTTGCGCACCGGCCGCGGCGCGCCCGTCGCCAGGATCGTGTCGAGGTCGAGCCCGCGGATCGACTGCGAGATGCGCGAATACGCCAGGCTGATGCCGACGGTGTCGTCCGAGCGGCCGGGCAGCAGGCCTTTGTAGGCGATGCCGGTATCGACGTAGAAATCCACCACGTTGCGGTCGCCGGGGGAACCGGAGACGCGGATGAAGGCGCTCGCCCCCTCGTCCTTCTTGTCGGGTTCGCGGAACAACGTCTGGTCGATGATCCCGTAGATGCCGCCATTGCCGCGGAAGCGGCGGGCGATGCCGGTGGTCGACGGATCCGCGAGCGAGCGGCCGGTCTGGTCGAAGCGCGGGCTGCCGAAGTGGCCGAAATGATACCAGCCGCCGAGCGTGATCGTGCCCGGCTCGTCGATCACCAGCCGTCCCCGGTGCTCGCTGTCGAGATTGTACGCATAGGCTGCCTCCGCGATGAGAAGCGGCGGATCGCTCACCCGGAAATTCGTGCCGGTGCGGTTGCGCCGCTGCGGATCCGGGTCGAGGCCCGGCTTGAACGGCCCGGCCGGATCGCCGTTGAAGAGGCCGACCTGGAGCGAGAAATTCTTGTTGGGCGTGTATTTGGCACGCACGGCAGGCGTCGCGAGCGGGTAGGCCGGCCCCCCGCTCGGCAGGTTCACGCCGGTGATGTCGGGAAAGCCATAGGTCGAGTTCACGAACAGGGTCGCCGTCTGGCTGACGATGAACTCGGTATCGGCGGCGATCTGCCCGATCTTGATACCGAGCTGGTCGTCGAAGAGCTTCTGCTCGATCCACAGCTCGTAGAGGCGCGATGACGGCAGGGCCTCGATGCCGCTGATCACGTCGAGATTGCCGATATAGTACCGGGACAGGCCGGTGCCGTGGATCTGGTAGAAATTGGTATGGAAGGTGGCGCCCTTCCAGCCCGCCAGCTGTTCCAGGTCGGCATCGACCTGCAGGTCGAGGCGCCCCTCGTAGATCGCGCCGCGCCGGATCCCCCCCGACAGGTTGCCGAGCACCTCGCCCACATAGGTCAGGCTGTACTCGATGCCGCGCTTGGCGAGGAAGCTGCGGATGCCGCCGGGATCCGCATAGGGGCCGAGGAGGCCCTGGATCGACGTGGTCACGTTGGCGGAGGGCTTGGACGAGGTCTCGGGCTGCGCCACGGCGGTCTGCGGGTCGCCGCCGGCGCCCTCCGGCGGCTGAGGCGAGAGCGCCATGGCCGGCGCCGCGACCGAGGTGGCGCCCTGGCCGTAGGCGATGCCGTGGTCGAAGGCGAGCGTGAGGATCAGGACCGGAAGCCAGGCTGGACGGCGCATCGGAACCCTCGACACCATGGAGCAGCCGGGCGAAGACGGACCTGCCGAGCGTTAGCCGAACCGTGGCGAGCCGGCCAGATCCGTGCCCACCGGGCGCGACGCGGCAGGCCGGGTTTCCCGCCGCGTTGCCGCGGGAACACGGTGTGCAGCCCGGCGAGATTTGGTAGGAGAGACTTGGCCATGGGACGGCCCGCGGCTCTTGATGGGCCGGCGGCCCGCTTCCATATCTGCAGCGCTGGCGGATGTCCGCCGGCAGCCTGAGCGCTGCATCCGCGGGCTCGAGTCTCGAAGTGCCTCGTCGCAGAAGGGCTTCGTTCGTCCATGTCGCGTCCCTCGCCCTTTGGGCATCCGTTCCTCCTCGGCTTCGATGAGATCGAGCAGGCGCTCGACCGTGTCGCCAAGGCTGCGAATGACGGCTATCCCCCGTACAACATCGAGCGGCTCGCCCGCACCGAGCGGCAGCCGGAGCGCCTGCGGATCACCCTGGCGGTGGCCGGGTTCACCCGCGAGCAGCTCGACGTCACGTTGGAGGAAAGCCAGCTGATCGTCCGCGGCCGGCAGACCGACGACAAGAGCCGGACCTTCCTGCATCGCGGCATCGCCGCGCGGCAGTTCCAGCGCGCCTTCCTGCTGGCCGATGGCATGGAGGTGCTGGGGGCCGATCTGTCGAACGGACTGCTCTCGATCGACCTTGCGCGCCCGGAGCCGGAGCGCATCGTGCGGCGGATCGACATCGCGACGCGCGAAACCGAATGAGGCTCACCACATTATTCCCTGATCGCCGGGCTGCTGCGGGGCCCGCTGCGACCAACCGCTCTGCCGCCTCGTAAAGGAGGGCGACCATGACCGACCGGAACCTGACCCTCGATCCCCAGGCACTCGCGGCTCTCGGCGAGGGTCACGTTGCCTATATCAAGCCGATGAGTTCGGAAGACGTGAAGCGCCTCTTCCCGCAGGCGCCCGACCTCTCGCCCGGCCTCAGCCTGTTCGCGCTCCTGTCCGCGAGCGGCGCGCCGATCCTGCTCACCGATAGCCGCGACGCGGCCATCGCCAATGCCTGGGCGCACGACCTTCAGGCCGTGAGCGTGCACTGACGGACGAGCCTCGCGGCATCGGGCCGGTCCCGCTCCCGCTGGGGAGGGGGCCGCGCCCCCTCGCCGGGCGCCTCAGGCGATCCCCTCCACCGCCGCGGTCAGCCGCGCCAGGTTCGCCGGATCCGAAAGCCGGTGATCGCCGTCCTTGACCAGCGTGAGTACCACGCCGTGAGCCGGCAACCTCTCGACGAGGCGCATCGCGTGCGGCCAGGGCACGTCGGGATCGGCCATCCCCTGCAGGATATGCACGGGGCAGCCCGGATCGATCGGGCCGTCGAGCAGGAGATGCTGCCGGCCGTCCTCGATCAGCGCCCGGGTGACCGGCGTCGGCTCGGGCGAATAAGCCGAATCGCGCAGCCATACGCCCTCCTGGGAGATCTGCCGGCGGATCGCCCCGGAGAACTGCGCCCACATCAGCGTCTCGGTGAAATCCGTCGCCGGGGCGATCAGGACGAGGCCCGCTGGCCGCAGCCGGCGCGCGGCGAGAAGCGCGATCCAGCCGCCCATCGAGGATCCGACCAGGACCGGCCGCTCGGCGGCATGCCGCCCGATCACCGCCTCGGCATCCTGAAGCCAGTCGGAGATGGTGAAATCGGCGAAGTTTCCGTCGGATTCGCCATGGCCGCCGTAATCGAAGCGCACGAAGGCGCGGCCCCGCGCCGCAGCCCAGGCATCGAGCGCCTCCGCCTTGGTGGCGCGCATGTCCGAGCGGAAGCCGCCGAGCCAGACCACGGGCGGTCCCTTGCCCTCGCGCACGAGCGTCGCGATGTGACGGGTCCGCCCGCCGCTCGCGACGGGCATGAGGGTGGCGGGGCGCGTCGACTGGTCCATCGTGGGGCAGGGTCTCCGGGGCCGAGCGTTTACAGATCGGAAATCCGATCGGGAGAAGGTCACGTCATGCTCGGCGTCACCGAATGTCTACACCAGGGAGCGCGCGGGGGCGCAACGGCCGCAGGCCGGGGGCCGGACCCTGTGGCTCTCCGAGCGAGGACCTGGAGCCCCATGCCGTCGAGCCAGGCCGCCCCGTTTCCCGCCAGCAGCCGCCACCCGCTGGCAGGCGCCACCGTGCTCCAGATCATCCCGGAACTCGACGCGGGCGGCGCGGAGCGCACCACGGTCGATGTGGCCGCGGCCCTCGCGGCGGTGGGGGCCCGGGCGCTCGTCGCCAGCGAAGGCGGCCGCCTCGTGGGCGAGTTGCAGGCCAAGGGCGGGGTCTGGGTGCCTTTCCCGGCGCGCACCAAGAACCCGGTCGCCATGGCATTGAATGTCGGGCGCCTCGCCCGGATCTGCCGGGCGGAGGGCGTGCAGCTCGTGCATGCCCGCTCGCGAGCCCCCGCCTGGGTGGCGCTCGGGGCCCGGCGTCGGCTCGGCCTGCCCTTCGTCACCACCTATCACGGCAGCTATTCGGGGAAGACTCCGATCAAGCAGTTCTACAACTCGGTGATGGCCCGCGGCGACATGGTCATCGCCAACTCGCACTACACGGCGGAGCTGATCCGGGCGGCGCACCCGCAGACGGGCGAGGAGAGGATCCAGGTGATCCATCGGGGGACCGATCTCTTCGCCTTCTCGGCCGCGCAGGTCGAACCGGGCCGGGTCGAGACCCTGCGCCGGGCCTGGGGGGTCGCCCCGCACGAGCGGGTCGTTCTCATGGCCGCTCGGCTCACCGCCTGGAAGGGGCAGCGCGTGCTGATCGAGGCGGCAGCGGCCCTGCGGGCGCAGGGCCTGCGGGACTTCGCGGTGGTTCTGGCGGGGGACGACCAGGGGCGCGCCGGCTACCTGCGTGAACTCGACGCCCTGATCGCCTCCCACAACCTCGCGGGCCTCGTGCGGCGGGTCGGGCATTGCACCGACATGCCGGCCGCCTTCCGGGCGGCCTCCGTGGTGGCGGTCCCCTCCACCGCCCCGGAAGCCTTCGGCCGCGCGGCGGTCGAGGCGCAGGCGATCGGAACGCCGGTGGTGGTGTCGGATCTCGGCGCAGTGCGCGAGACCGTGCTGGCGCCGCCGGAGGTGCCGGCAGGCGAACGGACCGGCTGGCGCGTCCCGGCCGGGGAGGTGGCGCCGCTCGCCGAATCCATGGCGGAGGCGCTCCAGCTCGGGGCGAGCGCCCGGGATGCCCTCGCCCGCCGGGCGCGCCGGCACGTCGAGCAGAATTTCTCGCTCGAACGCATGACCGCCGACACGCTCGCAGTCTATGCGGCGCTTCTCCACCGCCCGAGCGCTGCGGCTTAGACTCCGTTGGGAGCGTCTCGAAGCCCCGATGTAAGGCCTTGATCGATCGGATATCCGCGGCGAAGCCGGGCTCCACGTCTCCTGGGCATGCTCTCCAGCCGGAAGTCCGGGCAGAGCCCCGTGGAGACAAGATTCCGCACGTTCAGCACAGGATCGCAACCAAGTTCCGTTTCGGCGAGTTGACATCTCGCGCGGTTTAGCCAAGGTGCCGCGGTTCACACGAGTTTGTCCGCGCGGCCGCCCGCGACCGCCCTTGAGGCTCAGGGGCGGAAGGATCTGCCGACAGCGACAACAACGAGGAGATCACAGCCATTCGCAGACCTATGAGAGCCATGCCGGCCCCGCAGAAGGAAGGGCCGCGCGCCAACCGGGACATCCGCGGCGTTCGTGAAGTTCAACTCATCGACGAGTCCGGGCAGAACCGCGGGGTGATGGGCTTCTTCGACGCCCTGCAGCTCGCGGAGGAAGTGGGTCTCGACCTCGTCGAGATCGCGCCGAATTCCTCGCCGCCGGTCTGCAAGCTGCTCGATTACGGCCGCTACCGCTTCAACGAACAGAAGAAGCAGGCCGAGGCCCGCAAGCGCCAGAAGACGGTCGAGGTCAAGGAGATCAAGCTCCGGCCCGGCATCGACAAGCACGACTACGACGTCAAGATGAAGGCCGTGCAGCGGTTCTTCGAGGAAGGCGACAAGGTCAAGGTGACCCTGCGGTTTCGTGGCCGCGAGATGGCGCACCAGGATCTCGGGCTTCGCCTGCTCGAGCGCGTGAAGGCCGAGACGCAGGACGTCGCCAAGGTCGAGAGCGAGCCGCAGCTCGAAGGACGCCAGATGATCATGATCCTGGCGCCGCGCTGATCGCGCGGCCGCGAAAGAGTCCCCGCCGCCTTCGGATCGGCACCCGGGAGGTTCGCCTCGCCGGGGCTTTGGCGTTGGTCCGGATCGGGCATCCCTTGCGCGGCCTTCGAGGCCCTGCGGTCTTGGCTTCGGGGCAAGGCTTTACGGCCTTGCCTTGAAGGCAAGGTCGCCGCAACAGGGAGATGGCGGGGCCGGCGTCACGCTCCCGCCGTCCCAGGGTGAGGAGGCCGCGCGATCGTGTTCGCCGATGAACTGAGACCGATGGAGACCGTGCCGGATCCGGAGACGGCGGTCGATCGCCTCGCCGCCCTGCACGCCTCCGCCACCGAGAGCCTGCAGGCGGCCCTCACCCGCTTCCTCGCGGACGGCGTGCCGCCCGACCATTCCGAGCGGTTGAGCTTCCGCTACCCGGAGCTGCGCCTGACCTACCGGCCGGCCGGGCCGATGCCGCGCATCAAGCGGGCGACCGCGAAGTTCCAGGGGCCGGGCATCTACGCCACGACGGTGACGCAGCCCGCTCATTTCCGGGCCTACCTGCTGGAGCAGCTTCGCCCTCTCGTCGCCGATTACGGCGCCACCATGGAGGTGGGCCTGAGTGCGCAGGAAATCCCCTATCCCTACGTGGTCGAGCCCGGGGCGGAGTTGAGCCGCGGCGAACAGACTTCGAGCGACCTCGCGCGCCATTTCCCGACCCCGATGCTCTCGACCGTCGGCGACGAGATCGCGGACGGCCTGTGGTTCGATGCCGGCGACGAGCCGCGCCCGCTCGCCCTCTTCGACGGGCCGCGGGTCGATTACTCCCTGCGCCGCCTCGTGCACTATACGGGTGCCGACTGGCGGGCGATCCAGCCCTGGATCCTCCTCACCAACTATCACCGCTACGTCGATCAGTTCGTGCGGGTGGGGCTGAAGACCCTGGCGGAGGCGCCCGACCGCTACGAGCGACTCGTCCTGCCGGGCGGTATCGCGGTGACGGCCGAGGAGGTCGCCGGGGCCGCGGCGGATGCGCTCATCGCCGCCTCGCCCTGGCACCGGTTCCAGATGCCGGCCTACCATCTCGTCGCCCGCGACGGCCAGGGCACCACCCTCGTCAATATCGGCGTCGGCCCCTCGAACGCGAAGACGATCACCGATCACCTCGCCGTGCTGCGCCCGCATTGCTGGGTGATGGTCGGGCATTGCGGGGGCCTGCGCCAGTCGCAGACGATCGGCGACTACGTGCTGGCCCATGCCTATCTGCGCCGCGACCGCATTCTCGATGAGCTCGTGCCGCCGGACGTGCCGATCCCGGCGCTGGCCGAAATCCAGGTGGCGCTCCAGGAGGCGGCGGCGACCGTCACGGGCGAGCGGGCCGAGGCCCTCAAGCGCCGCCTGCGCACCGGGACGGTCGTCACCTACGACGACCGCAACTGGGAGCTGCGCTGGTCGCAGGAGCGGCGGCGCATCAATCTCTCGCGGGCGATCGGCGTCGACATGGAGAGCGGCACCATCGCGGCGCAGGGCTACCGGCTGCGGGTGCCCTACGGCACGCTGCTCTGCGTCTCCGACAAGCCGCTCCACGGCGAGATCAAGCTGCCGGGCGCCGCCAACGCCTTCTACGAGCGGGCGGTGGGCGAGCATCTGCTGATCGGGCTCGCCACCCTCGACGCGCTCCGCCGCAACCGCAGCGGGCTCCACTCGCGCAAGCTCAGGAGCTTCGACGAGCCGCCGTTCCGCTGAGCGGGTTGGCCGGATCCCACGCATAGGCGAGCGTCTCGAATCGCAGCGAGCGGGCATCGACCATCAGCAGCCGTCCGACCAGCCCCTCGCCGAAGCCCGTGATCTCGCGGATCACCTCCAGCGCCATCAGCGAGCCCATGAGGCCCGCGAGCGCCCCGAGCACGCCGGCCTCCGCGCAGGTGGGCACCGCGCCCGCCGGGGGCGGCTCGGGGAAGAGGCAGCGATAGGTCGGGTTCGGCCGCCCGTCCGGCCCGTTCTCATGCGCCCGGATGGTGGTGAGCGAGCCGTCGAACTGCCCGAGCGCCGCCGTGACGAGCGGCTTGCCCGCCCGGAAACAGGCATCCGAGACCGTGTAGCGCGTGGAGAAATTGTCCGAGCCGTCCGCCACGAGGTCGTAGCCGGCGATCAGCGCCTCCGCGTTGCCCTCGGTGAGCCGCAGCGCCTGCGTCTCCACCCGCACATGCGGGTTGAGCCGCCGCACCGCCTCGGCGGCGCTCTCCACCTTCGGCCGGCCGATATCCGGCGTGCCGTGGATGACCTGCCGCTGCAGGTTCGACAGCGAGACCGTATCGTCGTCGACGATGCCGAGCGTGCCGATCCCGGCCGCCGCTAGGTACTGGAGCAGCGGCGCCCCGAGCCCTCCGGCCCCGACCACCAGGACCCGCGCCGCCTTGAGCCGCGCCTGACCCGGACCGCCCACGTCGCGCAGCACGATGTGGCGGGCATAGCGCTCGATCTCGTCGGGGGTGAGACTCGTCATATCCGGCCCATAAACCCGGATGCGACCGGCCGGAAGCCGGATGTTTGCATCATTTTCTGCGGCGAACCGGGATCCACTGTGTCGGAAAATGCTCTACGGATCCGTTCCCGCCGTCAATCCGGGGCCGCCCGTGCCGAACACCCCGTCGCCTCTCGCCCTGACCCAGGGCCTGATCCGCTGCCCCTCCGTGACTCCCGCCGAGGGCGGGGCGCTCAGCCTTCTGGCGGATCTGCTCGGTGCGGCGGGATTCTCCGTCGAGCGCCCGGTCTTCTCCGAGCCCGGCACGCCGGACGTGGAGAACCTCTATGCCCGCATCGGCACGGCGGGACCCTGCCTGCTCCTCGCCGGGCATACGGATGTGGTGCCGCCCGGCGACCTCGCCGCCTGGCGCCACGATCCGTTCGGCGGCGTCGTGGAGGAGGGCGAGGTGCATGGGCGCGGCGCCGTCGACATGAAGGGCGGCATCGCCTGCCTCGCCGCCGCAATCCTCGCCTTCCTGGCCGAGCGCGGGCCGGATTTCGGCGGCTCCATCGCCTTTCTGATCACCGGCGACGAGGAGGGGCCGGCGGTCAACGGCACGGTCAAGCTGCTGGCCTGGGCGAGGCAGAAGGGCGAGCGCTTCGACCATTGCATCCTGGCCGAGCCGACCAACCCCGACCGCCTCGGCGACATGATCAAGATCGGCCGGCGCGGCTCGCTCACCGCCGCGCTGACCGTGCACGGTGTGCAGGGGCATGTCGCCTATCCGCACCGGGCCGAGAACCCGATCCCCGGCCTGATCCGTCTCGCGGGGGCGCTCCTCGCCGCGCCGCTCGATGCGGGCACGGCGCATTTCGACGCCTCGAACCTCGAATTCACCACGGTGGATGTCGGCAACCCGGCCTCGAACGTGATCCCGGCCGAGGCCCGGGCCGTCTTCAACATTCGCTTCAACGATCTCTGGACGCCTGCGACCCTGGAGGCCGAGCTGCGCCGCCGCCTCGATGCCGCGGCGGGCAACGCGGTGCGCTACACCCTGGCCGTCCAGCCGACCAATGCCGTCGCCTTTCTCACGCAGCCGGATCCCTTCGTGGATCTCGTCACGGCGGCGATCGAGGCCGAGACGGGGCGTCGTCCGGCCCTCTCCACCACCGGCGGCACCTCGGATGCCCGATTCATCAAGGATGCCTGTCCGGTGATCGAGTTCGGGCTCGTCGGGCAGACCATGCATCAGATCGACGAGCGGGCGGCTCTGGCCGACCTCGACCGGCTGACCGCGATCTTCCGCCGGGTGCTCGATGCCTATTTCCCGGGCGATGCTGCGCTGCAGAAGCGGGCTTGACCGGTCTACGACGAAAGTAGAATCTCGCGATTGCCGGATGCTGGATCCGGCGCGGGAGCCGTGTCGCCATGCTGGTCAGCGTGGACGAAATCGGCCGCTCCCTGCGCGGCACCGCCGATCTCCTCAACGGGCGGCCAGGCGCGCTGCGCCGCTTCGATTGCAGCGAGCGCGGCTTCTGGCGGTCCTTCGGGGCGATCGTGCTGGCGGCGCCGGCCGTGGTGATCGCGCTTGCCCTGGAGCGGGGGCCGGCCGATCTCGGCCGGGCGCCGCTCCTGCGCCCGGACCATGTGACGCTGGCGGTGATCGGCGGCACGCTGGCCTGCTTCCTCTCCGTGCCGCTCGCCATGATCGGCGTGACGCGGCGGCTGCGCCTGACGGCGCTCTACGTGCCCTTTGTCGTGGTGACGAACTGGATCCTCATCGTCGCCTTCCTGGTGCTGTCCGTGCCGGGGCTGATGCTGGTGCTCGGGCTCTCGACCCCGGGCCTCGCGCTCATGCAGGCCGTCGCCTTCGCGGTCGTGCTGCTGCGCGTCCACGCCACCGCTGTGCGCCAGACGCTCGGCCTCGCCGGACCGGCCGCGGCCCTGATGACGCTCGCCTGCGCCGGCATCGTGGCCGCCGTGGCGGCCGGAGCGCACGCGCTGGTTCAGTCAGCCGGGGGCTGACAGCGCTGCTTCCGGGTAATCCACCCCCGTCAGCGTCAGCCCCGCTGCCGGCGCGAGCGGACCGCAGCGCGCCCGGTCGCGCGAGTCGAGAACGGCGCGCACGCCCGCCGTGTCGAGGCGTCCGCTTCCGGCCAGCATCAGCGTGCCGACCATCCCGCGCACCTGGTGATGCAGGAAGGAGCGCGCCGAGGTCGCCACCAGGATCTCGTCGCCGCGGCGCTCCACGTCGAGCTGGTCGAGGGTCCGCAGCGGGCTGCTGGCCTGGCACTCGGCGGCGCGGAAGGCCGAGAAATCGTGCCGACCGAGCAGGGTCTGGGCCGCCGCATGCATCGCCGCGGCGTCGAGCGCCCAGGGCACGTGCCAGACATAGCCGCGAGCGAGGGCCGGCGGGCTGCGGCGGTTGAGAATGCGGTAGCGGTAATGGCGCTTCAGCGCCGAATGGCGGGCGTCGAAGTCCGGACCGACGCGCGCCGCGCTCAGCACCGAGACCGGCTCCGGCCGCAGATGCGCGTTCGTCGCGTCCCGCACCGTGTCGGTGCGCCACTCCCGGTCAAGGTCGAGATGCACCACCTGGTGAGAGGCATGCACGCCCGCATCGGTGCGCCCGGCGCAATGGACGCGGACCGGCCGGTTCACGAAGCGTTCGATCGCCTCTTCGAGGGCCTGCTGCACGGTGCGGTCCGCAGCCTGCCGCTGCCAGCCCGCGAAGGCGGTGCCGTCATACTCGACCACGAGCTTGTAGCGGGGCATCGGGATCAGGCGAGGCGCGCGCCGGGCTCCAGGCGCCGGCCGCGCAGGAAGTCGCCGGCCTCCATCGGCCCCTTGCCGGCGGGCTGCACGCGCAGGAGCCGGATCGCGCCCTCGCCGCAGGCGACGGTGCCGTGAGCATCGAGCAGCGTGCCCGGCTCAGCCCTTCCATCGGCCAGGCTCGCGCGCAGCACCTTCACCCGCTCCGGCCCGCGGCCGAGATCGGCCATGAAGAAGGCGCCCGGAAAGGGCGAGAGGCCCCGGATCGTGTCGTGGAGGCGCTGCGCCGGCTCGGCCCAGTCGAGGCGGGCCTCCTCGTTGGTGATCTTGTGGGCGTAGACGATTCCCTCCGCGGCCTGGGGCGTGAAGGTCAGGCCGCCGCGCTCCAGGGCCCCGAGGGCCCGGTTCATCAGGTCGGCGCCGAGCGGCATCAGCCGGTCGTGGAGTTCCCCGGCCGTCATCTCGGGCGTGATCGCGACCCGCTCCAGCATCGCCACCGGGCCGGTATCGAGGCCGGGCTCCATGCGCATCACCGCGACGCCGGTCTCGGAATCCCCCGCCATCACGGCGCGCTGGATCGGCGCGGCGCCGCGCCAGCGGGGCAGGATCGAGGCGTGGAGGTTGAGGCAGCCGAGGCGCGGTGCGTCGAGGATCGCGGGCGGCAGGATCATGCCGTAGGCGACCACCACCGCCACATCCGCGTCATGGCCGCGGAAGATCTCGACGGCCTCCTCGCTCCGCAGGGTCGCGGGCGTCCGCACGGGCAGGCCGAACCGCTCGGCGAGCGCCTGGACCGGAGAGGGCCTGAGCGCCATGCCGCGCCCAGCCGGGGCCGGGGCCCGGGTGTAGACCGCCACGACCTCGTGGCCGCTCCCGACGATCTCGGCGAGCGTCGGCACCGCGAAATCCGGGGTGCCCATGAAGACGACCTTGAGCGGCATGGCGACGACGGATCAGGCCGCTTCCTGGCCGCGCTTGGCCGCCTTGGCGAATTTCTTCAGCACGCGGTCGCGCTTGAGCTTCGAGATATGGTCGATGAACAGCACGCCGTTGAGATGGTCGATCTCGTGCTGCAGGCAGGTGGCGAGAAGGCCGTCGGCCTCCTGCTCCACGACCTCCCCGTCGAGGGTGCGGAACCGCACCCGCACCCGGTCGGGCCGCACGACTTCGGCGTAGTATTCGGGGATCGACAGGCAGCCTTCCTCGTAGGAGCGCGTCTCCTCGGAGGCCCAGACGATCTCGGGGTCGAGAAGGACCAGAGGGTTGCGCGCCTCCTTGTCCTTCGAGGTGTCGACCGTGACGATGCGGGTCGGCTCGCCGATCTGAATCGCCGCGAGGCCGACGCCGGGCGCGTCGTACATGGTCTCCAGCATGTCGGAAGCGAGCTTGCGCACCTCGCCCGTGATCGTGCCGACCGGCTCGGAGGTCACGCGCAGGCGCGCGTCCGGAAGGATGACGAGGGGGCGGATGGTCATGCGGGTAAACCGGATCGGGGCGCCGACGGGCGCCGCTCGTGAATTTTCGAGATAGGGATTCGTCCGCCCAGGGTCAAATCGCGGTGACGGGCCTCAGAAGGCGGTGCGCTGACGGATCGCGGCCGAGAGGGTGCCCTCGTCGAGATAGTCGAGCTCGCCGCCGACCGGCACCCCATGGGCGAGCTTGGTGACCTTCACGGGCAGGTGGGCGAGGAGTTCCGTGATGTAATGGGCGGTGGTCTGCCCGTCGACGGTTGCGTTGAGGGCGAGGATGACCTCGCGCATCTCCGGCACGCTCGCCCGCTCGACGAGGCGCGACAGGTTGAGGTTCTCCGGGCGGATGCCGTCGAGCGCCGAGAGCACGCCGCCGAGGACGTGGTAGCGGGCCGTCACGGCGCCCGAGCGTTCGAGCGCCCAGAGGTCCGAGACGTCCTCCACCACGACCAGGATCGAGGGATCGCGGCTGTGGTCGCGGCAGATCGTGCAGGGATCGGAGGTGTCGACATTCCCGCATTCGTGGCAGACCACGATGCGTTCGCAAGCCACCCGCATGGCCTCCGCGAGGGGCGCGAGCAGCGCCTCCCGCTTCTTGATGAGCTGCAGCGCCGCCCGGCGGGCCGAGCGCGGCCCGAGGCCCGGCATCCGGGCCAGGAGCTGGATCAGGCGCTCGATCTCCGGACCGGCGACGGCTTGGGGCATGGAACGGCGAACCTGATGGCAATGAGGAGCACGGGGAAGAGCACGGGGAACCCCTCTCCCGTGCGGGAGAGGGGCAGGGGTGAGGGACCAGGTGGTTCAGCAAGTATCCTGAACCGGCCCGCTGCCAGCACCACGGTTGTGGGTGCTTGCTGCACGGTCCGGGACCCTCACCCCTACCCCTCTCCCGCACGGGAGAGGGGTTCCCCGCACTTAACTCGTCTCGGAAGGAATCAACCTGAAGCCGTATGACGGTTCGGAACAAAGCACTGAGCGCCGCGCTGGCAGCGGCACGGTCGCGGCTTCTTGCGGAACCGTCTCCACCCTCACGTGGGATCTTCGATCCCCCGGGAGAGCAGGCGCGGGCGGCTAGAACGGCAGCTTCATGCCGGGCGGCAGGGGCAGGCCCTTGGTGAGCTCCTGCATCCGCTCCTGGGCGGCGCGCTCGCCCTTGGCGCGGGCATCGTTCATCGCGGCGACGATCAGATCCTCCAGGATCTCCTTCTCGTCGGGAACCATGAGCGAGGCGTCGATCGACACGCCCTTCACGACACCCTTCGCCGTCATCGTCACGGAGACGGCGCCGCCGCCGGCCGCCCCCGAGACCTCGACGGCATCGAGTTCGTTCTGCAGGTCGGCCATCTTCTGCTGCATGGCCTGGGCCTGCTTCATCAGCCCCATGATGTCGCGCATGGCGTGTCCTCTGGAAACGGTCTTCAGCAATGTGGGGCGCGGAGGCGGCGGCCGCTACAGGTCGGCGTCGGGTTCCTCGGGCGGCGCGAGATCCTCCGGCGTGGCTTCCGCCGCCTTCTCGCGCACGTCGATGATCTGCGCGCCCGGGAATCCTCTCAGGACCGCCTGGACCAGCGGATGGGCGGCTGCGCCCTGGTGGCGGCTCTCGATCTCGGCCCTGGTGCGGGCGGCGAGCGTCGGCGCGCCGGTCTCCTTGGAGAGCGCGACGACCCAGCGGCGGCCCGTCCACAGGTCGAGCGCCCGGGCGAGGTCATTGGCGAGCGTCGCGCGCCCGCCCTCGGCGAGCCGGAACTCGATCCGCCCGTCCTCGAAGCGCACGAGGTGCACGTCCCGCTCGAGGGCGGCCTTGAGGCCGATGTCGCGGCGGGCATCCGCCAGCGCCACCACGTCCTCGAAGCGGCGCAGCCGCACCGCCGGCGCGGCCTCGACGGCGGGGGAAGCGGGTTGCGGGGCCGGAGCCGGAGCCAGGGCCACCGCGGGATCCGGCCGCGGCCGCGGATCGGGAAGCGCCCGCAGGGCGGGACCCGCTGCTGCTGCGGGCGGCGGGCGCCCGCCGGGCGGAAGCACGACGCTGCCGCCTTCCTTCACCTGCCGCAGCGCCTCGTCGGGCGTCGGCAGGTCGGCGGCGTAGATGAGCCGCACCAGCGCCATCTCGGCGGCGGCGAGCGGCCGGGGCGCGGCCTGCACCTCGGGGATCGCCTTCAGGAGGATCTGCCACGCGCGCGAGAGCGCCCGCACCGAGAGCCGGTCGGCGAAGTCGCTGCCGCGGGCCCGCTCGGCCTCGCTGAGCGCGCTGTCGGACCGGGCGGTCTCGGGCGCCACTTTCAGGCGGGTGACCAGATGGGTGAACTCGGCGAGGTCCTGGAGGACGACGGAGGGATCCGCCCCGGCCTCGTGCTGGGCGCGCAGCTCCGCGAAGGCGGACGGCGCGTCGCCGCGCATGGCGGCCTCGAACAGGTCGATGATCCGCGCCCGGTCGGCGAGGCCCAGCATGTCGCGCACGGTCTCGGCCGTGACCCGGCCCGCGCCATGCGCGATCGCCTGATCGAGCAGCGACAGGGAGTCGCGCACCGAGCCCTCGGCGGCCCGCGCGATGCCGGCCAGCGCCTCCGGCTCCGCCGCGACGCCCTCGGCCTCGCAGATCTTCTGCAGGTGGGCGATCAGCGTCCCGGCCTCGACCCGGCGGAGGTCGAAGCGCTGGCAGCGGGACAGGATGGTGACCGGGACCTTGCGGATCTCGGTCGTGGCGAAGACGAACTTCGCGTGCGGCGGCGGCTCCTCCAGCGTCTTCAGGAAGGCGTTGAACGCCTTCTCGGACAGCATGTGGACCTCGTCGACGATGTAGACCTTGTAGCGCGCGGAAACCGGCGCATAGCGGATGCCGTCGATGATCTGGCGGACGTCGTCGATGCCGGTATGGGACGCGGCGTCCATCTCCAGCACGTCGATGTGGCGCGATTCCATGATCGCCGCGCAGTGCAGGCCGAGGGCCGGCATGCGGATCGTCGGGCCGGCCTGCGGGTCGTCGGGCAGGGCGTAGTTGAGGCCGCGGGCGAGGATCCGGGCCGTCGTGGTCTTGCCGACGCCGCGCACGCCCGTGAGCATCCAGGCCTGCGGGATGCGCCCGGCCTCGAAGGCATTCGCCAGGGTGCGCACCATGGCGCCCTGGCCGATCAGGTCCTCGAAGTCCTTCGGGCGGTACTTGCGGGCGAGCACCCGGTAGGGCGCGGCGGCCTGCCCCGGGGCGGCCGGCATGGCGAAACCCGGGAAACCCGGCTCGTCGGTCAGAGGCGTGCCGGAGGTCTCGTCCATGCGCCGCGGTCGCGGAGGGCGCGCGGGCGACAAGCCCGGCGCGCGCTCTCGTGGAATGAGGGTGGGAGGCTGGACGAGAACCCGCTCGTTCTCGTTAGGGCTGCTTCCTTCCGGACCTGACCCGGTTGGCGAGTGAAACGTCCCCCGCCAACCTCCCGGCGCCTATATGAGCGGGCGGCGGCGGAAACGCAAGCGCGGGACTGCCCCGCATCCCGCGCCGGAGGTCTTCCCATGACGCACCGCCTCGCCCTCGCCGCCCTGATCGTCGCCCCGTTCGGCCTCGCGCCCGCCGGCACCGCCCAGGCCGCCGAGACCTATGGTCCGGAACTCGAAGGCTTCACCTATCCGCACGAGGTGCGCCGCCATGGCTTCGCCTCGCAGGGCCAGACGCTCGCGATGGGCCTATATGGACGTGGCGCCGGATCGTCCGAACGGTCGCACGGCGGTGCTGCTGCACGGCAAGAACTTCTGCGCCGCCACCTGGGAGAAGACCATCGCGGCCCTGCGCGAAGCCGGCTTCCGGGTGCTCGCCCTCGATCAGGTCGGCTTCTGCAAGTCGACCAAGCCGGCCGGCTACCAGTTCAGCCTGCCCCAGCTCGCCGCGAACACCAAGGGTCTGCTCGACGCGCTCGGCATCGCCAAGGCGACGGTCATCGGCCACTCGATGGGCGGCATGCTCGCCGCCCGCTTTGCGCTGATGTATCCCGATGCGGTCGAGCAGCTCGTCATGGTCGACCCGCTCGGCCTGGAGGACTGGCAGGAGAAGGGTGTTCCCTACCAGACCATCGAGGCGTCCTTCGCCCAGGAGCGCAAGACCACCTTCGAGAGCATTAAGGCCTACCAGCTCAAGTTCTACTACGATGGCCAGTGGAAGCCCGAATACGACCGCTGGGTCCAGATGCAGGCGGGGCTCTATGGCGGGCCGGGGGCGGAACGGGTGGCCTGGAACCAGGCCCAGACCTCGGGCATGATCTTCACCCAGCCGGTCGTGCACGAGTTCGAGCGCCTGCGCGTGCCGACCGTGCTGGTCGTGGGGGATAAGGACCGCACCGCGCCGGGCGCCAACCGCGCGCCCGCCGACCTCGCCGCGAGGCTCGGGCGCTACGACCTTCTCGGCCCGGAGGTGGCCCGGCGCATTCCGGACGCCAAGCTGGTCGAGTTCCCGGATCTCGGCCATTCGCCCCAGGTCGAGGCGCCTGACCGCTTCCACGAGGCCCTGCTGAAGGAACTCGCCGGGCGCTGACGGACGGGTGATGGCCGGGATTCGGTCACGATCGCAGCGGCGCCTCAGCATGAGGGGCGCGGCGGGTGCCGGGATGCATTGCGGCAGGACACCCCGAGCAGCGCGCTCCGCTGCCGGAAAAGCATGACGGTGATTCGGGCCTGCGGCCAGTGGGTCTGCCGCAGGCCCGACCCGATTGGACAGGCGCGAGCGGGGCGCCGAGACTGCCGGCCTGCCGTGCAGGAGGAACGATGAATCAGGCCGATCTCACCCTGGACATCCCCGGCCTCGAACGCCCGGCGGAGATCCGCGTCGACCGCTGGGGCGTGCCGCATATCCGGGCGGAGAGCCGGCACGACGCCTTCCTGGTCCAGGGCTTCAACGCCGCACGGGACCGGCTCTGGCAGCTCGATCTCTGGCGCAAGCGCGGCCTCGGCCTGCTCGCCGGCGATTTCGGGCCCGGCTACCTCGCCCAGGACCGCGCATCGCGGCTCTTCCTCTACCGGGGTGACGAGGCGGCCGAGTGGGCGGCCTACGGCACGCCGCAGGCGCGGGCGATCGCGGAAGCCTTCGTGGCCGGCCTCAACGCCTTCATCGGCCTCACGGAGGCGGACCCGTCCTGGCTGCCGCCGGAATTCGCGACCATGGGCACGCGGCCCGCGCGCTGGGATGCCTTCGACGTCGTGCGCATCCGCAGCCACGCGCTGACGCGCAACGCGCTCTCCGAGGTTGCCCGTGCGCAGGTGGCGGCGCGCGGTGCCCTCGCCCTCGACCCCTATCGCAAGGCGCTCGCGCCCGACCACGTCCCGGAGGTGCCCGAGGGGCTCGACCCCCCGGGCGTGCCGCCGGACGTGATCGAGGTCGTGCGGCTCGCGACCGCGGGCGTCGGCTTCACGCCGGCCCGGCTCGCCTGCCCGCGGGAGGAGGCGTGGCGCTGGGCCGTGGTGAACGAGCACGGCGCCGTGACGGCGGGCGATGCGCCGCTTTCCTTCGACGCTTCTCCGCCGGACGGCTCGAACAACTGGGCCCTCGCCCCCTCCCGCACGGCGACAGGGCGGCCGATCCTGGCGAGCGACCCGCACCGGGCCTACACGCTGCCCTCGCTGCGCTACGTGGTGCATCTCTCCGCGCCGGGGCTCGACGTGATCGGCGCGGGCGAACCGGCGCTGCCGGGGATCTCCATCGGCCATAACGGCCGGGCGGCCTTCAGCCTCACGATCTCGCCCATCGATCAGGAGGATCTCTGCGTCTACGAGACCCATCCGGAGGATCCGGACCTCTACCGCTATGGCGATGGCTGGGAGGGGATGCGCCGGATCGAGGAGCGCATCCTGGTCCGGGGCGGCCCGGACGAGATCGTGCACCTCGCCTTCACCCGCCACGGGCCGGTGCTGTGGGAGGACCGCGTGGCCCGGCGCGCCTTCGCGCTCCGCACCGTGTGGAGCGAGCCCGGAACGGCCGCCTATCTCGGCAGCCTCGCCTATCTGGACGCCGCGAGCCCGGAGGACTTCGGGGCCGCCCTGCGGCACTGGTCGGCGCCGAGCGTCAACCAGGTCTATGCGGATGTCTCGGGCCGCATCGCGTGGTTCGTCGCCGGCAAGGCGCCGCGCCGGCCGAACTGGGATGGCCTGATGCCGGTCCCGGGCGACGGGCGCTACGAATGGGACGGCTTCGTCGGCCCGGAGGATCTGCCGCGCGCCATCGATCCGCCCGGCGGCATCGTGGCGAGCGCGAACGAGATGAACCTGCCGCCGGGATATCCGCACGCGATCGGCTACGAATGGCATGAGCCCTGGCGGGCCCTGCGCATCGCCGCCGTGCTCGACGGCCAGCCGCGCCACGCGCTCGCCGATTCGGCGGCGCTCCAGGGTGACGACCTCTCGCTTCCGGCCCTGCGCCTCGCCCGCCTCGCTAGCGGGGCGCTCGCGGGGGAGGGGGATCTCGGCGCCGCCCTGGCGCTGCTCGTCGCCTTCGACGGGCACCTGCACGAGGACAGCGCGGCGGCGGCCCTCGCGGAGATCTGGTGGGTGAATCACCTGCGCCCGGGACTTCTCCGGGCCGTCGCGCCCGATGCCGCGACCGAGACCCTGCTCGCCCCGGGCGATACCGAGACGCTGCTCGCCCTTCTCGAGGCGCCCCGACCGCCCCTCGGCCGGGAGGCCCGCGACGCGCTGCTCGCTGAAACCCTGGCGGCGGCCTTCCGCGACGGGATCGCCCGGCTCGGCCCGGACCCGCAAGGCTGGCGCTGGGGGCGGTTGCACCAGGCCCATTTCCTCCATCCGCTCTCGGGTGTCGGGTTCGCCGGACACGACATCGGCCCGCTGCCGGTCGGCGGCTCGGGCGTTACCGTGATGAATACCGGCTACCGGACCGACACGTTCCGGCTGACCACGGGCGCCTCCTTCCGCATGGTGGTGGATGTGGGGAACTGGGACGCGAGCCTGTTCATCAACGGGCCGGGCCAGTCGGGCGATCCGCGCTCGCCCCACTACGCCGACCATGCGGAGCCCTGGTCGAAGCGGGCCTATCGGCCGCTCCTCTACTCGCGTGAGGCGGTGGATGCGGCAACCATGCGGGTGATCCGCCTGCGGCCAAGGAGACGACCAGTCGACGGAGGGGTCGCTCGCTGAGCGTCACGGCCGAAACCCTCCCATGGCAATCACCATGCTCCTCAGTCGAAAACGCACCGTCTTCGGGCGCGGCGCGGCGCGTGGCGAATCCTGACGCTTCATCCGTCAGGGTCGGCTTGGCCGGTGGCAGCTGATCCGGTTTCCGAACGGACTGTTCGAGACCGTCGTCTCGCCCGGCCTCCTCTCGCCCGCTCCCCCTGTCCCGGGCGCATGCGGCGGCAGCGGAATGCGACCCGGGATCCAGCACGAAAAGTCGCGCAGCGACCGTTTGCCAGCCACGCTGGAGGCAAACGGAGCCGCTTCGCGGCGAGTCCTCGTGCTGGTTCCCGGATCTCCTTCCGCTGACGCTGCAGTCGTCCGGGAATGGGCGGAGAACCGTCCCGCCTGAGCCAAGCCATGCCGTTTGAGCGCTCCCGCCAGGGGCAGCCAACCCCCGCCCTCGATCGAATGGTTGCTCAGCATGAGGGCCGCTGGGCTCCCACGAGCGTCGGATCATCGACCCGGCAGACCTGCGATCAGGTGCTGCTCCGGGCAGCCTGCGCGCCGTGTCTGTATGCCGGCCGAACGGCGACTTCAGAGCGGGTTCAAGACCGCGGGCCCAGGGTGGCGGCATCGGCGGTCCCGATCCGGCGCCGCCCCGGAGTCCCATCCCATGTCCCGCCTCGTCCGCCTCGGCGCGCTCGCCGCCACCGCGTTCGTCCTCGCCGGCCCGGCCGTCGCGGCCGATTTCGATGAGCCGCGTCCCGCCCCCTACGGCGTCCGGCCCGGCTGGGCGCCCCCGCGCTTCTCCCGCGCGGACGAGACCTGCCGGGTTTTCGTGAAGCGCCGCATCGATGCAGATGGCGAGGAGGTCGTGCGGCGCGTCCGCGTCTGCGACGAGGGGCCGGGCTTCGACGGGCCGCCGCGCTGGCATCACCGGCCCTGGCGCGCCGAGGGCTTCGGCCTGCCGCGCGAGCGCGTCGCGCCGCCGCTCCCGCCGGGCGAGGTGCCGGAGACCTGGTAGGGAAAGCTTGCGGCGAGGGAACCTTGCGGCCGGGCTGCCTGCTCCCGATCTCTGCCGTGAGCCGATGCACGCCTCCTCCACCACGCGCCGCCCGCCGCGGGCCGGCGGCGCCGAAGCGCCCCGCGATGCCCTCGCGGGGACGATCGAGCGCGTCACCTTCCACAGTCCCGAGAGTGGATTCTGCGTCCTGAAGGTGAAGGCACGCGGGCGGCGCGACCTCGTGCCGGTCGTCGGCCACGCACCCACCGTCGCGGCGGGCGAGTGGATCACCGCGACGGGGGCCTGGGTCAGCGACCGGACGCACGGATTGCAATTCCGTGCCGACACCCTCGCCTGCACGCCGCCGACCGGCGCGGAGGGGATCGAGCGCTATCTCGCCTCCGGTCAGATGCGCGGCATCGGGCCGGAGATGGCCAAGCGGATCGTGAGGGCCTTCGGGGCCGACACCTTCACGGTCATCGAGGCGGCGCCCGAGCGGCTCACCGAGGTTTCGGGCATCGGGCCGGTGCGGGCCGCCCGGCTCGTCGCCGCCTGGGCCGAGCACCGGGTCGTGCGCGAGATCATGATCTTCCTCCACGCGCATGGCGTCGGCACGGCGCGGGCGGTGCGGATCTACAAGACCTACGGGGCGGAGGCGGTCGCGGTGATGACCGAGGACCCCTACCGCCTCGCCCGCGACGTGCGCGGCATCGGCTTTCGCACCGCGGATGCCATCGCGACGAAGCTCGGCCTGCCGCCGACCGCCCCCGCCCGGCTCCGGGCCGGCATCGCCTATGCGCTGCAGGCGGCGATGGATGACGGCCATTGCGCCCTGCCGGTGCCCGACCTCGTCACGCGGGCGGCCGATCTGCTCGGGGTCGATCCCGCTCTCACCCGCACGGCGCTCGTCGAGGAGATCGGCGGCGAATCGGTGGTGGCGGACACGATCGGGGGCGAGACCCACATCTTCCTGCGCGGGCTCCACGGGGCGGAGCGCGCCATCGCCGAGCGGCTGGCTGCCCTCGCGACCGCGCCGCTGCCCTGGGGCGAGATCGCCGTCGACCCGGCCCTGGCCGCGGTCGAGGCCGAGACGGGGCGGGTGCTCTCGCCCTCGCAGCGGGAGGCGGCCCGCACCGTAATGGAAGCCAAGGTCGCGGTGATCACCGGCGGGCCGGGCGTCGGCAAGACCAGCACCCTCGATGCCCTGCTGCGGGTGCTCGCCACCGTCCGGGCCCGCGTGCTGCTCGCCGCGCCGACCGGGCGGGCCGCGAAGCGCATGAGCGAGCAGACCGGCCGCCCGGCCAAGACCCTGCACCGCCTGCTGGAGGTCGATCCGGCCCGGGGTGGCTTCCAGCGCGGGGAGCAGAACCCCCTCGACTGCGACCTCCTCGTCGTCGACGAAGCCTCGATGATCGACGTGCCGCTGATGAATGCGCTCACCCGCGCGCTGCCGCGGCACGCCGCGCTCTGGCTCGTCGGCGATGTCGATCAGCTGCCCTCGGTCGGGCCGGGCCAGGTGCTTGCCGACGTCATCGCCTCGGGCCGGATCGCCGTGGCGCGCCTCACCGAGGTCTTCCGGCAGGCGGCGGAGAGCCGGATCATCGTCAACGCCCACCGCATCAAGGCCGGACGGATGCCGGAGGGCAGCCCGGATCCCTCCGGCGACTTCTTCCTGGTCGAGATCGAGGATCCGGAGGTCGGCGCGGAGCGGCTGGTGGAGATCGTTACGGCGCGCATCCCCCGCCGCTTCGGCCTCGATCCCGTGCGGGACGTGCAGGTGCTCTGCCCGATGACCCGCGGCGCCCTCGGCAGCCGCCACCTCAACCACGCGCTCCAGCAGGTGCTGAATCCCGCCCCGGCTCACTCCGTCGAGCGCTTCGGCTGGCGCTTCGCGCCGGGCGACCGGGTGATGGTGGTGCAGAACGACTACGACCGCGAGGTCTTCAACGGCGATCTCGGCGTGGTGCTGCGGATCGATCCGGAGGAGGGGAATCTGATCGCGGGCTTCGACGGCCGCGAGGTCGCCTATCCGTTCGACGAGCTCGACGTGCTGACCCCCGCCTATGCCATCACCATCCACAAGTCGCAGGGCTCGGAATACCCGGCGGTGGTGATCCCGGTGGCGCTCCAGCATTACACGATGCTCGCCCGCAACCTCCTCTATACGGGGGTGACGCGCGGCAAGCGGCTGGTGGTGCTGGTGGCGCAGAGGCGGGCGGTGGCGATCGCGGTGCGGGGCGGCGCCATGCGGCCGCGATTCACGAAGCTGCGGGAGTGGCTCGCGCAAGCCTGATCCGGTCTCCGAACCACCGAACCCGGATCAGAACCCCTTCTTCACCTCCGCCAGGGCCCGGGACAGGCCCTCCGCGATGGTCTCGCGCTCCGGCGGGGAGGCGTCGCGGGCCACCAGAACCCGCCGGCCGCGCGAGACGATCGCCAGCGATTGCAGCCCGTACTCGTCGTCCTCCACTTTCTGGATCCGGCTCCAGAGCGGGTTGAAGCGCCACTCCGACCGCTCGCCGCGATGGCTCACGCGGGCGAGCAGGATCTCGATCTGGCTGACCACCACCTCCTCGAAGGAGCGGCCCCGCCGCATGCTGACGCTGAGCGCGAACCAGAGGGCGACCATGTCGAGGCCGAAGAAGCCGGCGATCGGCCAGAAGCCCTGACGCAGGAAGACGAGGCTCGTCACCAGCGAGACGAGGCAGCAGGCGGCCATGACGATCTGGAAGCCGGTGCGGCCGAGCGAGCAATGCGGCCGGATCACCGCCGCGAAGACCGGACGCTCGATCGCGTCGGGATCGCGCCCGTCAGGGTGGTGCGTCAGGCGTCCGTCCTGTGCCTTGTCGCTCTCCATACAGACAATATAAGGCAGCCATGATGCGACGAAAGCCGGCTGCTCCCTCGAAAGTGAAGACGAAAGCGGGAGCGGCGCTGGTCGCGCCCCTCACTGCGCCCGCGGTGCCGAAGACGCCCGAGCCGGTCGACGCGGCGACGCTGCGGGAGATCTTCGCTCGCTTGAGCGCCGCCAATCCGGCGCCGCGCTCGGATCTCCAATACGTCAATCCCTACACGCTGCTCGTCGCGGTAGTGCTGTCGGCTCAGGCGACGGACAAGGGCGTGAACCTCGCGACCCGCGACCTCTTCGCGAAAGCCGACCATCCGGCCGCCATGCTGGCGCTCGGCGAGGAAGCGGTGCGCCAGCACATCCGCACCATCGGCCTCTTCAACACCAAGGCCAAGAACGTCATCGCGCTCTCGCAAATCCTGGTCGAGCGGCATGGCGGCGAGGTGCCGCGGCGGCGCGAGGAGCTTGAGGTGCTGCCCGGCGTCGGCCGCAAGACCGCGAGCGTGGTGCTCAACGTTGCCTTCGGCGAGCCGACCATCGCGGTCGACACCCACATCTTCCGGGTCTCGAACCGCATCCCGCTCGCGCCCGGGCCCACGACCGACAAGGTGCAGGAAGGGCTCGAGGCGATCGTGCCGGAACCCTACCGGCACAACGCCCATCACTGGCTGATCCTGCACGGGCGCTACGTCTGCAAGGCCCGTAAGCCCGAATGCTGGCGCTGCGTGATCGCGGATCTGTGCCGCTATCCGGACAAGACGCCGGCGCCGGTTTGAGACCGAAGGCCCGATGCGTCAGCATCTTGGGCCGTCGGTCTAAATAGAACCTGACCTGCGTGGCAGCCCCACCGGCCCTCATGCTGAGGTGCAGCCGTAGGCTGCCTCGAAGCACCCCGGACCGATGATCCCAGCCACCGGAGCCTTGGACCTGCGTTCCGGGGTGCTTCGAGGCTGCTACGCAGCACCTCAGCATGAGGGCCGGTGGGGCTGCCATCCGGGGGCCTTGCGGCCGGTTTCATCCCTCAGGGTTGGTGAAGCCTGTGGCAAACTCAACCGAAAGTTGTATCACTCCCGCGCCAGCATCGCCCGCCCGATCGCGAACAGCCGACCGTCCCCCAGGAGATGCGCGGTCAGGCCGTCGGGGAAGAGCGCGTCGAAGGCGGGGCTGCGCACGTTCAGGCCGCCCGCATAGGCGCCGAAGGCCGGCATCACGAGGCGGCGCCCGTCCGTCACGAAGCAGCGGCGGCGCACGGCGCGCCCCCGCATGGCGACCTTGCCGACCGGATGCAGGTGGCCGGCGACCTCCCCCGGGGCGGCATCCGCCGCGGGCTCGTGCCGGAGCGTCAATCCACCGATCCGGAGCGTGTCGGCGAAGCGCCCGCCGACGCCGTCCTGCACGGCGCGGTCGTGATTGCCGTTGATCCAGACCCAGTCGCATCCCGCCTGCAGGGCGGCGATCAGCGCGTGGTCGCCCGGATCCATCCGCCCCGGCCCGCCCGCATCGTGAAAGGAATCCCCGAGCGCCACGACGCAGGCCGGGTCGAAGCGCGCCACCACCTCGTGCAGGGCGGCGAGCGTCTCGCGGGTGTCGTAGGGCGGCAGGAACTGGCCCGAGCGGGCCGCGAAGGACGAGCCCTTCTCCAGGTGCAGGTCCGACACTACCAGGGTGCGATGGGCCTCAATCCAGAGGACGCCGCTCAGATCGAGGGTGAGGGCTTCGCCGGCGAGGATCAGGGCAGGGGTTTTCCGGGTCTTCTCGAGCTTCAGGGCCGGCGTCACGGTGTCTTCGTCCTCGGGAGCCCGGGCGCGCTGGCTCGTGTGATCAGGTCAGGCAAGCGCTTCGTCGAGCAAAGCCGCCTCGGCCTCGGCCAGAATCTCGTCGGCCCCCTCGCCGTAGACCCGCTCACGCCCGATCTCGAGCATGACGTTCACGGAGAGCGGCGAAACGCGGTCGAGCGCCTTGTGGATGATTCGCCCCTGAATGCGCGACAGCATCATGCCGAGGCGGCGCACGTCGAGGAGTCCGGTTGCCGCATCCTGGCGCGCCGCCCGCAGCAGCAGGTGGCCGGGCTCGTGCTTGCGCAGCACGTCGTAGATCAGGTCGGTCGAGATCGTGACCTGACGCCCGGTCTTGCGCTGGCCGGGATGGCGGCGCTCGATCAGCCCGGCGATCACCGCGCATTGCCGGAAGGTGCGCTTCATCATCGCGGATTCATCGAGCCAGGCTTCGAGGTCGTCGCCCAGCATGTCCTCGGCGAAGAGGCGGTCGAGGAAGCCCGGCTCGCGCCCGATCCGCTCGGCGACGTCCCGGCTGCCGAAGATCGCGAGCCCGTAATCGTTCGCCGCAAAGCCCAGGGGGCGTAAAGCCGCCCGCTCCAGGCGGCGGGTCAGCAGCATGCCGAGCGTCTGGTGGGCGAGACGCCCCTCGAAGGGAAAGCAGGTCAGATAGTGGCGGTTGCCGCGCGGAAAGGTCTCGACCAGGAGATCGCGCGGGCCCGGCAGGATCGAGCGGCGGCGCTGCTGCAGCAGGTAATCGGTCACCTGCGCGGGCAGGCGGTCCCACTCGAAGGGATCGGCGATCAGCTCCCGGACGCGGGCGGCCAGGAAGGTCGAGAGCGGGAATTTCGCGCCGGCATAGCTCGGGATCGCCGGATCAGTGCCGGCGGGGCCGCGGGTGACCAGGGCCTCGTCCTCGTGCAGCCCCTCGAAGCGCAGCACCTCGCCGGCGAACAGGAAGGTGTCCCCAACCGTGAGCGTCTCGGCGAAATCCTCCTCGATCTCGCCGAGGATCCGCCCGCCCGCGGGCAGGATCATGCCCGGCTTCCCCCGCACGCCGCGGGCGAGGCGCACCTTCACGGTCGTCGCCTCGATGATGGTGCCGACATTCATCCGGTATTGCTGCGCGGTGCGCGCGTCGCGCACCCGCCAGAGCCCGTCCGGCCCGCGCAGGATCTTGGCGAAGCGCTCGTAGGCGCGCAGGGAATACCCGCCGGTCGCGACGAAATCGACGACCTGCTCGAAATCCTCATAGGCGAGGTCCGCGTAGGGGGCGGCCGACCGCACCTCCTCGTAGAGGTCCGGGGCGGCGAAGGCCCCGGCGCAGGCCATCCCGAGCACATGCTGGGCGAGCACGTCCGGCGCCCCGATGCGGGGGTCGGGGGTGTCCTGGGCGGCCTCCTCGACGGCGTCGAGGGCGGCGCGGCATTCCAGGATCTCGAACCGGTTCGCCGGGACCAGATAGGCCTTCGACGGCTCGTCCATGCGGTGGTTGGCGCGGCCGATGCGCTGCATGATCCGGCTCGCCCCCTTGGGCGCCCCGACATTCACCACGAGGTCGACGTCGCCCCAGTCGATGCCGAGATCCAGGGTGGCGGTGCAGACCACCGCCCGCAGGCGGCCCTCCGCCATCGCCGCCTCGACCCGCCGGCGCTGCGTCGCGTCGAGCGAGCCATGGTGGAGCGCGATCGGCAGCACATCCTCGTTGAGCTTCCACAGCTCCTGGAAGGTGTACTCGGCCTGAAGCCGCGTGTTGACGAAGACGAGCACCATCCGGTGCCGGCGGATGAGGTCGTAGATGGCCGGCATCGCCAGCGAGGCCGTGTGGCCGGCGAGCGGCAGATGGCGCGTCGCCTCCAGCAGGCGCAGGTCCGGCTTCGCCCCGCCCGAGACCACGATGAGATCGGCGCTGCGCGGCTCCGGCGCCTGCGGGACGAGGTAGCGCCGGAGCGCGTCCGGCTCGCGCACGGTCGCGGAGAGGCCCGTGGCGGCAAGCCCGGGGGCGAGCCGGTGCAGCCGGGCGAGGCCGAGCGCGAGGAGGTCGCCGCGCTTCGAGGTGACGAGGGCATGGAGTTCGTCGAGCACCACCCGCCTGAGGCCGGCGAAAAAAACCTCCGCCTCGCGGTGGGCGATCAGGAGCGCGAGCTGCTCAGGGGTGGTGAGCAGGATGTCGGGCGGCTGCGCGATCTGGCGGCTGCGCTTGTGGGCCGGCGTGTCGCCCGTGCGGGTCTCGATGCGAAGCCCGAGGCCCATCTCGGCCACCGGCGCTTCGAGGTTGCGGGCGATGTCGACGGCGAGCGCCTTCAGGGGCGAGACGTAAAGGGTGTGCAGGCCGCGCCGCGCCGCGGCCTCGCGGCCGGCGAGGTCGACGAGGGTCGGCAGGAAGCCCGCCAGCGTCTTGCCGGCCCCGGTCGGGGCGACGAGGAGGGCGGAGCGGCCCGCCTGCGCGGCGCCAAGCAGCGCGAGCTGGTGCGGCCGCGGGGTCCAGCCGCGCGAGGCGAACCAGTCGGCGAAGGCGGCCGGGAGCGCATCCGGATCCCGCACGGGCGAGAGGGCCTCGCGCCCCGCCGGAACCGCGCTGCGGCGGCTCACACCCGCCCGTTCTCCAGCATCCGGGACATCACCCGGGCGGTGAAATCGACCATCGGCACGATGCGGGCGTAGTTGAGCCGGGTCGGCCCGATCACGCCGACGACGCCGACGATCTTCTGGCGCCCGTCATGGAAGGGCGCGGCGATCATCGAGGATCCGGAGAGCGAGAAGAGCTTGTTCTCGGAGCCGATGAAGATGCGCACGCCTTCGCCCCCCTCGGCCCGGGTGAGGAGGTCGATGACGTCCTTCTGGCTCTCGAGATCGCTGAACAGGAGGCGGATCCGCTCCAGATCCTCCGCGGCGCGCAGATCCTCCAGGAGATTCGCCTGCCCGCGCACGATGAGATGGCGCTCCTCGCTCGGACCGACCGAGCGGGCGAGCCCCGCATCGACCAGCCGCTCGGTGAGCGCGTCGAGTTCCCGCTTCATCGCCTCCCGGCTGGCTTCGATCTCGGCGCGCACTTCCCCGAGCGTCCGGCCGCGGATGCGGGCGTTGAGGAAGTTGGAGGCTTCCTGCAGGGCGCCCGCCGGCAGCCCGGGGGGCAGGTCGACGAGGCGGTTCTCGACCGATCCGTCCTCCGAGACCAGCACCACGAGGGCCCGGCCCGGATCGAGCCGCACGAACTCGACATGGCGCAGATTGGCGTTCTGCTTCGTCGTCACGACGACGCCGGCCCCGCGGGAGATGCCGGACAGCATCACGGAGGCTTCCGTCAGGGCGGTCTCGAAGGTGTGGCGGGAGGCGGCAGCGCGCATCTGCGCCTCGATCCGCCCCTGCTCCTCCTGGCCGACATCCCCGAGTTCGAGCAGCGCGTCGACGAAGAAGCGCAGGCCCGTCTCCGTGGGCAGGCGGCCGGCGCTGGTATGGGGGGCGTAGATCAGCCCGGCCTGTTCCAGATCCGCCATCACGTTGCGCACCGAGGCCGGCGACAGCGTCATGGGCAGGATGCGGGCGAGATTGCGGGACCCGACCGGCTCGCCCGTGGCGAGGTAGCTCTCGACGATCTGGCGGAAGATCTCGCGCGAGCGCTCGTTCAACTCGGCGAGGCTGCGAGCCTGGCCGGGCCCGGCCGGCAGAGGGGGGAGATCGCGCGTGTTCATCAACCACTTGGAACGACTGACGTCTTAATGTGAGGCTGGCGCGGCGCGCGCGCAAGCGTGGGAGCCCGCGCTCCGTCGCCGCTCCGTCAGTTGCCGTTCAGCCGCGCGACCCCATCCTTCTCCTCCCGGCCTTGGGACAGGCATGCCCCGGGTCGGCAGGAGGAAACCTCGGAGGCCATCATGCTGACATCCCGCATCGCGATCCGCGGCCGACATCTCACCGCCGCCGCAGCCTTCGTCGTCGCCGGTCTCGCCGGCGCGGGCAGCAGCGCCCAGGCGGCTCCCTTCGCGCCGGCGCCCGCAGTGGCGGCATCCGTCGATTCCGGCATCGTCCAGATCCGCCACGGGCGCGGGCACGGGCGCGGGCACCATTACGGCTGGCGCCGCCACCATCATCACCATTGGCGGCCCTACCACCACCGCCGCCACCACTACCGCCATCATCATCGCCGCCACTGGCGCTACTAACCCGGCGCATGTTTCCGGCCCGGAGACCGGCATGGTCTCCGGGCTCCCCGCTTGCCGCCCGGCGCGCCAGCGCCTATGAGCGCGACCCCGTGCCGATCGAAGGAGAGCCCCATGCGTCCGTCCAAGCGTGCGCCGGAGGAATTGCGCAAGGTCACGCTGGAGCGGGGCGTCGCGCGCTACGCCGAGGGCTCCTGCCTCGTCACCTTCGGCGAGACCCGGGTGCTGTGCACCGCCTCGCTGGAGGAACGCGGCCCGTCCTGGCTGCGCGGCTCCGGCAAGGGCTGGATCACCGCCGAATACGCCATGCTCCCGCGCGCGACCCATGAGCGCAACCGGCGCGAGGTCAATGCGGGCAAGCCCTCGGGCCGCACGCAGGAGATCCAGCGGCTGATCGGCCGCTCGCTGCGCGCGGTGGTGAACCTGCCCGCCATCGGCGAGCGCCAGATCGTGATCGACTGCGACGTGCTGCAGGCCGATGGCGGCACCCGCACCGCCTCGATCACGGGCGCCTGGGTGGCCCTGCACGAGTGCTTCACCTGGATGCGCAGCCGCTCGATCATCTCGGTCGATCCGATGCGCGACCACGTGGCCGCCGTGTCCTGCGGCATCCACAAGGGCACGCCGATCCTCGACCTCGACTATGCGGAGGATTCCGCCGCCGAGACCGATGCGAACTTCGTCATCACGGGCTCGGGCGGCATCGTGGAGGTGCAGGGAACCGCCGAGGTCACGCCCTTCTCGGAGGAGGAGTTCCTGGGCCTGCTGCGGCTCGCCAAGAGCGGCGTCGCCCAGCTCGTCGCCCTGCAGAAGCAGGCCGTGGGCTAGACGACCGATGGCGCGCCTGCTCTCCGGACGGGTCGTGATCGCGACCCACAACAGCGGCAAGCTGAAGGAGATGCGCGAGCTGCTCGCGCCCTTCGGCGTCGAGGCGGTCTCGGCGGGTGAGCTCGACCTGCCCGAGCCCGTGGAAACCGGCACCATGTTCGCCGAGAATGCGGCGATCAAGGCGCGCAGCGCCGCCGCGGCGACGGGATTGCCGGCCTTCGCGGACGATTCGGGAATCTGCGTCGAGGCCCTCGACGGGGCGCCCGGCCTGTTCTCCGCCCGCTGGGCCGGCGGCTCGAAGGATTTCTCCGCCGCGATGGCCCGCATCGAACGGGAGCTGGCGCAGCGCGGCGCGACGAACCGCCGGGCGCATTTCGTGTCGGCGCTCGTCGTCGCGTGGCCGGACGGACACGAGGAGCTGTTCGAGGGCCGCGTGTTCGGCGAGCTGGTCTGGCCGCCGCGCGGCACGCTCGGATTCGGCTACGATCCGATGTTCAAGCCCGACGAGAGCCCGCTCACCTTCGGGGAGCTCAGCTCGGAGGAAAAGCACGGGATCGACTGGGAGAACGGCCGCGCCCTGTCGCACAGGGCGCGCGCCTTCCTGAGCCTCGCGGCGTCCTGCCTGCGCCGCGAGGGTTGATCATATCAACGGCCCGGGCTGCTGACGTAAGCCAAGTGCTGACGCGGCGGGCCGTTGAGCCATCTCGAATTGTCGACACCAAGCCAAAGGCTTTGTGACGAGGCTTGGCGACAATTCGAGAACGGGACCAACGGTCCTTTTCAAGGCCCGTTGGTATCAGACGACCTGAAGCCCGACGTCGACGTTGCCGCGGGTGGCGTTCGAGTAGGGGCACACCTGGTGCGCCTTCTCGACCAGTGCCTGCGCGGTTGCGCGGTCGAGGCCCGGCAGCGAGATCTTGAGGTTCGCGGTGATGCCGAAGCCGCCCTCCGAGCGCGGGCCGATGCCCACGGTGGCCGTGACGGTCGCGTCCGCCGGCACCTGGATCTTCTCCTGGCCGGCCACGAACTTCATCGCGCCGAGGAAGCAGGCGGAATAGCCGGCGGCGAAGAGCTGCTCGGGATTGTTGCCCTCGCCGCCGCCCCCTCCGAGCTCCTTCGGCGTGGTCAGCTTCACGTCGAAGCTGCCATCCGCGGTCTTGGCGCGGCCGTCGCGGCCGCCCGTGGCGGTGGCCTGGGTCGTGTACTTCACGTCGACGGGCATCGGTATTCTCCGTAGATGTCCGGGCGGAGCCGCCCGGAGGCTCCGAACGGCTCCGGCGAGCCGGCGGACCCGATATAGCGCGCCAATTTATTGCGCGCAATTTGTTTTCTTCGAGCCGGACGCGTATCCTTCCGGGCAATCCTCCCGCGGGCTGCATCGGGGATGGTACGCAATCCATACGGTGGCGTGGCGCTGGCCGCCACAGGGGCCGGCCGCGGAGGAAGGAGACCGACATGTCAGGCTCCCACGCCGAGGATCCCGCGTCGCGGGGCGATCCGGCTTCCGGCGATCTCCACCTCGCCAGCCAGATCTGTTTTGCGGTCTATTCTGCGGCGCATGCCTTCAACCGCATCTACAAGCCCCTGCTCGACAGCCTCGGCCTGACCTACCCGCAATATCTCGTCCTGCTGGTGCTTTGGGAAGAGGACGGGCAGACCATGAAGGCGATCGGCCAGCGGCTCTATCTCGATTCCGGCACGCTGACGCCCCTGATGAAGCGGCTGGAGATTGCGGGCCTGGTGCGGCGGGCCCGCGACGAGAGCGACGAGCGGCTGATGCGGATCACGCTCACCGAGACCGGGCGCGCGCTGCGCCACAAGGCGCTGCCTTTCCCGGACGAGATCCTGTGCGCCACAGGCCATCCGCCCGAACGCCTCAAGGCCCTGCGCGACGAGATCATTGCCCTGCGCGACGCCCTTCACGCCCACGCGACCCTCGAACGCGGCCCGTCCTGACCGGCTTGCGGCATGTGCGATACCGCACTGCCTGAACGGGAGAGCGCAGCCGGAGCCTTTCGGCGCGCCGCCGGCTGACCATTTGAGAGCCGTCCGGCTCCGCCCGGACAGGACAGCCGGGGCCGTGTCATGGCTCCGCTCCCGGAGTTCGCGATTTCCATGATGACTGATCTGCTCTTTCGGCCGCTCACCCTCGGTGCGATCCGGCTCGACCACCGCGTCGTGATGGCGCCGCTGACCCGTATGCGCTCGCGCCAGCCCGGCGACGTGCCCCAGCCCCTGAACGCGGAATATTATGGCCAGCGTGCCAGCCGCGGCGGGCTCATCATCGCCGAGGCGACCGATATCACCGAACAGGCGCGCGGCTATCCGGGAGCGCCGGGCATCTACACGCCCGAGCAGATCGAGGGGTGGCGCGGCGTCGCCGAGGCGATTCACGCCAAGGGCGGCCATCTGTTCATCCAGATCTGGCATACGGGCCGCATCTCGCATTCCTCGATGCAGCCGGGCGGCGCCCTGCCGGTGGCGCCCTCGCCGGTGGCGGCGCCGGGCAACCACATGGATATCCGCTTCAACGCGGTGCCGTTCGAGACGCCGCGCGAGCTTGACGAGGCCGAGATCGCGACGATCGTGGGCCAGTTCCGGCAGGCCGCCCTCAACGCGCGGGCGGCGGGTGCGGACGGGGTCGAGATCCACTCCGCGAACGGCTACCTGATCGACCAGTTCCTGCAGGATTCCACCAACCGGCGCACCGACCGCTACGGCGGCTCGATCGAGAACCGGGCGCGATTCCAGCTCGAGATCGTCGACGCGGTGGCGGCGGCGATCGGCGCGGACCGGGTCGGGATCCGGATCTCGCCCTGGGGCAGCTTCAACGGCATGAAGGACAGCGACCCCGGTGCGCTCTTCGACCACGTGACGGCCGAGCTCGGCCGGCGCGGCCTCGCCTACCTGCATGTGGTGGAGCCGCGCGCCGACCAGAGCAGCGACGTGAACGCCCTCGACCCGAACGCTCCGGATGCCGCCTCGCGCTTCAAGTCGCGCTTCGGCGGTCCGCTGATCGCGGCCGGCGGCTTCACGCCGGAGAGCGCGGCCGCCGCATTGGCCGGCGGCGAGGTCGATGCGGTGGCCTTCGGCCGCCTGTTCATCGCCAATCCCGACCTGCCGGAGCGCATCCGCCGGGGCGCAGGCTTCAACCGCTACGACCGCGCCACCTTCTATGGCGGCGACGCCCGGGGCTACGTCGACTATCCGGCCCTCGACGCCGCAGCCTGAGCGGCAAGCGATCCCCGCGCGGGCATCCGCCTTGTGCCCGGCGCCCGCGCGGGTCATCTCTCGCCCGACCGAGCGGGAGACGCGCCGTGGACCTCGAATGCACGCCCTCCATCACCATCGACGAGGCGGAGCTGGAGGAGAGCTTCGTGCGCGCCTCCGGCCCGGGCGGGCAGAACGTCAACAAGGTCGCGACGGCGGTGCAGCTCCGCTTCGACGTGCGCCGCTCCCCGTCGCTGCCCAACGCGGTGGCGATCCGCCTGATGAAGCTGGCCGGCCGGCGGCTCACCGCCGACGGCATCCTCGTCATCACCGCACAGGCCCACCGCACGCAGGAGCGCAACCGCGCCGAGGCGCGCGAGCGGCTCGCCGAACTGGTGCGCGAGGCGGCGGTGCCGCCCAAGCCGCGCCGCCCGACCCGTCCCACGCTCGCCTCGAAGACGCGCCGCCTCGATACGAAGACGCGGCGCGGGAACGTCAAGCGCCTGCGCGCAAGCAAGCCGGGACCAGAGTAAACGAAGACTTCACCCTGATCGCCCCCACCATCTCGGCCCTTCGCCAAGACGGCTGACAAACGATTCAGCACGATCCGTCTTTGCATCGAAGACGAGGCTGCGTCCTGGTCGGCGAGGTGGCACCGTTAAGCCGTGCGGATGATGATGTCTGCGACGCGAGCGCCGGCTCTCAACAAGGCTGCCGCGATCAGGGACGAGGTCATCCGATGGGACGGAGATGGTTGCGGCTCGGGGCGGACGCTCTTGGCGTCGGTGCTCTGTGGCTGGGTATGCTGATGGTGGCCGGCGGCGACGGCGCAGCGGCCCTGGGTCTGCGACCCGGGCTCGACCCCGTCGCTCTCGAAGCGAGGGCCGCCTCGGCCCCCGCGCCGGTGCGCGTGATCCTGCCGACCCCATGGGCGCACGCCACCGCGGCCTTCGCCGAGGAAGCCCGGCAGGCCGCAACCCGGCCGGCAGCGTTCAGCGGTTCGCGGTGACGACCGGTCCGACCGCGCGGCCAAGGGAGACCCAGGCGACGGCATCCTGGGCCTCGCGCTTGATGAAAGTGTAGCCGGTGCGGTGCCAGGGCAGCACCGCGCTGGTCTTGTTGTCGAGCACGAGGTCGCCGCGGTCGGTGCGCAGCATCAGCACGGCGTGGCCCTCGCCCTTCTCGTCGATCACCACGGTCATGCGCATCGCCCGCCGCGGCAGGCCGCTCTCGGCCAAGAGCTTGCGCTTGAGCAGCTGGTAATCCTCGCAATCGCCGCTGCCGTCCTCGGCCAGGTCCCAGCGGTCGGGCACGCCCCAATGCTCCTGGTCGGTGAGCGGGCGGATGCGGCTGTTCACGCTGCGGTTCACGCCGGTGATGGTCTGCCACAGCCGCGGGCTCAGCGTGATCGTGTCCGGCTCGCTCACATCCACCGCGCATTCCGACGCATAGCGGCGGCAGAAGTCCGTCCAGGCCAGGATCGGCTTCGCCTCGCCCGAGACGGCGGGCAGCGTCCCGGCCCGGGGGAGGGCGGCCAGGGTCTGGCCGAGCGCGGCCGGCGCCGCCAGAAGGCTGGCGAGGAGCATGGCGGCCTTGAGGACGCTCCGGCTCCGGCCCTGATCCGCGCTCCGCATCTGCCCGCCCCGTTAAGCTTCGGTTAAGCCTTCGTGACACGGGAACGGCGCGGCGACAACGGAACGGTAAAGAAAAGGTTAACGCGTGGGACGAGCGCCCCATGGCGGCGGACGCGCGGCGCTGACAGTCGGACCGGTGGTCCAGGAACGGGGGGTGGAGCGGGCGGTCGGCATCGAACCGCGTGGGCCTGCCCGCGCCGATCCTCCTCGGCCGCTCACGCCCCGCAGCGAGTTCGCAGGCTGGGCTCTATGCGCCGCTCCGATCCGTTCTCTCCCGGGCGAACAGCGGAAGCTCCTCCGCTGCTGCGGGCCCGGCGTCGTCGCTTCGGGCACGCAACCAGTGCCCGATCGCCTCGACCACATGATCCTGCTCGGCCGCGCTGAGTTCGCGTCCGGACGGGATGCCGTGCCACTTGGACAGGCAGCCTCGACAGCAGGTCGCCGTGGCGTGCTGGGCCACGAAGACCGGATGCCCGCGAAAGGGCGTCTGCTTACCGTCCTTGGCGGGTGCGGCCGGCGCGAGACGCCGCGCTACGAAGTCCCGCGCATGGGCCATCACCGTCGGCAGGCCCTTCTCGCGCAGGTAGGCTTGCTCTGCGGGCGCGAGCGTGAACCGCTGCCGGAACGCGGATCGGGAGAGTCGGTCGAATACGTCCTCGAGTGCCCTCATCCCACCGTCTCCGCTGTCTGATGGATATACCGGGCCCCGATCGCGATGAGAACGGGCGGGGAGATCCGGACGCCCGCGGCTCCGAAGATCTGGCATGAGCCGCCAGGGCTGTTCCCTCTCGGGCCGATCCTGACGGATGAAACCGGCTGACTGAGCGCTGCCGCCCGTGGCAGCCAATTTCGGTCCTCAATCGACAACGCACCATCAGCGGTCGCTGCGCGACTTTTCGTGCTGGATCCCGGGTCGCATTCCGCTGCCGCTGCAGTCGTCCGGGAAAGCATCTGTGTTTGGCGTCAAGCCTGTTGGGGCTGATTTGGCGTCCAGAGGCGGTCCTGAGCGATGAGGCTGTTGGCCAGCACGGCGAGCTTGCGGGCCACGGCGATGATGGCGCACTTTGGCTTCTTGCCGTTGGCGATCAGGCGTTCGTGGAAGGCTTTCAGGCCGGCGTTGTGGCGGGCGGCCGAGAGCGCCGCGAGGTAGAGGACGCGGCGCACGGGCGGGCGGCCGCCCCAGATGACCCGCACGCCCTGGCGCGCGCCGGAATCGTCGGCGACCGGCGCCAGGCCCGCCAGCAGGCCGATCTGCCGGCTGCTGCAGGTGCCCAGCTCGGCCAGGCTGGCCACCAGGGTGGCCGCGATCGTGTCCCCGATCGAGGGGATCGAGACCAGGATGGCATGCCGCCGGGCCAGTCCGGGATCGGCCGCGATGAGCCGGCGGATCTCGCCGGCAAGGGCCTCGATGTCCGCGGCGATCCTGGCCAGACGGTCCTGGAGCTGGCGGATCAGGAACGGGCTTGCGGCCGCGGCCAGCTGGTTCTTGAGGGCGGTTTGTTCGGCCACGGCGCTGTCGCGGGCCGCGACCAGTTCCTGGAGCGCTTCGAGCGCGTCCGAGGCCGGCGGGCGCTGCGGGGGGGCCATCACCGCGGCAAACTGCGCCAGCACGCGGGCATCGAGCCGATCGGTCTTGGCCCAGATGCCTTGCGCCTTGGCGAACATGCGCACCCGAAACGGATCGACGACGGCGACCGGCAGGCCCGAGGCATGCAGGCTGCGGCGGGTCTGGCGGTGCCACTTGCCGGTGGCCTCGACCACGACCAGCCCCAGAGCAAAGCGCCCAAGCCAGCGCTTGAGCTGCCGGATGCCGACCTCGGTATTGGCGAACCGCTGGGCTTGGCCGGAGGGGAGGACGTGGACGTCGAGCCAGCTCTTGCTGACGTCGATCCCCACGCTAGACTTGCCCGCGGTCTCTTGTTTGGACACTTCCTTGCCTTGCATACGGGACTTGCTCCCCAGCATCTGTTCAGGACAAGAGCCAGAGGGCGGCCGGATCCTGCTTTCCCACGGTGCCAATCCTAGAGGGAGATCGATCCCGGCCGCCCGCGTCGCGGCCGGTGGCCACCGGCCGCGACGCACCTCACAGCTTGGTGCGCTGGTCGGCCCGTCAAACATGCAAGAGGGAGCGGGCGACGAGAGGCCGGGCGCGCCGATCACCGGTCGTCTCCGGACAGGTCAGGCGGACGTCCTCGCCTCGGCTGCCGCGGTCTCGATCGGCCACGCACCGTCTTGGGGTGCGCTGATCCGTATGGCTCGTCCTGAGGTTTGATCCGTCAGGGGCGGCACAGCCAGGGTGAACTCAGGCCGAGAGGCTGCCGGTGCGATCGTCCATCGCTGGCGCCTCAGCATGAGGAGCGTGGCAGCTTTCACGCAGATCAACTTCTCTTTAGCAACTCAAACTGAGCGTATCCGCAAGTGATCCCAACGGCCCAAGATGCTGACGCACCGGGCCGTTGGGATCATGGTGAGTGCCGTAGCCAATTCATCAGGGTTGCCACGGTGCCAAAATCTCAAAAAGGCATCGCTTCGCCGAGAATCGACTCCAGTTCAGCTTGAGCGGTCTTAAGTCTGCAGAACGTAGGTCCCGGGCGCGTCCTGCAGGGGCGGATGCTGGGCGCTGCCCAGGGCCGGCGGCGCGCCCAAGGGGCCCGACCGGGCCGAGAGCCAGGCCGACCAGTCCGGCCACCAGCTGCCGCTGTGTCGCTTCGCGCCCTTCAGCCACTGCTCCGGCGTGGCAGCGGGCTTGTCACCTTCGGCCGTGCGATACTCGCCCTTGCCGCCCGGAGGATTGATGACGCCCGCCACATGGCCGCTCGACGCCAGCACGTAGCGCACGGCCCCGCCGAACAGCTGCGTGATGCGCCAAGCCGAGTCCCATGGCACGATGTGGTCCTTCTCGCAGCCGACCGCATAGGTGTCCTGCCTGACCCGTCCGAGATCGACGGTCTCCCCCTTGAGGCTGATCTTGCCCGGCTTGATCAGGTTGTTCTCGACATAGGTGTTGCGCAGATACCAGCTGTGGGCCGCCCGCGTCATTCGGGTGCCGTCGCTGTTCCAGTAGAGCAGATCGAAGGCAGGCGGCTTGTTGCCAAGGAGGTAATTGTTGACGACGTTCGACCAGATCAAATCATTCGAGCGCAGCAGATTGAACATGTTGCTCATCGCGCGGCTGTCGAGATAGCCGCGTTCCATCATCTGTTGCTCGATCAGGTCGAGGGTCGGTTCATCCATGAACACCGCGGTGTCGCCGATCCGCGAGAAGTCCTGCGGCGACACCATGAAGCTCGTCGAGTTGAAGCGCTGGTCGCCCTTCGCCGCCAGGATGGCGAGCGTGAGCGTCAGCAGAACCCCGCCGATGCAGTAGCCCATCGCGTTCACGGTCTCGCTGCCGGTGATCTCGCGGATCACCTCGCTCGCTTCCAGCGGCCCGAGATCGATGTAGTCCTCGATGCCGATCCCATCCATCGACGCATCGGGATTCCTCCACGAGATCAGAAACACGGTGAAGCCCTGGGACACCAGGTACCGCACCATGCTGTTCTTGGGCTGCATGTCGAGGATATAGAATTTGTTGATCCAGGGCGGCACGATCAGCAGGGGGGTTTGATGAACCTGCTCCGTCGTGGGCGAGTACTGGATGAGTTCGATCAGCGCGTTGCGGTGAACCACCTTGCCGGGCGTGAGGGCGAGGTTGCGCCCCGGTGCAAAGGCATTCGCATCGACCATGCTGAGGCGCCCGGCCGCGATATCGGCGAGGAGATTGCGCGCCCCGTCGGCGAGGCTCGCGCCGCCCGTCTCCAGGGCCTTGCGCAGGGCGACGGGGTTCGACGTCAGCACCAGCGCCGGGCTCATGGCATCGACGAACTGGCGCAGGTGGAAATTGAGGCGGTGCTGCTCGGCCTCGTCGAGATCGCTGATATTGCCGCGTTCCAGAAGCCAGTCGGAAGCGAGCAGATAGAGCTCCTTCAGGGCGAGGTAGGCGGGGTTCGTCCGCCACTCGGGGGCGGAGAACCGCTTGTCGGGCCGTGCCGCCGCCGGAGCCGACGCGGATGAAAGCCCGAACAGGCCGAGCCAGTTCTGCCCCGCCTCTTCCCAAGCGGTGAGCAGCGACTTCCACACGCCCTGGCCGAGATCCATCAGCGAAGCGGCGGCCTCGGGCTTGTTCACCGATCGGAGCCAGACGGTTCGCAGGGCCCAGGCGATCCCGGCCCAGTCGATCGGCACGACCTCGCGCAGCGGATTGGCATTCCAGATCTGGTCGATCGACCGCAGAAGCGGGTCCTCGGTCAGGCGCCTGGCGAGCTGATCCTCGGACAGGAGGGGCGGGACGGCGCCGAAGGGCGGGACGGCCGGCGGCCAGACCGGGTTCTGGAGACCCTGCGGCGCGGCCGAGATCTGCTCCATCCATCCCGTCCACAGGCTCAGCATCATGTCGGGGCTGGGCGAAGCCCGGTCGCTGCCGCTTGCTTCCGTCGTGGGCGATGGCGTCGTCCCGGCGCCCGTGGTCTGGTCTGCCATGGCGGTTCCTCCGATGTTTCGTCTCGTGGCGATGTCCGTTGCCGGTGGGGTCGGCTTTCCCCCGGACCGGATGATCAGAGTGTGCCCGTCATTGCCGATTCCTGACAACGCGCTGTCGGCTCGACATGATCTGGCGCCTCCGTCGAACGCTCCGCGGTTTCGCCCTCCTCGCCCGGTCCCCGAAGGAGGGCGCAGACGAGGCCGGCGAGCACCATCAGCGCGAGCGTGAACCAGACCGCGGCGTAGAGAAGGTGGTTGTTCGGGAACCGGACGATGGTCAGCCCGGCTCGCGGCCAGCCGCCTGCGCCGCCCAGGTCATCGGCGTCGACGAAATACGGCGCGGCGTCGGGAAGGCCGCGCGCCGCCGCGATCATCGCCGTGTCGCGCGAATACCAGCGGCCCGCCTCCGGATCATTCCTCCGCAGGAACCCGCCTTTCGGCTCCGACAGGCGCAACAGGCCGACGACGGTGATGGTTCCCGCGGCCTCGCTCCGGCGCCTCGTCCCGGGCTCGCGGAGAGCGGGCGGCACGAAGCCGCGGTTGACGAGTACGATCGTCCCATCCGCCTGCTGCAGCGGCGTGACGACCCAGTATCCCGCGCCCAGGGCCGTCAGAGCCTGCACCAGCGTCTCGCGGTCGTTCAGGAAGCGGCCGGTGATGCGCACGCGCCGATACTCGTCGCCGGACGCCGTCACGCGCGCCCAATCCGCGCGGGCCGGGGCGGGAACGGGCGCCGCGTGGACGCGCTGCTCGACCCGCGCGATCAGGTCGAGCTTCCAGGCCCGGCGCTGGAGCTGCCAGATCCCGAGCCCTGCCAGCCCGGCGGCGAGGCCGAGCGCGAGCACGGCCAAGACGATCTCGCGCGCCGTCCACCGGCCTGGGGTCCCGGCGCGGTCCGGGCCCGCCCCGCACGCCGACGCCGGGTCCCGGGGCGACATCGCACCCAGGCGTCCGACCCGGTTCCGGTCAGGGCATCCCGTGGCGCACATGCTCGGCCGACAGCGGCATCATGTTGGTGTTCAGGTGGTGCATCACCCAGATCGACCCGGTCAGCGTGATCACCACCAGCGTGACCGTGAAGATCAGCGCCAGGACGGTCCAGCCTCCTTCCGACCTGGTATTCATGTGGAGGAAGTAGACCATGTGCACCACGATCTGGATGACCGCGAAGGCAAGGACCGCGATCGTCGTCTGGACGCGGTCATCGAGCACGTTGGCCATGACGAGCCAGAACGGAATGGCCGTGAGAATGGCCGAGAGCACGAAACCGGTGACGTAGCCCTCGAAGGTGCCGTGGCCGGCTCCCCCATGCCCGTGCTCATGCCCATGCGGCGCGGCGTCTCCGGCGGCGTGGCTCATCGCAGGACTCCCATCAGGTAGACGAAGGTGAACACCCCGATCCAGACCACGTCGAGGAAGTGCCAGAACATCGACAGGCACAGGAGCCGGCGCATGTTGTCGGCGATCAGCCCGCGCTGCGCCACCTGCACCATCAGCACGCTGAGCCAGACCAGGCCGAAGGTGACGTGCAGGCCGTGCGTGCCGACCAGGGCGAAGAAGGAGGACAGGAAGCCGCTGCGCTGGGGCGTGGCGCCCTCGCGGATCATGTGCGCGAACTCGTAGAGCTCGATGCCGATGAACGCCGCCCCGAACAGGCCGGTGACGACGAGCCAGCGCTGCATGCCGCGGACTTGGCCCTTGTCCATCTCCAGCATCGCGAAGCCGTAGGTGATGGAGGACAAGAGCAGCATCGTGGTGTTCACGGCCACGATCGGCAGGTTGAACACGTCGTTCGGCGACGGGCCCGCGGCGTAGCTGCGCCCGAGCACGCCGTAGGTCGCAAACAGCACCGCGAAGACGAGGCAGTCGCTCATCAGGTAGATCCAGAACCCGAGCAGGGTCCCGCTCTCGTGCGCGTGCTCTTCCTCGGCGTAGAACAGCGGCGCTTCGGTGCCGGGTGGGGCGGTGTTCGCGTGCATGGTCATGGCGTCAGGCCCGTCCGGCGAGCGCGGCGGTGTGCGCATCCTCGGTCCGCACCACGACCTCGGCCGGGATCGTGAAGTCGCGGTTGTAGTTGAAGGTGTGGATGATCGTGACGGCCAGCATCGCGACGAAGCTCAACGCGGCCAGCCACCAGATGTACCAGACCATCGCGAACGAGAACGCGATGCTGATAGCCCCCAGGATGGCGCCCGTCCCGGTATTCTTGGGCATGTGGATCGGCTTGAAGCCGATCAGCGGGCGGCTGTAGCCGCGCTTCTTCATGTCCCACCAGGCATCGAGGTCGTGCACGACGGGCGTGAAGGCGAAGTTGTACTCAGGCGGGGGCGAGGAGGTGGACCATTCGAGCGTGCGCCCGCCCCAGGGATCGCCCGTGAGGTCGCGCAGCTTGCCCCGGCGCAGGATGCTGACGGCGAACTGCATCAGGATCGCCAGAATGCCGAACAGGATCAGCACCGCGCCGATCGCTGCCGTGACGAACCAGACCTGCAGGGACGGATCGTCGAAGTGCTGCACGCGCCGCGTCACGCCCATCAGGCCCAGCACGTAGAGCGGCATGAAGGCGACGTAGAACCCGACGACCCAGCACCAGAACGACACCTTTCCCCAGAACGGATCGAGTCGGAAGCCGAACGCCTTCGGGAACCAGTAATTGACGCCCGCGAGCATGCCGAACAGCACGCCGCCGATGATCACGTTGTGGAAATGGGCGATCAGGAAGAGCGAGTTGTGCAGCACGAAGTCGGCCGGCGGCACCGCGAGCAGCACGCCGGTCATGCCGCCGATCACGAAGGTCACCATGAAGGCGACCGTCCACATCATCGGCAGTTCGAACCGGATCCGGCCGCGATACATCGTGAACAGCCAGTTGAAGATCTTCGCCCCCGTCGGGATCGAGATGATCATCGTGGTGATCCCGAAGAACGAGTTGACGCTGGCGCCCGAGCCCATGGTGAAGAAGTGATGCAGCCAGACCAGATATGACAGAATGGTGATCACCACCGTGGCGTAGACCATCGAGGCATAGCCGAACAGGCGCTTGCCGCAGAAGGTCGAGGTCACCTCCGAGAAGATGCCGAAGGCCGGCAGGATCAGGATGTAGACCTCCGGATGGCCCCAGATCCAGATGAGGTTGAAATACATCATCGGATTGCCGCCGAGGTCGTTGGTGTAGAAATGCGTGCCGACATAGCGGTCGAGCGACAACAACGCCAGGGTGGCGGTGAGGACCGGAAAGGCCGCGACGATCAGGATATTGGTGCAGAGCGAAGTCCAGACGAAGATCGGCAGTTTCATCATGGTCAGGCCCGGCGCCCGCATCTTGACGATGGTGGCGATCAGGTTGATGCCGGACAGCGTGGTGCCGATGCCCGCGATCTGCAGCGCCCAGATGTAGTAGTCGACGCCGACGCCCGGGCTCATGTCCGCGCCCGAGAGGGGCGGGAAGGCGAGCCAGCCGGTGCGGGCGAACTCGCCGACGAACAGCGAGATCATCACCGTCACCGCGCCGCTCACCGTCATCCAGAGGCTGAAATTGTTGAGGAACGGGAAGGCGACGTCGCGCGCCCCGATCTGCAGGGGCACGACGTAGTTCATCAGGCCGGTGACGAACGGCATCGCCATGAAGAAGATCATGATGACGCCATGGGCGCTGAAGATCTGGTCGTAGTGGTGGGGCGGCAGGTAGCCCTCGTTGGCGCCGAAGGCGACGGCCTGCTGGGCGCGCATCATCAGCGCGTCCGCGAAGCCCCGCAGCAGCATCACGAGCGCCAGGATCACGTACATGATGCCGATCTTCTTGTGATCGACGCTGGTGATCCAGTCGCGCCAGAGGCTGCCCCAGAAGCGGAAGTAGGTGATGGCGGCGAGCACCGCGAGGCCGCCGATGGCGACGGCCACGAAGGTACCCACCAGGATCGGCTCGTGCAGGGGGATGTCCTCGAGAGTCAGGCGCCCGAGAAGCAGCTTCTGGAGATCTGGGTTCGAGAACATGCGAACGCCCTGTGCGAGAATCCGACGGACGGGGTGGTTCAGGGGGAGCGCTGCGTCGGCGCGACGGGCGCGTGGTCCGTGCCGGGTGCCTCATGGCCGCCATGCGCCCCGCCGCGCGGGGCTTCGCTGCGCGGCTCGCGGCCCGAGGCCGGCACGGTGGCTCCCGGCGCCTCGTCCCCGCGCTCCAGGTGGCGGTTGTCGTAGCGCAGGCGCTCGCGATTCTCGCGGCTCTCGATGCCGGCACCGCCCGCCGCATCGATGCGCATCATCTCGCTCATGCACATCTTGCCCGGAACCGCGCACATATTGAGGATCGAACTGTAGAGGCCGTCGGCGACGGAGGTGTAGTAGCGCACCGGCTCCGCCTCGCTCGGCTTCTCAAGTTGAAGGTAGGCGTCGCGGCTGAGGTCCGACCCCTGGGCTTTCGCTTTCGAGACCCAGGCGTCGAACTCCTCCGGCGCGAGTCCGTGGAACTTGAACGTCATGCGCGAGAAGCCGGTGCCGCTGTACTGCGCCGACAGGCCGTCATAGACACCCGGCTTGTTGATCACCGCATGGAGCTTCGTCTCCATGCCCGGCATGGCGTAGACCATGCCCGCGAGCGCCGGCACGTAGAAGCAGTTCATCACCGACGCGGCCGTGATCTTGAAGTTGATCGGCCGATCGACCGGGGCGGCGAGCTCGTTGACGGTGGCGATGCCCTGGTCCGGATAGAAGAACAGCCATTTCCAGTCGAGGGCCACGGCCTCGACGGTGAGCGGCTTGACGTCGGCCGGCACCGGGCGGTTGGGCGCAAGCCGCGTCAGCGGGCGGTAGGGGTCGAGCGTGTGGGTGCTGATCCAGGTGAGCGCCCCGAGCGCGATGATGATCATCAGCGGGGCGGTCCAGATCACCACTTCGAGCTGCGTCGAGTGGTGCCAGTCGGGATCGTAGACCGCCTCCTTGTTCGCGGCGCGATAATGCCACGCGAACAGGAGCGTGAGCACGATGACCGGCACGATGATGAGGAGCATCAGGCCGGTGGAGGCGAGTACGAGGTTGCGCTGCTGCACCGCCACGTCGCCGGAGGGCTGCATCACGACGAGGTTGCAGCCGGCCAGCATCGGGAGCAGGAGGAGAAGGGCGAGGCCGCGCAGGGACCGCCAGGGCGCACCGGTGGAGATCGCGCGGGGTGGCGGGGGAACGCTGAGGGTCACGGCTTTCGATCTCCCGGCTGACGAGGGGTGATGCGGGGCGGCTCACATCTGCCGCATCTCGGAGCGATCGAGCGCCAGGGCCGCGAGCGTGCAGACCGCACCCGACAGGAGATAGAGGCCGACGCAGGCCAGCCCGTACTGGCTCGACAGCCAGAGCGCGACCAGGGGCGCGAAGCCCGCCCCGAACAGCCAGGCGAGGTCGGAGGTGAGCGCCGCACCCGTGTAGCGGTAGCGCGTGCCGAGCCGCGATGTCACGGCGCCGGCGGTCTGCCCGTAGGAGAGGCCGAGCAGCGCGAAGCCGATGGTGACGTACATCGTCTGCCCGATCGCGCTCTCGCCGAAGATGAGGGGAGCCACGACGCTCGCCAGGGCGAAGCCCCCGATCAGGCTGGCGCTGAGCAGCAGCGTCCGGCGCCGCCCGATCTGGTCGGCGACGAGGCCCGAGGCCCCGATCGCGCCCGCGCCGATGATCGCGCCCGAGAACTGGACGATCAGGAACTCGCCCGCGTTGCGGTCGGTGAACAGGGTGATCCAGCTGATCGGGAAGATGGTGACGAGGTGGAAGAGGGCGAAGCTCGCGAGCGGCACGAAGGCGCCGATCAGCACCTCCCGGGCATGGTGGCGCAACAATTCGGCGACCGGCACGGGTTCGAGCCGCCTTAGCTCCATCAGCCGCGCGAACTCCTCGGTCGCGACGAGCCGCAGGCGCGCGAACAGGGCGACGACGTTGATCGCGAAGGCACAGTAGAAGGGGAAGCGCCAGCCCCAGTCGAGGAAGTCCTCCTGGGTCAGGTTCACGAGGAAGAACGAGAACAGGGCGCTCGCGACCATGAAGCCGACCGGCGCGCCGAGCTGCGGGATCATCGCGTACCAGCCGCGCCGCTCGCGCGGAGCGTTGAGGGCGAGGAGCGAGGCAAGGCCGTCCCAGGCTCCGCCGAGGGCAAGGCCCTGCGCCACACGCAGGCCGGCCAGGAGGTAGATCGCCCAGGCGCCGATCTCGGCATAGCCGGGCAGAAAGCTCACCGCCGCGGTCGAGCCGCCGAGGAGGAAGAGGGCGATGGTGAGCTTGACGCCGCGTCCGTGCCGGCGGTCGATGGCCATGAAGATGACCGAGCCGATCGGCCGCGCGACAAAGGCTAGCGCAAAGATCGCGAAGGAGTAGAGGGTCGCGGTCAGCGGGTCCGGCGCGAAGGGGAAGAACACCTTCGGGAAGACGAGCACCGAGGCGATGCCGTAGACGAAGAAGTCGAAATACTCGGAGGCCCGACCGATCACCACGCCGACCGCAATCTCGCTCGGATCGACCCTGTGGTCGGTCGAAACCAGCCGTGCGTCACGTTCGAGTGGTGCCGATGTGGGTGGTGCCGATGTGGTCATGAGAGCACCCGCGATCGCCTCGATACCGGAGAGTCAGGCCCGCACCGCGACCGGATTTCGGCTCAGTGGAAGTACTGCCCGCCGTTGATGGTGAGGGTGGAGCCGGTGATGAAGCCCGCCTGCTCGCCGGCCAGGAACTCGACCGCGCGGGCGATCTCCTCGGCCTCGCCGAGCCGGCCGACCGGGATCTGCGGCAGGATCTTGCTCTTGAGCACCTCCTCGGGCACCGCCTTGACCATCTCGGTGGCGATGTAGCCGGGCGCGATCACGTTCACGGTGATGCCCTTATTGGCATTCTCCTGCGCCAGCGCCTTGGCAAAGCCGATCACCCCGGCCTTGGCCGCCGAGTAGTTGGTCTGGCCCATCTGCCCCTTCTGGCCGTTGATCGACGAGATCAGGATGATGCGGCCAAAGCCCCGCGCCCGCATGCCGTCGATCACCGGCCGGGTGCAGGTGAACATCGAGTCGAGGTTGGTGCGGATCACCGCCTGCCACTGCTCGAAGCTCATCCGGTGGAACATGCCGTCCCGGGTGATGCCCGCATTGTTGACCAGGATGTCGATCGGCCCGAGCTCGGCCTCCGCCGCCCGGATGCCCGCCTCGCAGGCGGCCGCATCGCCCACGTCGAACTTGAACACCGGGATCCCGGTCTCGGCCTTGAAGGCGTTGGCGGCCTCGTCGTTGCCGCCGTAATTGGCCCCGACCGTGTAGCCGGCCGCCTTCAGGCCCTTCGCGATGGCGGCGCCGATGCCGCGCGTGCCGCCCGTCACCAGAGCAACGCGTTCTGCCATGTCCCCTCTCCTTGCGGATGCGTTTCCTTCCCTAGAGACCCGCGGGCGCTTCGAGAAGGGCCCGGCCGTCTCGTCGTGCTTGGTTTTTCGTCTGCCCGGGAGGAGGCCGGTCGGACCCCGTCCGGGCATCCGGGCGCGCCGGCGCGCCCGTCCTGCGGAGGGCAAACGCCCTCCCGGAGGGCGCGCCGCCCCCGCTGCCCATGCGGCGGGTCCGGTCAGCGTTCCACGCACATGGCGACGCCCATGCCGCCGCCGATGCAGAGGGTGGCCAGCCCCTTCTTGGCGTCGCGGCGCTGCATCTCGTGCAGCAGCGTCACCAGCACCCGGGCGCCCGAGGCGCCGATCGGATGCCCGATCGCAATGGCGCCGCCGTTCACGTTGACCTTGGCGTCGTCGAAGCCCAGCTCCTTGTTCACCGCCAGCGCCTGAGCCGCAAAGGCCTCGTTGGCCTCGATCAGGTCGATCTCCGCCGCGCTCCAGCCGGCCTTCTCCAGCGCCTTGCGCGAGGCCGGGATCGGGCCGGTGCCCATGATCTTCGGGTCCACCCCCGCGGTCGCCCAGGAGACGATCCGCGCCAGCGGGGTCAGGCCGCGCCGCTCGGCCTCCGCCGCCGCCATCAGCACCAGCGCGGCCGCCCCGTCGTTGATCCCCGAGGCGTTGCCGGCCGTGACCGTGCCCTCCTTCGCGAAGGCCGGCCGCAGCTTGGCCATCGCCTCCACGGTCGCCCCCTCCCGGATGTACTCGTCGGCCTCGACCACCACCTCGCCCTTGCGGGTCTTGACCGGGACCGGCACGATCTCGGCCTTGAACCGGCCCGCCTTGCGGGCCGCCTCGGCCTTGTTCTGCGAGCGGGTCGCAAACGCGTCCTGCTCCTCGCGCGTGAGCTGCCACTTCTGGGCGATGTTCTCGGCCGTGTTGCCCATGTGGTAGCCGTTGAAGGCGTCCATCAGGCCGTCCTTCAGCATCGTGTCGATCAGGGCCAGGTCGCCCATCTTCTGGCCGCCGCGCAGATGCTGGGCATGCGGCGCCATCGACATCGATTCCTGGCCGCCCGCCACGATGATCTTGGCGTCGCCGTTGGCGATCTGCTGCATGCCGATCGCCACCGTGCGCAGGCCCGAGCCGCAGAGCTGGTTGAGGCCCCAGGCGGTCGCCTCCTGCGGGATCCCGGCCGCTATCGCCGCCTGGCGGGCCGGGTTCTGGCCCGCCCCGGCGGTCAGCACCTGGCCGAAGATCACCTCGTCCACCTCCGCCGGCGCCACCTTGGCCCGCTCCAGCGCCGCCCGGATCGCCACCGCCCCGAGCTCGTGGGCCGGCAGGGTCGCAAAGGCGCCGTTGAACGAGCCGACCGGCGTCCGCGCCGCACCCACGATGACGATGTCCTGCTTCTCTGCCATGCGCGTTTCCTCATCAGCGCGGGGCCAGTGCGTCTGGCCTTCTGCCCTTACGGGTTCGGGCTCAACAGCGAAGCCACGCGGCCGGTTCCGGTTCTTGGCGTGATTTCTCCGCTTGCAATAGCGCTCAGAAACGAGGCAGTCTAGTGTTACTGTAGAAGGCGGCGGCTTGTTCGGTGCTTACAGGCCGGGCAGGTAGAATTGTCGTGCGCCCGCATGGTTCGGCTGGACCGCTGAATATGACTGAGGCTGGCTGGATCGGCCACTTTTCAGAGAATAGAAACGCCTCATCGGCAGCTCGCAAATTCCTGCGTTTTGGCATGTGGATGCGTGCAATGCTCGTGAAAGTGCAGCTCTGTGATATGAAACGGGTCATTGTTTCATTTATCCAAGATCAGGGCTTTGCATTTCTTGCTGCGGCCGGCGATGCGGCTTGCGGCCGGTGCGGATCAGCGCTTGAGTATTCCCAATCGGCGTCGGACATGCGCATCGACCTTGTCGCTCATCCCATGGACCATTGTCACATCCTCGCGTGAACAACGGCCCGCTGCAAAGGACTACGCTCTATGTGAGGCTGAACTTGAAAATCACGGCAACAAAAAATGAGATCCGGCTCGTATCGCATTGTGATCGGGCAATGGGAAGAACAAGCAACGGGAGAGCGCCATGAACCATCGGATCGTCGCGGTGCCGGACGCGGTGCGTGCGCGGGCTCACATTGACGAAGCCAAGTACAAGGCGTGGTACGACGCCTCGATCAACGATCCGGAGGGGTTCTGGCGCGAGCACGGCAAGCGGATCGACTGGTTCAAGCCCTATACCAGGGTCAAGGAGACCAGCTTCGGACCCGACAACGTCTCCATCCGCTGGTTTGCCGACGGCATCACCAACGTCGCCCACAACTGCATCGACCGCCACCTCGCCAGCCGCGGCGACCAGGTCGCCATCATCTGGGAGGGCGACGATCCCGCCGACACCCGCCGCATCACCTACCGCGAGCTGCACGCCCAGGTCGGCCGCATGGCCAACGTCCTGCGCAACCGCGGCGTCGCCAAGGGCGACCGCGTCACCATCTACCTGCCCATGATCCCCGAAGCCGCCGTCGCCATGCTGGCCTGCGCCCGGCTCGGCGCCATCCATTCGGTGGTGTTCGGCGGCTTCTCCCCGGATTCCCTCGCCGGCCGCATCCAGGGCTGCGCCTCGCGCCTGATCATCACCGCCGACGAGGGCCTGCGCGGCGGCCGCACGGTCCCGCTCAAGGCCAATGTCGATGCGGCCATCGCCCGCCTGCCCGCCGACAGCGTCGACCATGTCATCGTGGTGCGCCGCACCGGCGGCGCCGTCGCCATGGAGCCGGGGCGCGACGTCTACTACGACGCCGCCGCCCGCGAGGTCACCGAGGAGTGCCCGGCCGCCCATGTCGAGGCCGAGCATCCGCTCTTCCTGCTCTACACCTCCGGCTCGACCGGCCAGCCCAAGGGCGTGGTCCACACCACCGGCGGCTATCTGGTCTATGCCGCCATGACCCACCAGTACGTCTTCGACTACCACGAGGGCGACGTCTACTGGTGCACCGCCGATGTCGGCTGGGTCACCGGGCACAGCTACATCGTCTACGGGCCGCTCGCCAACGGCGCCACCACCCTGATGTTCGAGGGCATCCCGACCTATCCGTCGGTCGCCCGGTTCTGGGAGGTGGTCGACAAGCACCAGGTCAGCATCTTCTACACCGCCCCGACCGCCATCCGCTCGCTGATGAGCGCCGGCGCGGAGCCGGTGCAGCGGACCTCGCGCGCCTCCCTGCGCATCCTCGGCTCGGTCGGCGAGCCGATCAACCCGGAGGCCTGGGAATGGTACTACCGGGTGGTCGGCGAGGAGCGCTGCCCGATCGTCGACACCTGGTGGCAGACCGAGACCGGCGGCATCCTGATCAGCCCGCTGCCCGGCGCCACCCCGCTCAAGCCCGGCTCGGCCACCCGGCCGTTCTTCGGCGTCAAGCCGGTGGTGGTCGACGGCGACAACCGGGTGCTGGAGGGTGCTTGCGAGGGCAATCTCTGCCTGGACGAGTCCTGGCCCGGCCAGATGCGCACCGTCTGGGGCGACCATGCGCGCTTCGTGCAGACCTATTTCTCGACCTTCCCGGGCCGCTACTTCTCGGGCGACGGCTGCCGGCGGGATGAGGATGGCGACTACTGGATCACCGGCCGGGTGGACGACGTCATCAACGTCTCGGGCCACCGGATGGGCACGGCGGAGGTCGAATCCGCCCTGGTGGCGCATCCGCAGGTCTCGGAGGCGGCGGTGGTGGGCTATCCCCACAGCCTCAAGGGCCAGGGCATCTACGCCTACGTGACGCTGATGCAGGGGGTGGAGCCCTCGGAGGCGCTGCGCAAGGAGCTGGTCGCCTGGGTGCGCCGGGAGATCGGCCCGATCGCCTCGCCCGACCTGATCCAGTTCGCCCCCGGCCTGCCCAAGACCCGCTCGGGCAAGATCATGCGCCGCATCCTGCGCAAGATCGCCGAGGACGATTTTGCCGCGCTCGGCGACACCTCGACCCTGGCGGATCCGGCGGTGGTCGACGACCTGATCGAGAACCGGCAGAACCGCGCCGGCTGAGCCTTGCGCCCCGCCTCAGGCGGGGGGTCGGCAGCCGCGCGGGCGGGCCCGGCCCGCGCCGCCCACCACAGGGAGGAACCCCGATGTCCGGCCTGGACACTGCGCGCATCCTGCACAACCCGAAGTTCCGCGAGCTGGTGGAGCAGCGGACGCGGTTCGGCTGGGTGCTCTCCGGCGTGATGCTGGGGATCTATCTCGGCTTCATCCTGCTGGTGGCCTTCGCCAAGGGCTTTCTCGCCCTGAAGATCGGCGCGGGCGTGACCTCGCTCGGCATCCTGCTCGGCCTCGGCGTGATCCTGGCGGCCTTCGGGCTCACCGGTCTGTATGTGCAGCGCGCCAACGGCCGCTTCGACGACCTCACCCGCGCCCTCGCCCGGGACCTCGCCCGATGATCCGCCGCGGCCTGCCCCTCCTTCTTCTCCTCCTGGCGGCGCTCGCCGCCACCGCCGCCGCGGCGGCCGGGCCGGATCTCGGCGCCGTGCAGAAGCAGGGCCTGAACTGGACGGCGATCGGCATGTTCCTGCTGTTCGTGCTCGGCACGCTCGGCATCACCTACCGGGCCGCCGCCCAGACCCGCTCGGCGGCGGATTTCTACGCCGCCGGCGGCGGCATCTCGGCCGGCCAGAACGCGCTCGCCATCGCGGGCGACTACATGTCGGCGGCCTCGTTTCTGGGCATCTCGGGCCTGGTCTTCGCCTCGGGCTTCGACGGGCTGATCTACTCGATCGGCTTCCTGGTCGGCTGGCCGATCGTGCTGTTCCTGATCGCCGAGCGCCTGCGCAACCTGGGCAAGTTCACCTTCGCGGACGTGGCCTCGTTCCGGCTCGACCAGACCCGGATCCGCCTGCTGTCGGCCACCGGCACGCTGGTGGTGGTGGCCTTCTACCTGATCGCCCAGATGGTGGGCGCGGGCAAGCTGATCCAGCTGCTGTTTGGGCTCGACTACCTCTATGCGGTGGTGCTGGTCGGGCTGCTGATGATCGTCTACGTGGCCTTCGGCGGCATGAAGGCGACGACCTGGGTGCAGATCATCAAGGCCTGCCTGCTGTTGGCGGGGGCCAGCTTCATGGCGGCGGCGGTGCTGTGGCGCTACGGCTTCAACCCGGAGGCGCTGTTTGCGGCCGCGGTGCAGGAGCATCCCCAGCACGACGCCATCATGGCGCCGGGCGGGCTGGTCAGCGACCCGATCTCGGCCCTCTCGCTGGGCCTGGGGCTGATGTTCGGCACCGCCGGGCTGCCGCACATCCTGATGCGGTTCTTCACGGTGGCGGATGCGCGGGCGGCGCGCAAGTCGGTGTTCTACGCCACCGGCCTGATCGCCTATTTCTACATCCTGACCTTCATCATCGGGTTTGGGGCGATCACCTTCCTGATGAGCGATCCGGGCTACTTCAAGCCGGGGCCGGAGGGGGCCTACGACCGGGTGGCGGGGCTGATCGGCGGGACCAACATGGCGGCGATCCACCTGGCCAACGCCACCGGCGGGGCGCTGTTTCTGGGCTTCATCTCGGCGGTGGCGTTTGCGACCATCCTGGCGGTGGTGGCGGGCCTGACGCTGGCGGGGGCCTCGGCGGTGAGCCACGACCTCTACGCGCAGGTGCTGGCGCGGGGCCGGACCTCGGAGCAGCAGGAGGTGCGGCTGTCGAAGCTGGCGGCGGTGGCGATCGGGCTGGTGGCGATCGGGCTGGGCTACGTGTTCGAGAACCAGAACGTGGCCTTCATGGTGGGGCTGGCCTTCGCGGTGGCGGCGAGCTGCAACTTCCCGGTTCTGGCGATGTCGATCCTGTGGAAGGGGACGACCACGACCGGGGCGCTGGTGGGCGGGCTGATCGGGCTGGTGAGCGCGGTGGTGATGGTGGTGCTGTCGAAGGCGGTGTGGGTGGCGACGCTGGGGTTTGCGACGGCGCTGTTTCCGTACGACAACCCGGCGCTGTTCTCGATGCCCGTGGCCTTCCTGGCGATCTGGGCGGTGTCGTCGCTCGATGCCAGCGCCCGGGCGCGCCGGGAGCGCGACAGCTTCGAGGCGCAGTATGTCCGCTCCGAGACCGGCATCGGCGCCGCCGCCGCTCACGCCCATTGACTTCGCAATGGATCGACGGCCCCGCTGCGTCAGCAGCTCGGGCCGTTGATATCATCGGCACGACAAATCGCCTCTTCGGTCGTTTCCGGCGGAACATCGCGTGCACCCGATAGATCAATCGATCCAGGGCGCCGCGGCGACCACGCCGTGATCGACAGGAGGGTTCGATGCCGATCCAGATCTGCGTCACCTGCGGGACGAGCTTCCCCGACGCGCCGATTCCGCCGGAGCGCTGCCCGATCTGCGACGAGGAACGGCAATACGTGCCGGCGACCGGCCAGTCCTGGACGACACCCGACGCCCTGTCCGCCACCCACAGCAATGCCTGGCGGCAGCGCGAACCGGACCTGTTCGAGATCAGGACGGTCCCGTCCTTCGGCATCGGGCAGCGCGCCTTCCTCATCCGGACGCCTCACGGCAACATGCTCTGGGACTGCCTCGCGCTCCTCGACGACGCCACCGTCGCGCTCGTCAGGGCGCTCGGCGGGCTTTCGTCGATCGCGATCTCGCACCCGCACTACTACACGACCATGCAGGACTGGGCGGCGGCCTTCGACGCCCCCGTCTATCTTCACGCGCGCGACCGTGAATGGGTGATGCGGCCCGACCACCGGCTCCTGTTCTGGGAGGAGGACGAACGCGCCGTCGGGACGGGCCTGACCCTGATCCGGCTCGGCGGCCATTTCCCCGGCGGGACCGTGCTGCATTGGCAGGCCGGCGCCGACCGGCGGGGCGCGCTCATGGCCGGCGACATCCTTCAGGTCGGGGCGGACCGCAGGACCGTGTCCTTCCTCTGGAGCTACCCGAACCGGTTTCCGCTCTCCGGCCGAACCGTGGCGCGGATCGCGTCGCGGCTCGACGGCCGGCGCTTCGAGCGCGTCTACGGTGCCTTCGGCCTTCATATCGAGAGGGACGGGCGTGCTGCCGTGCTCCGCTCCGCGGATCGCTACCGGGAGCTGCTGGCCGAGGAGCAGCCCTGATCGCGGCTCCCGGGGCCGATGCAGGTCAGGTCGGATCGTCGCCCCGCAGCGGCGACGCGAGGGCATCGGCGATCTTCTCGGCGATCATGATCGTCGGAACGTTGGTGTTGGCGCTCGGCAGGCTCGGCATCACCGAGGCGTCGGCGACCGTCAGTCCCTCCACGCCGATCACTTGGCCGCTCGGGTCCACCACCGCGCGCGCGTCGTCCGGATCCCCCATGCGGCAGGTGCCGCTCGCGTGCCAGACGCCGAAGACCGCGTCGCGCACGAAGTCGCGCAGGGCCGCGTCGTCGCTCGCGATCCGGCCGAGCGCAACGCCGCCGGAGACGAGGCGCAGCATCAGCCGGCGCAGCGGGGCGGGGCCGTCGAGGAGGCGCGCCAGCAGCGCGGTGATGCGCCGGTTGCGGGCGTTGACCCGGCTGAGCCGCTTGATCGCGGGGGTGAAGCTCGCCGGAAAGATCGCCGCGGGGTCGGGATTGAGGTGGGGCGAGACCGCAAGCCCGATCAGGTCGCGCAGGGAAGCCGCCAGCCGGTCGAGGTCGCGCGGGTCGGAGAGAAGGCCGAGATCGATATCCGGTAAGCCGGAGGGATCGGCCGGGTTCAGGCGCAGCCGCCCGACCGAATGCGGCTGGTTCACCCACAGGAAGTACAGGGCGAGGCTCGCGCCGAGCGCGTGCCAGCCGCCGCGGGCGGAGGCGGTGAGGTACATGTCCGAGGCGCTGCAGCCGGGGAGGCCGGAGGATGAGCGCAGGGCGACGAAGCTCGCCCGGCGGTAGCTCAGCGGGAGCCGCAAGGGGCGGGGCAGGTATTGCGCGATCGTCAGCGCCGGGTGATCGCGCAGGTTCTCGCCGACGCCGGGCCGGTCGGCCACCACGGTGATGCCGCAGGCGCGCAGGTGCTCGGCCGGACCGATCCCGGCCCGCAGGAGCAGGGCCGGCGATTGCAGCGCGCCCGCGCAGACCACGACCCGCCGCGCCGCGACCCGCTGCAGGCCCCCGTCGGGAAGGCGCAGCAGGGCGCCCGCGACGCGGCGCCCGTCGAGCACGAGGGCGGCCACCTCGGTCCGCGCCGTAATGGCGAGGTTCCGTCGCGCCCGGGTGCGGGCATCGAGATAGGCCGCGGCGGCCGAGACCCGGGCGTCGTCCCGGTTCGAGAAGGCAGGCGGGAAGATGCCGTCCTCGAACTCGCCGTTCTGATCGAGACGCCGGGGCAGGCCGGTGGCGTCGAAGGCCCGCGCCACCGCCTGCGCGAAGGGCGGCCATGACGGTTCGAGGATGCGCCGGATCGGCACGGGACCGTTCCGGCCGTGCAGCGGGCCGTCGCAGTCGAGGTCGGTCTCGAGCCTGCGGAAATACGGGAGGACGTCCTCCCAGGCCCAGCCGGCCGCGCCCGCCGCCGCCCAGGCATCGTAGTCGCGCGGGAGGCCGCGATTGGCAGCCTGGACGTTGATGCTCGACGAGCCGCCCATCACGCGGCCCTGCTCGTAGGCCCGGCGCCGCACCCGCCCGTCCGCACCGCGCGTCACGGCGGCGTCGAGCCCCGGCCAGATATAGGTATCGCCGAAGAACAGCGGCATCGGGTAGCTGTCGAGGATCTCGGCCGGCACCTGCCCGGGCGGCGTATCCTGGCCCGCCTCGACGAGCAGCACGCGCCGGCCGGGATCGGCCGAGAGGCGGTTGGCCATGACGCAGCCGGCCGAGCCGCCGCCGACGATCAGCACGTCGACGGCCGAGGGCAGATCGCTCATGACGGTTCAGCCGCCCACCGCGGCGCGCCAATCCGCGTCCGGCACGATCACCGCCGAGAGATCGACCTCGGCCTGTCCCGGCACGCCGATGCGCTTGAACTTCATCGGCGGCGCATCGAGGGGCGCCGTGGCGTCGAGCCCCATCTTGGCGCCGACGCCCTCGCGCGTGGAGGGGTCGAGCTTCGAACCCTGCGCATGCGCGACCACCACGAGGTCGCGGTCGGCCTGGAAGCGCGTGGCGACGGCCCACTCGACCTCCTTCGGATCGTGGATGTCGACATCCGTATCGACCACGACCGCGTGCTTGATGTCGTAATGCGCCGCAAAGGCGCCGAGCAGGACGTTCTTGGCCTCGCCCTCCTGGGTCTTTCGCAGCTTCACGTAGAGGTGGTAGCGGCCGACCCCGCCGAGCGAGAGATGGACGTCCTCGACGTTCGGGAAGCTGCGCCGGAGGGTGGCCAGGATCGTGGCCTCGCGCGGGATCGCCCCGAGCAGGAGGTGCTCCAGGCCGCCACCGACGATCATGTGGAAGATCGGCCGCTCGCGATGGGTCACGGCATCGACCTGCATGACGTGGCGCTCGGCCCGCTCGCCGTAATATTGCGGAAACTCCCCGAACGGCCCCTCCGGCTCGCGCAGCTCGGGCAGGATCCGCCCCTCGATCACGATCTCCGCCTCGGCCGGCACGCGCACCTCGTTCGTCAGGCATTTCACCACGTCGAGGGGGCCCCCCGTGAGCGCGCCGGCGATCTCCAGCTCGTCCTGGCCGAGCGGCACGATCGCCTGGGAGGCGAGGAGGCAGGCCGGGTCGACGCCCACCACGAGCGCGACCTCAAGGCCCCGGCCTGCAGCCTCGGCCCGGCGGTAGAAATGGTCGGTGTGGCGGGGCAGGACGAGCACGCCGATGCGGTCCGGCCCGCTGATCTGGCAGCGCAGGATGGCGACGTTCTGCGCGCCGGTCCCGGGATCGCGCGAGATCATCAGCCCGGCCGAGATGTAGGGGCCGCTATCGTGCTCGTTGAGCGTCGGCACCGGCAGGAGCCGGAGGAGATCAATGCCCTCGCGGTGCACGACCGTCTGGGCCGGCCCGGTCTCCTGCTCGCGCCAGGCGAGCGGCTCCGCGCAGGCGCGCTGGAAATGGGCCACGAGGCGGTCCTCGGTCGTCCCGAGCGCCTCGGCCATCCAGGCCCGGCTGGAGACGAGGCCCGAGACGATGGTGCCGTCCTGCCCGCCGGGGCGGGGAAACAGGCTGGCGCTGCGCCCGTCGAGGCGGTTGGCCACCGCGGCCGCCTCGTGCTTCAGGCCGATGTTGGGCCGCGTCACGCTGAGCCGTCCGCTCTCGGCGAGGCGGGCGAGCCAGTCGCGGAGGGATCGGGCTGGGGTCGGCGCGCTCATCGTATCCTCCCGGTCGCGGCGCTTACGGGCGCCGTCTTCCCCGTTTGGTTAGGCCGCCGGAGCCGGCGACAGAAATAATGATTGCTGATGGAGCCGATCAGCCACTCTGAATTGCCGCCGCCGCGCCAGTATGATCCTGTGAACGAACCGGCATCCCGCCGGCGGGATGCCGGTTCGTCGCGCGCGGGACGGGGATACCGGCCCCGAGAGCTGTTGGAAGCCGAGATCCCAGTCCGTGGATTTGCGCCAGATCTCCTACTTCGTCGCCCTGTTCGAGGAGGGCAGCGTGACGCGCGCGGCACAGCGGATGAACGTGGTGCAGCCGGCGCTCAGCATGCAGATCGCCAAGCTCGAGCGTGAACTCGACCAGCGCCTGTTCGACCGGCAGCCGAAGGCGATGGTGCCGACCGCGGCGGGCCGCGTCCTGCACCGGCTGGTGCAGCCGATCCTGCGCGACCTCGCCGAAGCCCGGGCCACGATGGCACGGCTCGCGCAGAGCGTGTCGGGCCGTGTCACCGCGGGCATCCTGTCGTCGCTCTCGATGAGCGTGGTGCCGAGCGTGCTCGCGCGCTTCTCCGCCGCCTACCCGCAGGTCGAGCTGTCGCTGGCGGACGGCTATTCCAGCACCTTCATCGAGGGCGTCGGCAACGGCAGCCTCGACCTCGCGGTGATCAACAAGCCGAACCGCCGCCTCGGCCTGATGATGGAGCCCCTCCTCGACGAGGAGATGGTGGTGGTCGGCAGGAGCGACACGCCGCTGCCGATCCCGGTCCCGGTGCGCATGCGCGACCTTGTCGACCTCGACCTCGTCCTGCCCTCGGCCCGGCACGGCCTGCGCCTCGAACTGGACCGGCGGGTCGGCGCGGAAGACATCACCCTCAACCCGCAGATCGAGCTCGACCTGCCGTCCGCGATCGCCGATTTCGTCGCGCGCTCGGCGCGCTTCACGGTCCTGCCCAGCCTCGCCGTGAGCCGGCAGCTCGCCGCGGGCTCGCTGCGGGCCTACCGGATCGTCTCCCCGCGCATCACCCGCCAGCTCGTCATCATCCATCATCCCAAGAACCCGCTCACGCCCGCGGCCACGCGGTTCATCGAGATCCTGTCCGAGGAGCTGTCCGCAGCGGCGGCGGCGCTTCAGGCCCACATCGTCACGGGCAGCTAGAGCGCTCCCCGCCGAAGTGGACGCCGGTTCGGCGCAAGGGAGCGCGTCACATCAAAGGCTTGAGAGCCGCCGGCCCGATGCAGTCAGGTCGGGACCGGCTCTAGGCTTTTGGTCTATCGCAGGTTCTTGCCGGAAAATCGCGGGCACTTTCCGAAACCTGCTGAGAGCGAGGTCAGACGAAGAGATCCCGCTCCTGCGCGTGGGCAGGCGCTTTCCGAAGCCCCCGGGAGGCTCTAAACCCTTGATGGGCTGGCGGTCCGGACGGAGCACCGGGGCCGGAGAACCGGAATCCGCTTCGCCTGGACAGATTCCGGATTCTCTGCCATCGGGCGGTCGCGACACCGGTTCCCGCTCCCGGACATCCTGATGCTGCGCCTCGATTCCCGCGATCCCGCCTTCGACGCCGACTTCGCCCGGCTCCTCTCCGTCAAGCGGGAGGTGGCGGAGGACGTCGACGAGACGGTGCGGGGGATCATCGCCGCCGTGGTGGAGCGGGGCGACGAGGCACTCGTCGCGTATACCCGCCGCTTCGACGGCTACGGAGCGGAGTTCACGGCCGCGGCGCTGCGGGTCACCCCCGAGGAGGTGGATGCCGCCGTGGCGGCGGCCCCCCGGGAGGCGCTCGACGCGCTCCATCTCGCCCGTGAGCGCATCGAGACATACCACCGGGCGCAGCTGCCCGCCGACCACCGCGAGACGGACGCGCTCGGGGTCACCCTCGGCTGGCGCTGGACGGCCCTCGAATCCGTCGGCCTCTACGTTCCGGGCGGCACCGCGAGCTATCCGTCCTCCGTGCTGATGAACGCGATCCCCGCCAAGGTCGCGGGCGTGAAGCGGCTCGCCATGGTGGTGCCGATGCCGGGCGGGGTCACGAACCCGCTGGTGCTCGCCGCGGCCCGCCTCGCGGGCGTCGACGAGATCTTCCGCATCGGCGGCGCGCAGGCCGTGGCCGCGCTCGCCTACGGCACGGCCACCATCTCCCCCGTCGCCAAGATCGTCGGCCCCGGCAACGCCTACGTGGCGGCGGCCAAGCGCCGGGTGTTCGGGCAGGTCGGCATCGACATGATCGCCGGCCCCTCCGAGGTGCTGATCCTGGCCGACGACAGCGCCAATCCGGACTGGGTCGCCGCAGACCTGCTCGCCCAGGCCGAGCACGATCCGGCCGCGCAGGCGATCCTGATCACCGACAGCGACACTCTCGCGGCGGCCGTGGCAGTGGCCGTCGAGGGGCAGCTCTCCACCCTGCCGCGGGTCGCGATCGCCCGGGCGAGCTGGCGGGATTACGGGGCGATCCTCCGGGTGGCGCGCCTTGCGGACGCGATCCCGCTGGTCGACCGGCTCGCCCCGGAACATCTGGAGATCGAGGCGCGGGACGCGGAGGCGCTGAGCGCGCGGGTGCGCAATGCCGGCGCGATCTTCCTCGGCGCGCACACCCCCGAAGCCATCGGCGACTATGTGGGCGGGCCCAACCACGTGCTCCCGACCGCGCGCTCGGCCCGGTTCTCCTCGGGCCTCGGGGTGCTCGACTTCATGAAGCGGACCTCGCTTCTGTCCTGCTCCCCCGAAGCGCTGCGGGCCCTCGGCCCCGCCGCCGTGGCGCTCGGTCGAGCGGAAGGGCTCGACGGCCACGCCCGCTCGGTGGCGATCCGTCTCAACCTTTGACCTGCACAACGGTCCGGCTTGCGCTGCCGCACGCTCTCGCGTCTGGTAGCGCCACGCCGCGGCCCGTTCCGCGCACGCCGACCATCTGGGGATGAAAGAATGTCGAGCGACGCTCCCGATTCGCGCAGGCGTCTCGTCGCGGTGACGCTCGACGAGGATTCGATCGGGCGCGGCAACCCGGACCAGGAGCACGAGCGCGCCATCGCGATCTACGACATCCTGGAGGCCAACACCTTCGCGGTCGCCAGCCACGACGGCGGTCCCTACGCCCTCAAGCTCGGCCTCGTCGAGAACAAGCTCGCCTTCGCGATCTCGACCGCCGATGGCGAGCCCGTGATGACGCATCTCCTGTCGCTGACGCCGTTCCGCCGCGTCATCCGCGACTACGAGATGATCTGCGACAGCTACTTCAAGGCGATCCGCACCGCCTCGCCGAGCCAGATCGAGGCGATCGACATGGGCCGGCGCGGCGTCCATAACGAGGCGTCCGAACTGCTCAAGCTGCGACTGGAAGGCAAGGTCGAGATCGATCACGACACGGCAAGGCGCCTGTTCACGCTGATCTTCGCCCTGCACTGGAAGGGCTGAGATCCCATGGCTGGCGTGGCCGCGGATGGGAGCGGCCCGTGACCGAGGCTCCGGGCAACCCGGCCGGCAAGCCCGGACGACGGGTGCAGTCGGTACTGTTCGTCTGCAACTTCAACGCCGTGCGGTCGGCCGCCGCGGAGGCCCTGGCCCGCCACTATTTCGGCCGGTCCGTCTACGTGCAGTCGGCCGGGGTGCGCTCGGGCGAGCCGGTCGATCCCTTCATGATCGCGGCCCTCGATGAGATCGGCATCGACGCCCACCGGCACCGGCCGCGGACGCTCCAGGAGCTGGAGGAGTGGGAGGGGCTCAACTTCGACCTGATCATCTCGCTCTCACCGCAAGCCCACCACGCGGCCCTGGAGCTCACCCGGACGCTCGCGGCCGAGGTCGAGTATTGGCCGACCCCGGACCCGACATTGGTCCAGGGCTCCCGGGAGCAGCGGCTCGACGCCTACCGGGACGTGCGGGATCTCCTCGCCGCGCGGATCCGGCGGCGGCTGAAGTAGAGCGGACCCCGGCACCGCCCACCCTTGACCCCCGCCGGGCCGGGGTCCTAGAGGATGTCCAGGAGAAGTGGATCCCGGTTCTCCGTCCGGACATCCGATCAATCAATGACTTAGAGGTTGCCGGGTGGCTCCCGAAGCGCCCGGAAGCCTCTAGAGAGCACGGAAAATCCCGTCGAGGAGCCGCCTCATGACCGACCGCCTGCCCGGCTTCGACACCCTTGCGATCCATGCCGGGGCTGCGCCGGACGCTGCCACGGGCGCGCGCGCGACGCCGATCTACCAGACGACCTCCTTCGTCTTCGACGATGTCGACCACGCCGCCTCGCTGTTCGGGCTTCAGGCCTTCGGCAACATCTACAGCCGGATCGGCAACCCGACGAATGCGGTGCTGGAGGAGCGGGTGGCGGCGCTCGAAGGCGGCACTGCGGCGCTCGCCGTGGCCTCGGGTCACGCGGCCCAGTTCCTGGTGATGCACGCCCTGCTGCAGCCGGGCGACGAGTTCATCGCGGCCAACAAGCTCTACGGCGGCTCCATCAACCAGTTCAACCACTCCTACAAGAACTTCGGCTGGAGCGTGGCCTGGGCCGACACCGACGACCCGGCCTCCTTCGAGGCGGCGATCACGCCGCGGACCAAGGCGATCTTCGTGGAATCGATCGCCAATCCGGGCGGCGTCATCACCGACCTCGCGGCGATCGCGGCGGTGGCCAAGCGGCACAACATCCCGTTTATCGTCGACAACACGATGGCGACCCCGTACCTGATCCGGCCCTTCGAGCACGGCGCCGACATCGTCGTGCATTCGGCCACGAAGTTCCTGGGCGGGCACGGGAATTCGATCGGCGGCCTGATCGTGGACGGCGGCACCTTCGCCTGGGCCGGCGACGACCGCTATCCGATGCTCTCGAAGCCGCGGCCCGAATACGGCGGCATGGTCCTGTCCGAGACCTTCGGGAATTTCGGCTTCGCGATCGCCGTGCGCGTCCTCGGCCTGCGCGATCTCGGCCCGGCGCTGTCGCCCTTCAACGCGTTCCTGATCCTGAACGGCATCGAGACGCTGCCGCTGCGCATGCAGCGCCACTCGGACAATGCCCGCGTGGTCGCCCAGCACCTGGAGCGTCACCCGGAGGTGTCCTGGGTGAGCTATCCGGGCCTGGAGACCGACCGCTATCACGCCCTCCACAAGCGCTATTGCCCGCTCGGGGCGGGGGCCGTGTTCACCTTCGGCCTCAAGGGCGGCTACGAGGCCGGCGTGAAGCTCGTCTCGAACCTGAAGCTGTTCTCGCACCTCGCCAATATCGGCGACACGCGCTCCCTGGTGATCCACCCGGCCTCGACCACGCACCGGCAGCTCACCGACGAGCAGAAGGTGCGGGCCGGCGCGGGCCCGGAGGTCGTGCGGCTGTCGATCGGGATCGAGGATCCGGCGGACCTCATCGCCGACCTGGATCAGGCGCTCGCCGGGTAGGTCTCCGCCCGGCAAGGGCCCGACGGAGGTTGCCCGAGGGGCCGCGCGACAGAGCGGCTGTGTTGAAGGTCAAGCGGCGAGTGGCCGCCAGGGCGTGCGTTCGCGGACGATGGCGTTGAGCGTCACCAGGAGCTTTCGCATTACGGCCACGAGGGCGACCTTCCTCGGCCGACCGCGCTGAGTGAGCCGCTCATAAAAGGGCCGGAAGGGAGAGCCTCGCCGGATCGCGGTCAGAGCGGCCATGTACAGCACGCCCCGCACTGACGTTCGCCCGCCCGCGATGGACCGGCGGCCTCGCATCAGGCCCGAGTCGCGGTTGATCGGAGCGATGCCGACGAGTGCTGCAAGCTGGTGGCGGCCAATGGTGCCGAGCTCAGGCAACTGAGCCAGAAGCGTGCGCGCGGTGACGTCACCGATCCCGGGGACGGACTTGAGCAACGCCTCGGTCTCGCACCAGACCGGAGAGGCCTTGATGGCTCGGTCGATGTCGCGGTCGAGCTCCACGAGCTCCCGCTCCAAGAAGGCGATGTGCCGGTCGACTCGCCGGATCAGTTGCTTGTCCACGGCTTGATCGCGACGGTTCGTCTCCATACCGATCATCCCGATGATCTGCCGCCGCCGGCTCACAAGCTCGGCAAAATGGCTTCTCTCCGGCTCCGGCAGGGGCCTGGCCGGTGGTCTGATGCGTTCAGCGAAGAGGGCAATGACCTCAGCGTCGAGCGTGTCGGTCTTCGCCAGACGACCCATGGCTCTGGCGAAATCGCGGATCTGGCGTGGGTTGACGATGCAGAGCGGCAGCCCGACCGCTGCCAACGCTGCAGCCACGCTCGCCTCGAAGCCGCCTGTGGCTTCAAGGACGACGAGAGCGACAGGGAGGCGGCCAAGACGGCGAGCGAGGGTATCCAGCCCTTTCGCGTCCCGTGGGACATGCAACGCCTCGTCCGAGGGTCTCAGATGAACGTCGAGGCGGTCCTTGGATACGTCGATGCCGACGAAGATGGTGCGGTGTTCGTCCATGACCCTACCTTGCAAATGCGGGCTCGGGCCCGAGCGGCTGTCCGGGTTCGGGACTGTGAAGGTGAGGGCCGCACCATGCTCTGTCGCGGGCTTGCAAGCCCAAGGCGAACGCGGGCTGACCCTCACCTTGTAGCCTCGCTGGCATCGCTCCAGCGGGCAACTCAGAGATACAAGGCTGCGCGTAATCCGGCTTCCGGTTGATCTTTTCGAGACGAGTGCGCGCGGGGAACCCCTCTCCCGTGCGGGAGAGGGGCAGGGGTGAGGGACCTCAGGCTTCAGCAAGTATCCTGAACCGTCCCGCTGCCAGCACCACGCTCAGTGATTCATGGCGGCACGGTCCGGGACCCTCACCCCTACCCCTCTCCCGCTGTACGGACCGGAGACAAGGGTTACAGGTGTTCGGAGACATGGGTGACAGGTTGCACCCTGAGTGTTGGCTGTGTCAGGTCGATCTGCCCCACCCTGTGGGTGATGAACACAAGGTCGACCCGACCATCGGTCTGAGTGGGCCGCAGGGCCAGCGGCTGGCCGACGAACGCCTTGGGCACTCGCACGAGCTGGCCGCGCACGCTGATCCAGCCGTCCCGCTGCACGCGCCGCACCTGATCGGTCGGATCGTACTCGATCGCCGGCAGCTCGGCCGGATAAGCGCGCCGGCTGATCTGGTAGCGGCTGGCCGGCACCGCCAAGCCTAAGGCCTCGTGCGGGCGCTCGCTGTTGTACAACCTCTCACCACAAGACCCATAGTACCGGCGCGGGCGACGAGGTCGTCGTGGTCTACGCGTGGCACCCGTGGGCCGGGCGCGCCGTCTGCGTCCACGAGGTGATCGAGCGCACGACCGGCGCGGCGGCGCGCTGCTCGCTCGCGGACGCGCCCATCGTCCGCCCTCAGGAACTCCCGGTCTGGATGCTCGATCCCGTTGCGTGCCGCACGATGCAGGCGACGGCGCAGCCGGTCGCGGCCATGTCCGCGCTGATGAGCTTGCACGCCCTCCTCGCCGCTGCGACGGGCGGCCAGCACCGCGCCCCGAGCCGAGCCCGGCTAGCATCGCCCGAGTCCCCGGGAGATCGTCATGCCTCATCCTCCGCGCCGACCGCGCCGGTCGGACCCGCAACTCGAACTCGGTTTAACGAGCGGGCCATCGACCCCGACAGCGCCGCCGGCCTGAGGCGACCTGCCGGAGGCGACCCAGCAGACCCTCACCCGTCTCCTGACCCACCTGCTCGTCGCGCACGCCCGCGGCGCCGATCCGCAGCCGGGCGCCCGAGCCGGAGGCAGCCCCGATGAGCGCTGAGAAGATCGGCCCGCAGCACCGGGCCCGCAAAGCCGTGCTCTACGTCCGCCAGTCCTCGGCGCATCAGGTCCAGCACAACCGTGAGAGCCAGGCGCTGCAGTACGCCATGCGCGAGCGGCTTGCGGGGCTCGGCTTTGCTGAGATCGAGGTGATCGACGAGGACCTCGGCTGCTCGGCCGCCGGCGGGACGCCCCGCGCCGGCTTCGAGCGCATGGTCGCCGAGGTGTGCCTGGGCAAGGTCGGCGCGGTCGCCGCCCGTGAGGTCTCGCGCTTTGCCCGCAACAGCCGCGACTGGCAGCAGCTCGTGGAGATGTGCCGCGTCGTCGATACCCTGCTTGTTGATCAGGAGACGATCTACGCGCCTCGCCTCGGCAACGACCGCCTGCTCCTGGGGCTCAAGGGCAGCCTCAACGAGTACGAGCTCGACCTTCTGCGCCAGCGCTCGCTGGCGGCGCGCTACGAGAAGGCCCACCGCGGCGAGCTCGTGGTCGCGGCCCCCGTGGGCTTCATCAAGGTCGGAGCCCGGCTCGAGATGGATCCTGATCGGCGCGTGCAGGCGGCGATCCGGCTTGCCATCGACAAGGTGGCCGAACTCGGCAGCGTGCGTCAGGCGCTGCTCTGGTTCCTGGAGCACGGGCTCGATCTGCCGACCCGCGTCAACGCCGGTCCGGTCGTCTGGCGCCGCCCCCGCTACTCGACGCTTCGCGCGTTCATTGCCAATCCCGCCTATGGCGGCGCCTACGCCTACGGTCGCAGCCGCGTCACCGCCAGCTACGACGCGGCCGGAGCCAAGGCGCGGGCGCGGCGCACGCCTCGTTCGGAATGGCTGGCGTTGAAGCCTGGCGCGCATGAAGGTTACGTGGCGTGGGAGCGGGCGGAGGCGATCCGGGCGATGGTGAGCGAGAACGTCCCGGCAAGTTCCCGCGGCGCGCCCAAGCTCGGCGCGGCGCTGCTCTCGGGGCTGCGGCCGCTGCGGGCGCAAGCTGAACGTGCAGTACACGGGGGCCAAGGGACAGATCCCGCGCTACGCCTGCGTGCGCGGGCGGATCGACTACGGCGAGCCGAACTGCATCGCCTTTGGGGGCCTGCGCGTCGACGACGTGGTGGAGTCAGCGCTCCTGTCTGTCGTGCAGCCGGCCGCGGTTGAGGCGGCGCGAGCGGCCGAGGCACAGGCGAACACGCGGCGCGACGAGGCCCGCGCGGCCATGGTGCGCGACCTGGAGGCGGCACGCTTCGCGGCCGACCGCGCCTTCCGGCAGTACGATGCCGCTGATCCCGAGAACCGCCTGGTGACCGGCGAACTCGAGGCGCGTTGGAACCGGGCTCTGGCCCGAGTGGGCGCTTGCGAGGCGCGCATCGCCGAGCACGAAGCGGCCACTCCGCGGCCCGCCCTCGCTCCTGCGGCGCTCGAGACGCTGGCCGCGGACCTGCGCGGTATCTGGTCGGCACCGACAACGGATGCCCGGCTCAAGAAGCGGATCGTGCGCACTGTCCTCCACGAGGCCGTTGCTGACCTCGACGAGGCGCGGGCCGAGATCGTGCTGACGCTGCACTGGGTGGGCGGCGCCCACACCGAGCACCGCCTGCCACGCCGCCGGCGCGGCCAGCGCACCAGCACGCCCGCCGACGTGGTTGAGGCCGTGCGCGCGCTGGCGCTGATCGCGCGTGACGACGTGATCGCGGGCGTGCTCAATCGCAACGGCGTGAGGACAGGGCACGGCAACCGCTTCACGCGCGAGCGCGTCACGGCGCTGCGCTCGCACTACCGCATTCCGGTGTTCCGCGCGGGCGCAGAGGGAGAGGAGCCCTGGCTGAACCTGAGCCAGGCAGCCGCCCTCGTCGGGGTGGCCGCGCGCACGCTTCGTCTGGCGGCGGAACGGGGCGAGGTCGATGCGGTGCATCCTCTCGCAGACGGACCCTGGGTGTTCAGCCGAGCCGCTCTCGACAGCCCGGCCGCCCGGGCCCTCGCGCAGGGGACGCTGAACCGCAGCAAACACCCCGCGGTACCGGATCCGGCGCAGCAAAGCCTCTTCGCATCAACAGCATAGCGAGATGTGCGTTCTGATGAGCAATTGTAGATCAGCCGGAAGCGATCGAACGCCCGCTGGCAGGCCGCCAGGCTGGCGTAGAACGCGCCATGCAGCACGTCGCGCTTGAGGGTGCGATGGAAGCGCTCGTCCTTGCCGTTGGTCTGCGGATGGTAGGGCCGGCTGTGGCTGATGTGGATGCCCAGCCGCAGCAGCCACACGGTGAGAGGCGTGTAGCGCTGGCCCGGTCCGTTGCCCCAGGGGCTGCCGTTGTCCAGGTTGATCCGCTCGGGCAGGCCGTAGCGCCGGAACGTGGCACTCAGCTGCCCCTGCACGGTCGCGGTGACCTCGTCGGCACAGGCCGCCAGGCAGAGCGCGTAGCGGCTGTGGTCGTCCAGCACGGTGAGAGGGTGGCAGCGGCCGCCGGCATGGGCGAAGTGGCCCTTGAAGTCCATCTGCCAGAGAGCGTTGGGCCGGGGGTGCTCGAAGCGGGTGAACGGGATGCTGGGGGCATCGGGTTGGCCCAGCCGGGCGTGGCGCGCCAGCACGGCGGTGATCGTCGAGGCGGCCGGGACCACCTCCTGGCCCTGATCCTGCAGCCGTCGGCGCAGCTTGCGCCCACCCCAACTCGGATGAGCCGTGCGCAGTTCCAGCACCGCCTCCTCCATCTCGGGGGACGTGCGGGCCGGGCTGGCGTGCGGGCGCCGCGAGCGGTCGTCCAAGCCCGCGCCACTCCGCGCCCGGCCCAGCCACTTGTAGCCAGTCTTGCGGCTGATCCCGAAGCGGCGGCACAGCGCCGCCACGTTCGCCGCCTCCTGCTGGGCCAGACCCACGAACTCGGCGCGGTTGTCTATGACTGACACCTCTTGCCAAGGCACGACACGCTCCCGCATCGATTGCTCTTGGCCATTGTGTCACCCATGTCTCCGAACACCTGTAACCCTTGTCTCCGGTCTATACACCCGCACGGGAGAGGGGATCCCGCGCCCTCTTGTCGTCGAATGGATCATCCGGGAGACGACCGCCCCGTGCCCGGCCCCGCAGGCCCTCAGAGCAGCGTGCCCTTCAGGATGACCAGCGCCACCGTGAAGTAGATCACCAGCCCCGACACGTCGACGAGTGTCGCCACGAAGGGCGCGGAGGCCGTGGCCGGGTCGAAGCCCAGGCGCTGGAGGAGGAAGGGCAGCATCGAGCCGGCGAGCGAGCCGAACAGCACGATGCCGATCAGCGCGGTGCCGACCGTCGCGGCGACGAGCATCCAGTGTTCGCCGTAATCGTAGAGGCCCGTCTTCTGCCAGACCACGATCCGCACGATGCCGATGAAGCCGAGGATCGCGCCGAGCGTGATCCCGGCCGGGACCTCGCGCAGGGCCACCCGCCACCAGTCGCGCAGCTGCACCTGATGCAGGGCGAGCGCCCGGATGAGCAGCGAGGTCGCCTGCGAGCCGGAATTCCCGCCCGAGCTCATGATCAGCGGGATGAACAGCGTCAGCACGATCGCCCGCTCGAGTTCCCCCTCGAAGCCCTGCATGGCGCTCGCGGTGAGCATCTCGGACAGGAACAGCACGCAGAGCCAACCGGCGCGCTTGCGGATCATCTGCCAGAACCCGATGTCCATGTAGGGTTCGTCGAGAGCCTCCATGCCGCCGAAGCGCTGCACCTGCTCGGTCTGGCGCTCGATCATGGCGTCGATCACGTCGTCGACGGTGACGATGCCGATGACGTGGTTCGCCTCGTCGACGACCGGGATCGCCAGGAGGTCGTATTTCGAGATCAGCCGCGCCGCCTCGTCGCGGCTCGCATCCGCCGTCAGCACCACCGGACGGCGGGTGGGCGCCACCGAGAGGATGGAATCGCCGGGATCTCCCGACAGCAGGCGGCGCAGGGGCACGGCCTTGGTGAGGGCGCGCGTGCGGGGATCGAGGACGAAGATCGAGTAGACGGTCTCGCGCGTGCGCTCGACGACGCGGATGTGATCCAGCGTCTGCCGCACCGTCCAGGTCGCCGGCACGGCGACGAACTCGGTCGTCATGATCGAGCCGACGCTCTCCTCCGGATAGGCGATGAGCCGGTCGACGGCGCCGCGGGTCTCCGCGTCGAGGCGCGCGCGGAGGTCGGAGCGGCCCGGCTCCTCGATCTCCTTGAACAGGTCGGTGACCCGGTCGGCCGACATGCCCGAGAGATACGAGGCCACGCGGTCGCGCGGCAGCATCTCGATGATGTCCGCGGCGCAGGCGAGTTCGGGCTGGTCCAGCACCTCGATCGCCCGCTCGGAGGGCAGACTCAGCAGGATGGCCGCCGCGACCTCGGGCGCCTCCTCGTTCAGGGATTCCACGATGTCGGCGGCGCTCTCGTCGGCGAGGCGCGCCGCCAGCGCGGCCGGATCGACCATCGCGTCGAGGGGCAGGGTCTCGATCATGGCTCACCTTCCTGTCGACCTGCCGTTCCCGGCCGGTCGCGGTGAGCCGCTCAGGCGCGAGCGGTCAATCGACGGCGGGGAACGGCACGGGCGGTCGACTGTGACTGTCGCTCGGCATGGGGGGTGGGTGTCCCGAGATGGGGGTCGCAGCGCCGGAGCGACCGCGAGCGGCCCGCTCCCTGCGCCCGCGCGCGCGCGCCGTCAAGGGCCCGGAACCACCGCTCAGGTGAGTGATTGTGAGAGGGCGAGCGGGTGCTGCAATCCCGCCTCAGAGAGGAGCCTCGGATGGCACCCGGTCGCAGCTTCTCGGATTTCGCCGCGTCGGTTGCCCGGGCGGCCGGAAAGCCCGCGACCTTCGCGCTGAGCCTGATCGTCATCGTGCTCTGGGCCGTGAGCGGCCCATTTTTCCACTACTCGGATACGTGGCAGCTCATCATCAACACCGGCACCACGATCATCACCTTCCTGATGGTGTTCCTGATCCAGAACACCCAGAACCGGGACGGCGCGGCGATTCAGGCCAAGCTCGACGAGCTGATCCGCGCGAGCGCAGCGCAGAACGTCTATATCGGCATCGAGCATCTGACCGAGGAGGAGCTCGATTCGCTGCGGGCGTGCTGCGAGGCGCGGGCCCGCGCCGCCCGGGCGGCGGATGCCGCGCAGGAGGCCGCCAACGTGAAGGCCGAGCGTGCGGCGGCGAGCGCCGCAGGCCGCTGAGGAGGCTCGCGGCGAGAGCATTTTCCGACGAAGTGGATGCCGGTTCGTCGCAGACAATGCGGCACAATCAAAAGCCTGGAGCAGATCCGTTCCACCATGAACGGATCCTGCTCCAGGCCCCCGCGCGGAGCCGGCCCTCACACCGGCGGCAGGCGCGTGTGCCAGTCCGTCGCCTGCTGGTAGGCCTGCCCGATCCGCAGCGCCATCGGCTCGTCGCCGCCGCGGCAGACGACCTGCAGGGAGAGCGGCAACCCCTCCGCCGAGAAGCCGTTCGGCAGGGCGAGGGCGCAGAGTTCCAGGAAATTTCCGAATCGCGTGAAGCGCGAGGGCATCACCGCCTGATCCACCGCGTCGAGGCGGATCGCCGCCGTCTCGGTGGTCGGCGTCAGGAGCGCGTCGAGTCCGGACATGGCCCGGTCGAAGGCCCGTCTCATGTCCTGCTGCAGGCGTCGCGTGCGCAGGTAGTCGCGGGCCGAGACCGCAGCGCCGGAGAGGATCCGGGCGCGCACGTCCTCGTCGAGCGGAGCGGCGAAGTCCTCGGCGATCGCACCGTTGTGGAAATAGGCTTCGGCCTGGAGGATCGCCGCGGCGTTGACGAAATCCACGAAACGGAAGGGCAGCTGGATATCGACGATCTCGGCGCCCGCGCGGTCGAGCAGCTCGAGGGCGCGGTCATAGGCCGCCAGCACGTCGGCGGCGCAGCCCTCGCGCTCTGCCGCGGGCATCCGCCCGAGCCTCAGGCCGCGCACGCCGCGCTCCAGAACGGGCATCGGGTCGACCGGCGCGATGCCGCGGGTGATAGGGTCCAGCGGATCCGGACCCTGGATGACGTTGAACAGGAGCGCCACGTCCTCGACGCTGCGCGCCATCGGGCCGGGCGTGTCGAGGGTGGTGGAGAGGGGCAGCACGCCGTGGGTGCTGACCCGCCCCACCGTCACCTTGAGGCCGGTGATGCCGCAGAACGAGGCCGGCAGGCGAACCGAGCCGCCCGTGTCGGTGCCGATCGCCCAGGGAGCCAGCCGGCTCGCCACCGCCACGCCCGAGCCGCTGCTCGACCCGCCCGGCGTGCGCGGATGAGCCGGATCCCAGGGGTTGCGCGGCGTTCCCATCCGCTGGTTGGTGCCCCAGCCGCCGAAGGCGAACTCCACCGTATGGGTCTTGCCGAGCAGGATCATGCCTTGTGCGATCAGGCGCCTGACGATCGTGGCGGTCGCGGTGGCGCGCCGGTTGCGCATCGTCATCGACCCGCCGGTGGTGATCCGGCCCTCAATGTCGATGAGATCCTTGACCGCCACCGGCACGCCGTGGAGCGGCCCCACGGCATGACCCGAGCGGATCGCCCGGTCGGCCCCCTCCGCGGCGAGACGCGCATCCGGGCCGTAAACCTCCACGAAGGCGTGCAGGGCCGGGTCCAGGCGCGCGATGCGCGACAGGAATGCATCCACCGCAGCGACCGGCGAAAGGCGCCGCGCGGCGATCGCCCGCGCGAGGCTCGCGGCGGACATGAGGGTGGGATCGGTCTCCGTCGGAAGAAAGTCGGTCATCGAGGGGCGGTCCCGCGCTCTTGCAGGCTGAGAAGGGTGAGGTCGACGAACCAGGACTGGGGCGACACGAAGCCCTTCACCTTGGGCAACATTGCCCGCGCATCGAGTTCGTGAACGATACACAGCCAGGGCGGATTGTCGACGAGCCGCTCATGCGCGCTGCGGGTGGCGGCCGCGATCTCCTGCGGGTCGCTCGATCGGGCGCATCATGGGCCTTGCCGGCCGGAGCAGGCAGGTCGCCCGATCCGGGCCGATGCCCCATTGCGTCGTGGATCCCGGCCGGGCAGGGTTCGGGTCATGATCGCGATCGATTGGGGAACGAGCAGCGCCCGGGCCTACCGGCTCGATCCGGCGGGGGCGATCCGGGAAAGCCGGGAGACGGGGAGCGGCATCCTGCATGTCCCGCCGATGACCTTCGCCGCGGCCCTGCGCGCGCTCGTCGGCGACTGGATCGATGCGGGCGAGCGGCGCGTGCTGCTCTCCGGCATGGTGGGCAGCCGGCAGGGCTGGCGGGAGGTGGCCTATCGGCCCTGTCCCGCGGGGATCGACGATCTCCGGGCCGGGCTGGAGACGGTGCCCTTCGAGCCCGGCGTGACGGTGCGGATCGTTCCCGGGCTGAGTGCCGCCGACGAGGCCGGGATCCCCGAAGTGATGCGCGGCGAGGAGGTGCAGGTCTTCGGCGCGCTCGCCGGTCGCCGCGAGGGCCTGCTCTGCCTTCCCGGCAGCCACAGCAAATGGGTGCGGGTGCGCGACGGACGCATCTGCGGATTCACCACCGGCCTGACCGGCGAGGCCTATGCGGCCCTGCGCGGACACACCATCCTCGGCCGCATGATGGAGGGTGAGCCTGTCCCCGGGGAGGCATTCGATGCCGGCGTTCGGCGGGCGCAGGATGCCGGCGGACTCCTGCATCACCTGTTCGGCACGCGTGCGCTCGGCCTGTTCGGGCGTCTCTCTCCGGCGGAGGGAGCGAGCTATCTGTCGGGGCTGCTGATCGGGCACGACGTGCGCGAGAACCTGCCGCCCGGGGGCGGCACGGTCGACCTCATCGGCGCAGGCCCGCTGATGACGCTCTATGCACGGGCGATCGCGGCCCGCGGCGGCGCGGCCCGCTCCGGCGATGCGGACGCGGCGGCGCGCGGATTGGCCCTGATCGGGGAGGGACTCGCATGGGCGTGAGCATGGGCGTGATGGACTGGCTCGGGCGCTGCCCTCTGGTGGCGATCCTGCGCGGCGTGCGGCCGGACGAGGTCGAGGCCGTGGCCGAGGTGCTGGTGGCGGCCGGTATCGTGATCATCGAGGTGCCGCTCAACTCGCCCGATCCGATCGCCAGCGTGGGACGGCTCGCCGCCCGCTTCGGCGATCGCGCGCTGATCGGCGCCGGGACGATCCGGCGGACCGAGGAGGTGACGGCCGTGGCGGAGGCGGGCGGGCGCCTCCTGGTCACGCCCCACGCGGCGCCCGATCTCGTGCGCGCGGCCAAGGCGCGCGGCATGGTCACGATGCCGGGCTTCTTCACCCCGGCCGAGGCTTTCGCGCTCATCGATGCGGGTGCCGACGCGCTCAAGCTGTTTCCCGCAGAGGCCGGCGGGCCGGCGACGCTGCGGGCCTTGCGGGCGGTCCTGCCCGGCGAGGTGCCGCTCCTGCCGGTCGGCGGCGTCGATGCGGGCAATCTCGCCGCGTGGCGGGCGGCGGGCGCGGCCGGGTATGGGTGCGGCTCCTCCCTCTACAAGGCGGGCGACACGCCCGACGCGGTCGCCGCCAAGGCCCGCGCGCTCGTCGCCGCCCTATAGGTCCGGCAGCCGCATCAGCGGCTCGCCCAAGCGGATGCGGTGTCCCTCCCGGACCGTGTCGCAGAGCGAGAACCCTTTCGGGGCCAGCACGATGATGGTGGAGCCGTGCTGGAACCAGCCCATCTCCTGACCCTTCGCCAGGGCCGCATCGCAGGGGAGGGTGCACGGCCCCTTCAGGCGCAGATCGAGCCCGATGTCGAGGAAGCGGAAGCGCAGGCTCGCGACCAGGATCGCGGCGACCGGGACGAGTGCCACCGCATGTCCGGTCGCGGCAAGCCGCGTGCGGACGACCGCGCGCTCGTTCTTGCAGAACAGGGCCTCGATCCGCTTCAGGGCGATCGGGTTCACGTTCCAGGTATCGCCCGCGATATAGGTCACGGATTCCACGCGGCAGTCGTGCGGCGCGTGGAAGCGGTGATACATCCCGGCCGTGAGCCGGAGCGTGACGTAGCTCCCGTCGCGGAACTGCGCGACCGTGGCGGCATCCGGAACGAGGTCGGCGAGGCTGTAGGGGAAGCCCTTCACCTGGAACACCCGCGTGCCCTCGATGCGGCCGTTCGCACCGACGATCGCATCGCAGGGGCTCACCAGCACCGACGGGTCCGCCGCGATCGGCCGGGCGCCGTCCTTGAGCTCGCGGATGAAGCAATCGTGCATGCTGCGGAACCGCGTCGTCTTCGCCTCCGACAGGTCGAGATCGGAGAACAGGCGCCAGATCCCGATGGAGACATCGCGCACGAGCGGGTTCTCGATCCGGCTGAACCAGCCGATGAACCGAGTGGCGAGGCGGCGGGGGATGCGGTTCGTGAGCAGGAAGTTGAGGTCTTCCTGCGCGGCGATACGGGCAAGGGCGGACCGGAGTGTCGTCATCCCGCGATACGGTTCCCGGAGCGTGTCCGTCTGGGGTGGGATCCGGCGCTCCGTCCGGACCGGTGAGGGGGCGAAAGCCGAGGTTGCGTCATACGGCTTCCGGTTGATCCGTTTGGAGACAAGAGGGCGCGGGGAACCCCTCTCCCGCACGGGAGAGGGGTTCCCGCGCCCGCCTGTCTCCGAACGGATCAATCGGATGCCGTATTAGGCGCCCAGAGGCGCGTCGGACAGTTCCCTGTCCGGGCGCGGCGCCCGCCGCCCGAACCATTCGGCCCGGCGCACCGCGAAAAGTTCCTTCAGCACGCCGCGGCGGATCTGACGGTCGGTCTGAGGCAGCGGGTGCCACCAGCCATCCGCCTCCATGGTCCGCGCGGCCGCCACGAAGCGCTCCGCCACGGCGGCGAAATCCGCATCCGTGTAGTTGAGGCTGAAGATCAGCCGGCCGGTGCCGACCCAGGACAGGGCGAGCCCTTCCGCGCGCAAGTAGTATTGCAGCATCCAATTGTATCGCGACGGGCGCGTATAGAGGACGGTCCAGATCGTCGACAGCCCGGCGATGCGGACCGGCAGGCCCTCGGCCGCGAGCCGGCGGTTGAGGTCCTCCGCCCGGGCGCGCCAGCGCGCATCGAGCCCCTCGTAGAGCGCCTTCGTCTCGGGGCGCTCCAGATGCGCGAAGAAGGCCTCCATCGCGCCCATCACGTAGGGGTGCGAGTTGAAGGTCCCGCGGGCGAAGCAGATGTCGACCGGGCGGTCGTCGCGGTAGCGCCGCATCAGGTCGCGCCGGCCGCACAGCACGCCGATCGGCAGCCCGCCGCCGACGGTCTTGCCGTAGGTCACCATGTCGGCCGTCACGCCGAAATACTCCTGCGCCCCGCCCGGCGCGAGGCGGAAGCCGACGAAGACCTCATCGAAGATCAGCACGATGCCGTGCTCCGTGCAGACCTCCCGGAGCCGGCGCAGCCAGGCCGTGGTCGCGGCGCGGTCGAAGCCGGCGCTGCGGGCGCTGTCGACGAGGGCGGAATCGGCCGGAGCACCGGCATTCGGGTGCAGCGCCTGGAGCGGGTTGACGAGAATGCAGGCGATGTCCCGGCGGCTGCGCAGGACCTGGAGCGTCGCCTCCGACATGTCCGACAGCGTGTAGGTGTCGCGCGCCGGCAGCGGATTGCCGATGCCGGGCTGCACGTCGCCCCACCAGCCGTGATAGGCGCCGCAGAAGCGCACGAGATGGGAGCGGCGCGTGTGGTAGCGGGCGAGGCGCACCGCCTGCATCACCGCCTCGGTGCCCGACATGTGGAACGACACCTCGTCGAGGCCGGAGACCGCGCGCAGGCGCTCCACGTTGCGCGCCACGACCGGGTGGTAGGCGCCGAGCACCGGCCCGAACTCGCGGACCGTCTCGGCACCGCGCTCCAGAAAGCCCTTGTAGGCGTCGTATCCGAACAGGTTGACCCCGTAGGATCCCGCGACGTCGTAGAAGACGTTGCCGTCGAGATCCGTGACCGTGACGCCTGCCGAGGCCCGCAGGAAGGCGCCGGCGCCGAGATGCTCGCGCGCCAGGCGGGCGAACTGGAAGGGCACCCGGTAGAGGCTGGTGAATTGCAGGTCGGAGAGCCCGTCCCGCACCGCGGCGGTGAGGCGCCGGGTCTCGGCGAAGCGCTCGCGGTAGAGCCCGGCGAGGCGCTCGAACCCGGCGCGGCGCCGGGCGGCGACCGCCTCGGGGGCGCCGTCCGCGCGGAAGTAGCGGTCCGGTCCGTATTCGTAGAACGGGATCAGCCCGGCGACGCGCCGGGCCATCCGTGAATGGCCGGTGAGCGAGCGATGCTTGGCGCGCGAGAGCTGGAGGCGGCGACGGAGCCTGACGGCCGCGCCGGCCGCGGCCGCCGCACCGAAAGGAGCGAGAGCAAGGAGCGACCAATGCATGTTCATCGGGGCGGCGGGCCTATGAGGTCGGACGGGTCCAGGGATCATCCCGGCGTGCGGCACCCCTCTCCCGTCAGGGAGAGGGGGCAGCGTGACGCGCCGGTTCAGCGGTGCTTGTGCGCCATGCCGCGATCGATCAGCTCGCCCTGGAGCAGGTAGAGCGGCGCCTTGTGGTACAGCTTGATGTCGTGGAAGGGGTCGGTGAGGATCTTCGCGGCCCAGACGAGGCCGGTCTGCACGTCCCGCACGAAGAACAGCTGGACGGTGCGGAACAGGAGACCGCCGGTCGCCAGCACCAGCCAGATCAGGCCGACATGGCGGATCAGGTCGGCCGGCGTCTGATAGGCATCGAACAGGCCGAAGAAGGTCGGGTCGAAGTAGAGGGGCAGCGGCGAGAGCGCCCAGATCGCCAGCAGCACGATCTTGCGCTGGAGATTGTAGCCGACCTTGATCTCTTCCTTGTATTCATGCGTGGCTTGGTTGACCTCGTCGTAGCCCTTCGGCTCGAAGAAGAGGTGGCCCGCCTGACGGCTTGTCATCGCCACGAGCCAGCCGATCAGCGCGGCGATCGCCGGGTCCTTGAAGGCGAGCGCATAGGCGACGAGGAAGCTCACCGCGCTCACCAGGTGGAGGGCTTGGTTGATCCGGCTGTGATGATAGTAGCGGTGGTCGTCCCAGCGCTGAATCCGCAGCGCTTCGAGAAAGCTGCTCATCAAATCTGTCTCCTGTCAGGGGGGTTGTCGTCGGGGCCGGGACGCGGCCGTCAGCGAGCGGCCTTCCTCATGCGGAGGAGGCAGAAATGGCCGAGCGGCGGCAGCGGGCGGCGCTCGATGATCGTCACGGTGCCGGAGCGCTCGGCCCAGCTCGCGTAGCGGGCCCATGAGAATTCCGTCCGCCAGCCGAGGCGGTTGGCCACCGGCGAGAACAGCTTCTCCAACAAGCCGCGCAGGCCGCCTTCCGCGCCGATGCGCGTGGTGATCACGATCTCACCGCCGGGCCGGACCACGCGCGCGAACTCGTCGAGGGCGGCTTCCGGGTTCGGGACCGCCGTCACCACGTATTGCGCGACGATGACGTCGAAGGCGCCGTCCGGGAAATCGAGGTGCTCGGCATCCATCACCGCGAGACCTTCGACGTTCTGGAGGCGCAGGGCCCGGACGCGCTCCCGGGCCTTCGCCAGCATCGGCTCGGAGATGTCGACGCCGAACAGGCGGGTCGAGCGGCGGTAGGCGGGCAGCGAGATGCCGGTGCCCACGCCCACCTCCAGCACCCGTCCGCCGACCCGCTCGGCGGCTTCGATCGCGAGGCTGCGCCCGCGCGCGAAGACCCGCCCGAACACCATGTCGTAGACGGGCGCCCAGCGGCCATAGGCCTTCGCGACCGCATCGGTGTCGAGATCGCGCTCCGGCAGGGCGCCCGCCGTGGCGGCGCGGCTGTTGGGCATGGAGGACATCGCTTCGGCTCTCCGGATCGGACAGGGGACTGCCGCGGGGCGGGCGGATGCGGGGCCACGGGGCGCTCCCAGACGGCGCCCGATCTCCCCGGCATTTCCCCTCTCGTGCGAAGCGAGCGGTAGAGGGTGTCCTTAACAGAAACATGACGACTTCATGCCGTCATACGACAGCCGCGGCGTTTCATCGGATGTTCACGCCCCTGCGGCGGCAGAGACACGAATCCGTCCGCCCCATTCAATGACGATACTATGACAAAGCCGGCTCTCTATCGTCTCGGCCGGCGCCGTCCACGCCAGGACCATGCCGGATCCTGTGCGATGAGCCAGCTCAACTTCACTACCGAGATCGGAAAAGCCTTGCGGCGTGTCGCGGCGGCCACGCCCGGGTGACCGTGTCGCCGGCCCCGTGATAAGCCACGGCTCTTTCGGGAGGGGAGAGCATGGACGAGCGCGAGTGCCGGCTGCGGGAGACGATCGTCGAGCTGTGCCGGGAGATGAACCGCAATGGCCTGAACCAGGGCACGGCCGGCAACATCTCCGCCCGCCATGGCGACCGGATGCTGCTGACGCCGAGCGCCACGCCCTACGACCGGATGACGCCCGCGATGATCGCGGCGATGCCCCTCGACGGCGATGGGACGGCCTGGGAGGGACCGCTCAAGCCCTCCACCGAGTGGCGCTTCCATCGTGACATCCTGCGCAGCCGCCCGGACGCCCAGGCAGTGGTTCACGCCCATCCGACCTTCGCGACGACGATCGCCATCACCCGCCGGTCGATCCCGGCCTGTCACTACATGGTGGCGGCGTTCGGCGGCCACGACGTGCGCTGCTCCGGCTACGCGCTCTATGGAACCGAGGCCCTGTCGCGCGAGGCGCTCAAGGCCCTGGAGGGCCGCACGGCCTGCCTGCTCGCCAACCACGGCATCATCGCGATCGGCGAGAGCCTGGAGAAGGCGATGTGGCGCGCCGTCGAGCTCGAAGCGCTGGCCAAGCAGTATTTCTACAGCCTGCAGCTGGAAGGCGGGCCCGTCATCCTGTCGCGCGCGGAGATCGACGAGGTGCTGAAGGGGTTCGCCAGCTACGGGCTGCGCAGCGATGCGGCCTCCCCGGAGCGCGGCGGCCCGGCCTCCTGAACCGCCCGCGGCCGCGCAGCCCCTCGGGGAATGCCCGACGGCCCTGTCCTTCCTGCATGGCTCCCGAGAGCCGGCGCGCGACGGATGGGCGACTTGTCCCCGCGGGGATCCACGCCGGCCTGCGGGTCGGCGCCTCCTCGCGCGGGAGCCTGGCGGTCAATACCCGGCCGCCGAACGCGTGAAGCCAGCCACGCTTGACCCTGGCGGTGCCTGCTCCTAGGCAGCAACTACCTGCCGCATCAGCCGTTACCGCCGATGACATCCAGCCCGGACCCGACCTGCCCGGACAATGCCGATCCCGACACCGGAACGGTGCCCGTCGTGCTCCTGGTGGAGGATGACGGGCTGCTGCTGATGGAGGCTGCCGACACCCTCTCGGACGCCGGATTCCAGGTCGTCGAGGCGCCTCACGCCGACAAGGCGTTGCAGGTGCTGGAGAGTGCCCAGGAGGTGGATGCGCTGATGACCGATGTCGACATGCCGCTCGGCTCCATCGACGGTCTGGCGCTCGCCCGTCTGGTCGCCAAGCGCTGGCCCCGGATCCCCGTGCTCGTCGTGTCCGGGATGGGAACGCCCGGCCCCAACGACATGCCGGAGGGCGCGCGCTTCATCCCCAAACCCTATGCTCCTTCCGACCTCGTCCAGACCCTGCACGATTGCGTGCGCCGCGCCGCCTGACCGCCCGGACCTGCCCCGATGCCTCCCTTTGATCCGTCAGCTCTCGCCTTCGCCACCCGGGCCGTTCATGCCGGAACGGCGCCCGATCCTGCGACCGGAGCGCGCGCCCAGCCGATCTACTTCACCAACGGCTTCGTCTTCGAGTCGAACGAGCAGGCCGCCGACATCTTCGCGATGCGGGCGACCGGCTTCTCCTATTCCCGCGGCTCGAACCCGACGGTGGCGGCCCTGGAGCGGCGCGTCGCCTCGCTCGAAGGCGCCAAGGCGGCGGTGGCCGTGTCCTCCGGCCAGTCGGCCATGCTCCTGGTGCTCCTGACCCTCATGCAGGCGGGCGACGCCTACGTGTCCGCGGCGCGGCTGTTCGGCGGCTCGCTCGGGCTGATGCGGCGCCTGGAGACCCGCTACGGGCTCACGCCGCAATTCACCCGCGGCCTCAACCCTGAGGATTTCGAAGCGGCGATCACGGACAAGACCCGCGTGATCGTCTGCGAGTCGATCGTGAACCCCTGCGGCACCGTCGTCGACATCGCGGGCGTCGCCGCGGTGGCGCGGCGCCACGGGCTGCCCCTCGTCGTCGACAACACGCTCGCCTCGCCGGCCCTGATCCGACCGATCGAGTACGGCGCGGACATCGTCGTGCATTCCACCTCGAAGTTCCTGTCGGGCTCAGGCACCGTGATCGGCGGCATCGTCTGCGATGCCGGCCGGTTCGACTGGAAGGCGACGGGCCGCTACAACCTCATCAACGAGCCCTGGCCGGATTACGAGGGCCTCGTGGTCTCGGACCGGTTCCCGGAGACCGCCTTCGCGGTCGCCTGCCGGCTGTTCGGCCTGCGCGACCTCGGCCCGGGCCTCTCGCCGATGAACGCCTTCCTGACGCTCACCGGCATCGAGACCCTGCCGCTGCGCATGGAGCGTCACTGCGCCAATGCCCGTGCGGTGGCCGCCTTCCTCAAGGCCCACCCGAAGGTCGCCTGGGTGAGCTATCCGTCGCTGCCCGGCCAGGCGGGCGAGGCGGTGGCGAACCGCTATGTCCCGAACGGCGCCGGGTCGATCTTCACCTTCGCGCTCAAGGGGGGCGAGCAGGCGGCCCTCGACTTCATCTCCGGCCTGGAGCTGATCTCCCACCTCGTGAATATCGGGGAGATCAAGTCGCTGGCGATCCACCCGGCGACGACCACCCACCGCCAGCTGCGGGACGACGAGAAGGCGGCGGCCTGCGTCGGGCCGGAAACGGTGCGGCTGTCGATCGGGCTGGAGACCATCGAGGATCTGATCGCCGATATCGAGCAGGCGCTGGCGAAGCTTCCCTGAGACCGATGGTTCCTGGCCGGACCGGCTCAGCCCTGGTCCGGCCTGCGCTCGGTGAGGGCGCGCAACACGCCCCGGAGGCTGCGCACGTCCTGCTCGGTCATCGCCATGCGGTGAAGAATGTCGCGCAGGTTGCGCACCATCCCGCCGCGCTTCTCCGGCGGAAAGTAGCCGACCGCGTCGAGCGCACCCTCCAGGCTCTCGAACAGGGCGAGCAGCGCCTCGCGCGACGCCGGCGGCGAGCGTAGCTCGCCGTCAAAGGGCAGGGCGGCGAGGCCCGCGGCGCGGCGCCATTCGTAGGCGACGAGCAGGACGCTCTGGGCGAGGTTGAGCGAGGGGTGCTTCGGGTCGACCGGGAAGGTCACGATGGCATCCGCCAGCGAAACCTCGTCGTTCGAGAGGCCGACCCGCTCGCGCCCGAACAGGATGCCGACCCGCTCTCCCGCCGACAGGCGCCCCACCACCGCCTGCATGGCGGCGTCCGGCCCCATCACCCGCTTCATCTGCCCGCGCTCGCGGGCTGTCGTGGCGAGCACGTGGTGCAGATCGCCGATCGCCTCGGCCACCGTGGCATGGATCGTCGCGCCGTCGAGCACATGGGTCGCGCCGGACGCCGTCTCCCGCACGCCCTTCTTGGGCCATCCGCCCTTGGGTGCCACGAGGCGCAGCTCGGAGAGACCGAAATTCGCCATGGCGCGCGCCGTCATGCCGATATTCTCGGCGAGCTGCGGCTCGACCAGGATGATGACGGGGCGGGGCGGCGGATGATCGGACATGGGACGGGGAGGGGTGCGGCTGCTGCGGCGCTTCTAGAGCATTTTCCGACGAAGGGGATGCCGGTTCGTCGCAGAAAATGCGGCAAACTCAATGGCCTGGAGCGCGGTCCGGTCAACCGTGAACGGATTCCGCTCCAGGCCGGCGCCACCGGTCGGTCGGGAACCTCCGCGTCCCGGAGACGTTGATGTCATGGACCTCCTTGGCCCCGGTTGTGACGACCGGGGCTTTTTTCGTGGGCGCCGGGGCCGGCGTGGGCGGCTTCCCCCTCATGGTGCAGCGCGCTATGACCGCGCGACGGCCGGTCCCCTCGGGCGAACCAGATCCGCGCGACGGGCCGGCACGCTCGCGCCACACGGAAGGCTGGTCGGTCATGGCAAAGATCAAGGTCACGAATCCCGTCGTCGAACTCGATGGGGATGAGATGACGCGGATCATCTGGCAGTACATCAAGGACAAGTTGATCCATCCGTATCTCGATATCCCTCTGGAGTACTACGATCTCGGGATCGAGCATCGCGATGCCACGAACGACAGGGTGACGATCGAGGCTGCCGAGGCGATCAAACGGCATGGCGTCGGGGTGAAGTGCGCCACCATCACGCCGGACGAGGCAAGGGTGAAGGAGTTCAACCTCAAGGAGATGTGGAAGTCGCCGAACGGCACGATCCGCAACATCCTGGGCGGTGTGATCTTCCGCGAGCCGATCATCTGCCGGAACGTGCCGCGCCTCGTGCCGGGCTGGACGCAGCCGATCGTCGTCGGCCGCCATGCCTTCGGCGACCAGTACCGCGCCACCGACTTCAAGGTCCCGGGCAAGGGCCGGCTCACCATGAAGTTCGAGGGCGAGGACGGCACCGTCATCGAGCGCGAGGTGTTCAAGTTCCCGGATGCCGGCGTCGCCCTGGCGATGTACAACCTGGATGATTCGATCCGCGATTTCGCCCGCGCCTCGCTGAATTACGGGCTCGCCCGCAAGTTCCCGGTCTATCTCTCGACCAAGAACACCATCCTCAAGGCCTATGACGGCCGCTTCAAGGACATCTTCGAGGAGGTGTACCAGAACGAGTTCAAGGCGAAGTTCGACGCGGCCGGCATCGTCTACGAGCACCGGCTGATCGACGACATGGTGGCCTCGGCCCTGAAGTGGTCGGGCGGCTATGTGTGGGCCTGCAAGAACTACGACGGCGACGTGCAGTCCGATACGGTCGCGCAGGGCTTCGGCTCGCTCGGCCTGATGACCTCCGTGCTGCTGACGCCCGATGGCCAGACCGTCGAGGCCGAGGCCGCGCACGGCACGGTCACCCGCCACTACCGCGAGCACCAAAAGGGCAAGGAGACCTCGACGAACTCGATCGCGTCGATCTTCGCCTGGACCCGCGGCCTGTCGCACCGCGCCAAGCTCGACGACAACGCCGAGCTGGCGAAGTTCGCGACGACCCTGGAGAAGGTCTGCATCGACACGGTCGAGGCCGGCTTCATGACGAAGGATCTCGCGCTCCTCGTCGGCGCCGAGCAGCGCTGGCTCTCGACGACCGGCTTCCTCGACAAGATCGACGCCAACCTGAAGGCCGCGATGGCGGCCTGATCGGGGCCGCCACGTCCGACCCGCGCGGCCGCGCGGGTCGGATCAGCTCATTCCGAAGCCGGGCTGGCGGGCGGCGGCGGCGCCGATAACGTCGGCTGCGGGCCGTCATAGCCCTCGATGATGATGAGATCGAGCTCGGCCCCGCCCTCCTGCTTGGCCCGGGCGGCCTGGTATTCGGGCGAGTTCCAGCAGGCGAGCGCGTCGGCGTAGCTCGGAAACTCGAGCACGACGTTGCGCTGGCGGCTCGTGCCGCTCACCGCCTGGAAGGCGCCGCCGCGCACGAGGAACCGCCCGCCGAACTTGGCGAAGGCCGCTCCATTCGCCGCGACGTAGTTCTTGTAGGCGTCCGGGTTGTGCACGTCGACGCGCGCGACCCAGTATCCCTTCGGCATCGCTCGTCCTCCCTCGTCAGGCCGCCGCGATCTCGGCGACGATGCTCTGCGCCACCGCGCGGGGATCGGCGGCTGCCGTGATCGGGCGGCCGACCACGATGTAGTCGACGCCCGCGCGGATGGCGGCGGCCGGCGTCACGACGCGCTTCTGGTCGCCCGTATCGGAGCCGGCCGGCCGGATGCCGGGCGTCACGATGAGGCCGTCCGGTCCGACGATCTCGCGCACCTGCGCCGCTTCGGTCGCCGCGCAGACGATGCCGTCGATGCCGATCTCGCGCGCCGCGAGGGCGCGGATCGCCACCAGTTCGGACACGCTCAGGGCATAGCCCGCCTCGCGGGCATCCGCATCGTCGTAGGAGGTGAGCACCGTCACGGCGAGGAGGCGCAGCGCGCTGCCCGGAACGGAATCGCGCCCGCGGACGGCCGCCCGCATCGTCTGCGGATAGGCGTGCACCGTGAGCAGATGCGCGCCGAGCCGCGCGAGGGACTGCACGCCCTCCTCGACGGTGTTGCCGATGTCGTGGAGCTTGAGATCGAGGAAGACCTTCGCGCCGCCCTTCACCAGCCGCTCGGCGAGGGCGAGGCCACCCGCATAGCCGAGCCGGTAGCCGATCTTGTAGAAGGACGCGGCGTCGCCGAGGCGATCGATCAGGCGCTCGGCCTCGTCGGTCGTCGCCATGTCGAGGGCGACGATGAGCCGGTCGCGGGGAGAAGGGGTGTCGGGCATGGGCGCTCGCAGGGTGTCCGCCTCCACCGACCACAGGCCGCGGCGGGAAATCAAGGGCAGGCGAGGGATGGATTCCCTCTCGGGCGGGGGAAGCGGTTCCCGGAGCGGGCGCGCGGCGCTACAGGCGCCCGGCGGCCCAGCGCTCGGCATCCGGAAGCTGGCCGAGGAGCGCGAGGCCGTGCGCGATCGATTCGAACTGGTCCGAGGAGGCCACGCGCTCCGGCCCGAATTTTTCCGCGAAGAGCGACCGGATCGCCGGCACGAAGGAGGTTCCGCCGGTGAGGAACACCTGATCGATGGCGCCGGGAGACAGCTCGGCCGAGGCCAGGGCTTGATCGACCGCATCCGCGATGCGCGCCACATCCGGCGCGATCAGCTGCTCGAACTCGGCCCGTGAGAGCGAGCGCCTCACCTCGACCGCCGTCCCCGGACCCCGGAAGTGGAGTTCCGCCCGCTCCTCGCCCGAAAGCGCGACCTTCGTGGCCGAGACCGACTGGTAGAGGGCGAAGCCGAGATCGTTCTCGACCAGATCGATGAACCGCTCCAGCGGCGCCGGATCGACGGCGAACCGCGCGAGATCCTGCAGGTCCTGGAGGTCGCCCGACCACTTCATCAGGGCAAGCTGGTGCCAGCGGGACAGGTTCGCGTAGTAGTGGGCGGGCAGGGGCAGGATCTTGCCGCCCATTGAGCGGTAGGTGCCGCCCTTGCCGAGATGCGGCGCGACGAGGTGGTCGACGATGCGGGAATCGAAGGCGTCGCCCGCGATGCCGAGGCCGCTATGGCCGAGCGGGGTCGCGGTGAGGCGGCCGTCGCTGCGGGCGAAGCGCATCACCGAGAAGTCGCTCGTCCCGCCGCCGAAATCGGCGATCAGCACCGTGGCCTCGCCCTCCAGGCGCCGGGCGTAGAAGAAGGCGGCGCCGACGGGCTCGTAGGCATAGAGCGCATCGCCGACCCCGAGCCGCGAGAAGGCCGCCGCGTAGCGGCGCATCGCCAGCGCCTCGTCGGGATTGTGGCCGACGAAGCGCACCGGGCGCCCGATCACCACTCGCCCGCTGGCGAGATCGAGCGGCGCCCCGGCATCCTGCAGGAGCGTGCGCACGAAGGCCGCCAGCAGATCCTCGAACTGGAAGCGATCGCGGAAGATGCGGGTTTCCTTGAAGGCCGCGCTCGCCGCGAAGCTCTTGAAGGATTGGACGAAGCGAAGGCCGAGATGCCCCTCCAGGAAGGCATCGACCGCGAAGGGGCCGCCGGCCCTGCGCGTCCGGGCCGAGGCGCCGCGCCCCTCCTGCCAGAAGGACAGGGCCGAGAGGTAGACCCGCAGATCCGCATCGCGATGCCGGAAGCGGACGGCCTCGACCCGGCCGTCCGGGTCGGCCAGCGCCACCACCGTATTGGTCGTGCCGAAATCGATCCCGATCGAAACGGGAGGTGTCATCGGGAAGGCTCCGCCAGGGGCTTAAGAACGAGGAGGGCAGGCGCGCCATGCTCAAGGCACGGGCTGCGGCTCGGAACCGGAAGGGGGCTGCTCCTCGTCCCGGATCGCGGCGCCGTCAAGGTCGGGGCCAAAAAAGAAGCGCGGCCGAAGCCGCGCTGGGAAGGTCTCGAAACGTCTGGTCCTCTCCCTGATAGCAGGATCCCGGCCCTGCCGAGGTGCGCTGTCACACCCCGCGCAGGGCCGCGAGGTCGAGGGGCAGCGAGCGCAGACGGTGGCCCGTCGCCGCGAAGATCGCGTTCGAGATCGCGGGTGCGAGGGTGGGCACGCCCGGCTCGCCGATGCCGGTCGGCGCCTCGGTCGAGGGCACGATATGCACCTCGACCTTCGGCATCTCGCTCATGCGGGTCGGCTCGTAGGCGTCGAAGTTCTTCTCCTGCACCTCGCCGTCCTTGAAGGTGATGCGATTGCGCAGCACCGCCGAGAGCGCGAAGCCGACCGCGCCCTCGACCTGGGCGCGGATCACGTCCGGGTTGACCGGCACGCCCACATCCACCGCCGCGACGATGCGGTTCACCTTCACCCGGCCGGCATCGACCGTGACCTCGGCCACCATCGCCACGTAGGAGCCGAAGGATTGGTGGGCCGCGACGCCGAGGCCCTGGCCGGGCTTGGCCTGCCGGGCGCTCCAGCCGGCCTTCTCGGCGGCGAGACGCAGCGCACCCGAGAGGCGCGGCGCCTTCTGCAGCAGGCCGAGACGGTAGGCCACCGGATCCTGCCCCGCCGCATGGGCGAGTTCGTCGATGAACACCTCCATGGCCTGCGCGGTGTGCGAATGGCCGACCGAGCGCCACCACAGCACCGGCACCGCGTCGCGCACATTGTGCACGTCGAAGCGATAGGCGGGCAGCGCGTAGGGCGTGTCCGCCGCGCCCTCGACGGAGGTCGCGTCGACCCCGTCCTTCACCATCATCGCCTCCATGGGCGTGCCGATCAGGATCGACTTGCCGACGATGGTGTGCTCCCAGCCCGCGATGCCGCCCCTGGCGTCGAGGCCGGCGCGGATGCGGTGATAGGCGGCCGGCCGGTAATAGCCGCCAGTGATGTCGTCCTCGCGCGTCCAGACGAGGTGGATCGGCCGGGTCTCGCCCGTCGCCTTCAGCACGGCGGCGGCTTCCGCGATGTAGTCCGCCGAGGCGGTCGCCCGCCGGCCGAAGGAGCCGCCGGCCCAGACCGTGTTGATGCGGACCTTGTCCGGCGTGGTGCCGAGGATCTGCGCGGCCACCACCTGCTCGATGGTCTGGAACTGCGAGCCCGCATGGATCTCGTAGCCTCCATCCGCGGCCTTCTCGATGGTGGCGTTGAGCGGCTCCATCGGCGCATGAGCGAGGAACGGGAAGCTGAACTCCGCCTCCAGCACCTTCGCGGCGCCCTTGATGCCGGCCGCCGCGTCGCCCTGCCGGGCCGCGACGGTGCCGGGCTTGGCCGCCAGGGCCTTGTAGGCGGCGGCTTGCGCCTCCGAGGAGCGGGTCTCCGCCGCGCTGTCGTCCCAGGTCAGCGTCAGGGCCTCGCGGCCCTTCATGGCCGACCAGGTGTCGCGGGCCACCACGGCGACGCCGCTCGGGATCTTCACGACGTCGACCACGCCCGCCACCTTGCGGGCCGCCGAATCGTCCAGGCTCCGGAGCGTCGCGCCGAAGCGCGGCGCGCGCGCCACCACGGCCGTGAGCTGGTTCGGCCGACGGATGTCGAGGGCGTAGACCGCGCTGCCGTTGGTCTTGATGCCCGAATCGAGCCGCGGGAGTTTGCTCCCGATCAGCACCCACTCCTTCGGCTCCTTCAGGCGCGGATTCTCCGGCACGGGCTGCGCGGCGGCCGCGGCCGCCAAGGCGCCGAAGCGCGCCTCCCTGCCGGTGGCGGCATGGCGCAGGATGCCCTTCCGGACCGTGATCTCGCCGGCCGGCGCCTTCCATTCGGCCGCGGCGGCCGAGACCAGCATGGCGCGGGCGGCGGCACCGGCCTTGCGGAGCTGGATCCAGGAATTGGCCACCGCCGTCGAGCCGCCGGTGCCCTGGATCGGCCCGAAGGCGAGGTTGTTGTAGAGCGCGGCGTCGGCGGGCGCGAAGGCGGTGCGCACCTGCGCCCAGTCCGCGTCGAGCTCGTCCGCCAGGATGGTGGCAAGCCCGGTGGTGTTGCCCTGGCCCATGTCGAGATGCTTGATCACCACCGTGACGCTGTCGTCGGCGGCGATGCGCACGAAGGCGTTGGGCTTCGTCGCAACCTTCGAGAAATCGGGGCCTTCGGCGGCGCGGGCGCGGGTTCCGGCCATGTCGAAGTGGAACCCGATCACGAGGGCGCCGCCCATGGCGGCACTCCCGGTGAGGAACGCACGGCGGGAGGGGGCGAGGGTGCGCTTGGCGCGCAGAGCATGGAACATGAACGGCCTCCCGTGTCAGGCGAGGGAGCGGGCGGCGTCGTGGATCGCCGCACGGATGCGCTGGTAGGTGCCGCAGCGGCAGATATTGCCGTCCATGGCGCTGTCGATATCCGCGTCGCTCGGCGTCTTGTTCTCGCTGAGCAGCCCGATCGCCGACATGATCTGTCCCGACTGGCAGTAGCCGCACTGCACCACGTCGAGGTTGCGCCACGCCGCCTGCACCGCCTCGGCGACCCGGCCGGAGACGCCTTCGATCGTGGTGATCCGGGCCTCCGCCACGTCGCCGATGCGCGTCTGGCAGGAGCGGGTCGGCTGGCCGTCGATATGGACCGTGCAGGCACCGCATTGCGCGATGCCGCAGCCGTATTTCGTGCCGGTGAGGTTCAGGTGGTCGCGGATGGCCCAGAGGAGCGGCATTTCGGGATCGGCATCGACCTCGAAGGTCCTGCCGTTGACGGTCAGCTTCGGCATCGCGAGCTCCGACATCTGTTGTCTGGAAGTGGTCCAGCCTTGCTGGTGTGCGGCGACACCTGCCATGCAGGCAAGCGTGAGGGTTGTGCGCTGCCGCACATCCGTGCCATCGGGCCGTGCGGACCGCCGAACCGGGCCGATGGACACGCCTTTGTCAGGTCACGGAAGGGCAACCTTAACAATTTTCCGCAAGCCTCCTGCCGAGAGTCCCGTCTGGCAGGCAGGAGCGGCGCGTCCCCACCCCATGTCCGAAGTCACGGCGCAGATGGTGCGGCGCGGGCGGGGCCCGACCGCGGAGGAGGCGGCCCGGCGGCGCAAGCTCGCCCGCGACGTGCGCTCGGCCCGCGAGCGGCTGACCTCGTCGATCGGTCTGGAGCGGGCCTTCGACTACGAGCTGCTGCGGGTCTTCGCCCAGTACCGGATCGGCGCCTTCCTGCCTCTGATGCTGCTCGCGATCAGCGTCGCGGCGGCTTCGGCCTTCTGGCTCCCGGTGACCTGGAGCGCCCTGTGGCTCAGCGGCGTGCTGGTCTGCATTGGCGCCGTCGCGGCCCTCGCCCGCCGCTTCCTGCGCCAGGAGCCGGATTCCATCTCCTTAAGGCCGGCGCGGCGGCGCGCCGTGATCGGCGAGGTTCTGCAGAGCACGGCGTGGTCGCTCCTCGTGCTGCTGGCCTTCTCGGTCGAGGGCTCGAATGCGCGAACCTTCGTGCTGTTCGTGCTGGTGATCGTGGCAGCGGTGACGACGATGCTCGCCGCGACGGTTCCGCTCGCGGCGGCCGCGGGCCTGCTGCCGCTGAGCCTCGCGACCCTGTCGCTCGCGTGGATGACGCGCGGCCTCGAATCGGTGCTGCTCATCGGTATGGCGGTCGGCGCGCAGCTCTTCTTCCTCGTCCTGTCGAACCACCTCTACGGCTCGACCGTCGCCGCACTCCGGTCCCGCGCCGAGAAGGACGCGATCTTCGGCGAGCTCGAACAGGCCAAGGCCAACTCGGACGAGGCGCGGCGCCGCGCCGAGGAGGCGAACCTCGCCAAGTCGCGCTTCCTCGCCACCATGAGCCACGAGCTGCGCACGCCGCTCAACGCCATCCTGGGCTTCTCGGAGGTGATGAAGAACGAGGTCTTCGGGCCGCACGCGTCGCCGTCCTACCAGGAATACTCCACCGACATCCACGACAGCGGGATGCACCTGCTCAACCTCATCAACGAGATTCTCGACCTCTCGCGCATCGAGGCAGGCCGCTACGAGCTGAACGAGGAGGCGGTGCAGCTCGCCTACGTGGTGGAGGAGTGCCGGCACATGATGGCGCTGCGCGCGCGGGCCAAGAACCAGGTCTTCAGGGAGCTGGTCGATCCGTCCCTGCCGCGGCTCTGGGCGGACGAGCGGGCCGTGCGGCAGGTGGTCCTCAACATCCTGTCGAACGCGATCAAGTTCACGCCCCCGGGCGGCGAGATCACCATCAAGGTCGGCTGGACCTCCTCGGGCGGCCAGTATGTCAGCATCAAGGACACGGGTCCGGGCATCCCGGAGGACGAAATCCCGACCGTGATGTCCTCCTTCGGCCGCGGCTCGCTGGCGATCAAGACCGCCGAGCAGGGCTCCGGCCTCGGTCTTCCGATCGTGAAGGGCCTGGTCGATCTGCATGGCGGCGGCTTCCGGCTGAAGTCGAAGCCGCGGGAAGGCACCGAGGTCATCGTCACCTTCCCGGCCGCGCGCGTGATGGACGCGCTGCCCGCCGTGAAGGTGAACGGCGACGACAAGCCCCCGGCCCGGCCTGCCCGCGCCGCCTGACGAAGCCGCCCCGGCCTTGAACCGCGCCATCGGCTGGGCCAGTGTGGTCCAAGCAGGGATCGGAGCCTGCGGTTTTCCGGCAAAAACCTGCGATAGACCAAGGACCTAAGCAGGCGAAGTGGTAGCACGCCAACGCAAAGCCTGCTTAGCGGGAGGGGACCGGACCGTGCTGACGCTCTATCATTGCGTGGGGGCGCGCTCGTTCCGGCCGCTCTGGATGCTGGAGGAGATCGGGCTCGCCTACGATCTGGTGATGCTGCCGTTTCCGCCGCGGGCGCATCGCAAGGACTATTTCGCGATCAACCCGCTCGGCACGATTCCGGCCTTCCGCGACGGCGACACGCTCATGACGGAATCCGCCGCGATCTGCGAGTATCTCGCAGCCCGCTACAGCCCCGGCGTGCTCGGCGTGCGTCCCGAGGAGCCGGATTTCGGCGCCTACCTCAACGCCCTGCATTTCGGGGAGGCGACCCTCACGGTGCCGCAGACGCTCGTACTGCGCTACGGCCGCTTCGAGGCGGAGGAGCGGCGCCTGCCGCAGGTGGTGGAGGATTACGCCCGCTGGTTCGCCTCGCGGCTGAAAGCCTTCGGCGCGATGCTGGGCGACCGGCCCTTTGCCGCCGCCGGACGCTTCACCGCCGCCGATATCAGCGTCGGCTATGCGCTCATGCTGGCCGATTATGCCGGCCTCTCGGACCGGCTGCCGGATTTCGCCAGGGCCTATTGGGCGGGGCTGACGCAGCGCCCGGCCTATCGCCGGGCTCTTGAAGCGGAGCGCGAGGCGGCCCACGCGCAGGGCGTCTCGCCGGTTCCGGCGCCGCACGGGGGCTGAGCGAGCCCGGTCCGCGGGGGAGGGGAACCCGGCCCCTCACGACCCGAGAATCTGGCCCACCCGGATCCCGCCCTGTCGGGCGAAGTCTGCGGCCGACATCTTGGCGCCGCCCTCCGGCTTCAGCTTGAACACCTCGATCTGCCCGCCCTGTGCGGTGATCCGGATCGCGCTCTCGCCGATCTCCGTCACCTCGCCGAGCGCGCCCTTTACGGACGAGATCGTCCGGGCCGGATGCTTGCGGGAATCGAACAGCTGAAGCTTGCGGCCCTCGATCGTCGTCCAGGCGCCCGGGGCCGGGTTGGCGGCGCGGATCAGGTTGTACAGGTGGTCGACATGCGCATCCCAATGCAGGCGCGCGGCCTTGGCCGAGAACCAGCCCTCGTAGCTCGCTTGAGTTTCGTCCTGCACCACCTCCTGGTGGCGCCCGACGACGACGAGGTCGGCCGCTTCCAGCATCGCCGCGACGCCCATCGGGAAGAGACGGCCGAAATAGACGTCGCCGAGGGTGTCGTCCGGGCCGATCTCGCAGGTCTTCTGGAGGATTACCGGCCCCTCGTCGAGGCCGTCGGTCGGTCGGAAGATGGTGAGGCCCGTCCGGGTGTCGCCCTTGGCGATCGGCCAGTTGATCGAGGAGGGGCCGCGATAGCGCGGCAGCAGGGAGGGGTGGTACTGGATGGTGCCGTGGCGCGGGATGCCGACGAAGCTCTGCGGCGCGAACTGCAGCACATAGGCCATCACGCCGAGATCGGCCTCCAGCGCGCGCATCGTGTCGGCCGCCTCGGGGCTCTTCAGGCTCGGGAACTGGAAGACCGGCAGGCCGCGTTCGCCGGCGGCGCGCTTCAGCGCGTCGGGCTTGGCGCCCTCCTTGTCCGGGGCGCAGAACACGCCGGCGACCGTATCGCCCCGTTCGAGGAACGCCTCGAGCACGGCCTTGCCGAAATCCTGCTGACCGATAAGTGCGATGCGCATGGCTGCCTCCGCAAGGGGAGCCCGGGCGGGCGCGCAGGCCTCCCCGTTCGGCCGCCGCCTGACGGGGAGGGCGGCCGTCGGGTGTCAGGGCAGGCGGCGTCCGGGGCGCCCGGACGCCGCCACGGGGTGGGTGGCCGCTCGGGCGATGGCTATTCGGCGGCGATCTTCGGGACGTCGCCGATGGCACCGGACGTAGCGACGTCGAGGATCCTGTCCTCGGCGTAGCCGAGCACCTCGCGCAGCACCTCGTCGGTGTGCTCGCCGAGCAGCGGCGAACGCTTCACCTCGGTCGGGCTGTCGGAGAGCTTGATCGGGTTGCCGACCGTCAGGTAGGGGCCGCGCACCGGGTGCTCGACCTCCACCACCGTGCCGGTCGCCCGCAGCGAGGGCTCCTCGGCCAGTTCCTTCATGGACAGGATCGGCCCGCACGGGATGTCGTACCGGTTCAGGATCTCCATCGCCTCGAACTTCGTCTTCGTCATCGTCCAGTGTTCGATGCGGTCGAAGATCTGGTTGAGGCGGGGCAGGCGGGCGGCCGGCTTGGCATAGTCCGGGTGCGTCTTCCAGTCCGGCTCGCCGATCACGTCGCAGATCTTCTCCCAGACCGGGGCCTGCGTGATGAAGTACAGGTAGGCGTTGGGGTCGGTCTCCCAGCCCTTGCACTTCAGGATCCGGCCGGGCTGGCCGCCGCCGGAATCGTTGCCGGCCCGCGGCACGGCATCGCCGAACGGAATGCCCTCGCCGTACTGGCTGTACTCCTTGAGCGGCCCATGGGCGAGGCGCTGCTGGTCGCGCAGCTTCACGCGGCAGAGATTGAGCACGCCGTCCTGCATGGCGCAGTCGACCCGCTGGCCGCGGCCGGTCCGGGTGCGCTGGTAGAGGGCCGTGACGATGCCGAGGGCGAGGTGCAGGCCGGTGCCCGAGTCGCCGATCTGCGCGCCGGTCACCAGCGGAAGCCCATCCCGGAAGCCGGTGGTGGAGGCCGCGCCGCCCGCGCATTGCGCCACGTTCTCGTAGACCTTGCACTCCTCGTAGGGCCCCGGGCCGAAGCCCTTCACCGAGGCGACGATCATGCGCGGGTTGAGCGTCTGGATGCGCTCCCAGGTCAGGCCCATGCGGGCGAGCGCGCCGGGCGCGAAGTTCTCGACCAGCACGTCGCAGGCGCGGACGAGATCCTCCAGGACCTCCATGCCCGTCCGGTTCTTGGTATCGAGCGTGATCGAACGCTTGTTCGAGTTCAGCATCGTGAAGTAGAGGCTGTCGGCATCCGGCACGTCCTGCAATTGCGTGCGGGTGATGTCGCCGACGCCCGGGCGTTCGATCTTGATGACGTCGGCCCCGAACCACGCGAGGAGCTGGGTGCAGGTCGGCCCGGACTGGACATGCGTGAAGTCCAGGATTCTCACACCTTCAAGTGCCTTGGTCATGGGATCATCTTCGCTCTGATTGGTTGCACGGGGCCGGCTGCGGGGAGGCGAGCCGGATGAGACGGTCCGGCTCACGGGTGAGGGGAGCCGGACTCCACCTCTGTCTCGCGGGGGATCTCGCGGAGCGGCCCGGACGCGCGAGCCCGGCAGCATTCCTGGGCGCCGTCATGCACCCATCCGGGCATTGCCCGGTCCAGGGTCAGCCTGGGCCTTGTCTCCATCGGGCGCTTCCTCGGGTCTCGGCCGGTTCGCCGGGCTCACCGCACCGCCGCGTCCGGAGGGTCCGCTCGCGCCGACCGCGCTCCCGCGCGGGCCGGCTCTCAAGGCGCGTTCCTCACCTGACCGTCGGCGGCGCCGTGGCTCCGGCGTCCGCTCTTTCCGTCGCCCCAACCAAGGGGCGACGACCTGGAAGTTGGCATACCAGATACCATGTGTCAAATAGGGAGCTGAGACAGGGAGATCCGCCCATGCTCCGCGCTTCCGCCGAAGAGGTCGCCGCCGCGCCGGCCTATGGTCCCTGGAACCCGGGCATCGAGTCGACGCTGCCGCGGGCCTTCCTGCCGCTCGCGACGGTGTTCCGGCCCGAGAACGTCGTCACCCGGCTCGCCGATGCGGAGGATCTCGCCGGCGTCTGCGGTCTCGCGGCCCAGGATCTCGTCGCCTTCCGCCCCGAGCGGCTCGCCGTCCACGAGGTGCTGGTCCGCGTCACCGCCGATCTCTCGGTTCCCACGGGCCAGGAATATGCGGATCTCGGGGTCAACTTCCGGCGGATGACGGAGCGCATCCTGTCGACGGCGATCCGGCCGCGGCTTCCCGAGATCGCCGCGACCCTCGAGACGCTCACGGCCCGGGCCGGCCGCATGATGGCCGAGGAGCTGGAGGCGGTCTTCACGCCTCCGCCCCCCGTTGCCGCCGCCACGGGCTGGCGGGCGCGGCTGGGCATCGGGCGCCGATTGCCGGCCCCGGCGCAGGAGCCGATCGAGGAGCGCGCCCTGCGCCTGCTCGCGGAGGCCCGCGGCCGGGCCGCACAGGCCGAGGACGCGCTCGCGGTCGCCGCCTGCGAGGCGCTGCACCGCGTCGTCGCGTCGATCATCCGCCACCGCGGCCGGCTCATCCGCGACCAAGCGCTGATCCTGCAGATCGCCGGCCCCCTTGTGTCGAACGGATATGGGAGCCAGCAGATCGGGCGGCTCATCGACCCGTGGTTCCGCGAGGCGGCGATGCGGGAGGGCTACCTTCTCCTCTCGCCGCAGGCCAAGCCAATCGTCATGAACGTCAAGGGCGCCTCCGCCTCCGGCAAGAGCACGATGCGGCCCCTCCAGCGGGCGCTCGCCGGGCGCATCGGCGCGGCGTGGTCGGATTTTGCACTGATCAGCCCCGACATCTGGCGCAAGTTCCTCCTCGACTACGCCTCCCTGGGACCGGCCCGGAGCTACGCCGGCACGCTCACCGGCCACGAGGTCGAGATCATCAACATGAAGCTCGACCGCTACATGGCCGCCAAGGCGCGCGAGGGGCGGATGTCGCATCTGCTCATCGACCGCTTCCGGTTCGACAGCTTCGCGGCGGATTCGAGCGCCGAGGACGGAAGCCAACTCCTCACGCGCTTCGGCGACCGGATCTACATGCTGTTCATGATCACGCCGCCGGATGCGACGGTGGAGCGGGCGTGGCTGCGCGGCGAACGCTTCGGCCGCTACAAGGCCGTCGACGACCTGCTCGCCCACAACGTCGAGGCCTTCACCGGCATGCCGCGCCTGTTCTTCACCTGGGCGCTGAAGCCCGACCGGCGCGTGCATACCGAGTTTCTCGACAACAGCGTCCCGGCGGGCGAGCGGCCGCGCACGGTGGCGTTCGGCTGGAACGGGGAGATCACCGTCTTCGACCTCGCGCGGCTTCTCGATGTCGATCGCTTCCGGAAGATCAACGTCGATGCCGGCTGTCGGCACGACGTCTATCCGGCTCCCGACGAGATGGCGCCGGCCCGCAACACCGCCTTCCTGCGGGCCTGTGCGCGGCAGATGCGTGTGATCCGGTTCGCCGATCCCGCCACGGGGCGGGTCTATGCCCGGCTCGAGCGGGGAGTCCTGCGCGCGGCGGACCGGCCGCTGTTCCTGCGCGTCCTGCAGGATCCCGAATGCCGGGCGGCTTTCGCTGCGATCGCGGAGGGGCCCCCGGAAGCCTGCCCGGACGGCGCAGCCGCCGAGATCCTCTGCCGTGCCGAGACCCACACGCTGGGCGCCTGGGGGCCGGAGCCTGGCGAGATCAGGAGCGTCGGGTTCGCGGACGAGTGAGGGCTCGATCCGGCTTTGCCGGAACACCGCCAGCGGCCGGGGCGTTGACTCGGACGCCATCGCCGAGGCTCAGCAGGACCCTCGGCCGACAGATCGGAGGATGGACATGGCTGGAAGTCAGGCCGGCGGCCCCGCGATGGGCGCCACGCGCTCATCGCCGCGCAGCGGCTCTCAGGGCAGCGACTCCCTGTACGATCAGGCGACGAGCGCGGCCCGCAATCTCGCCGATCAGGCGTCCGACCGCTGGGACGATGTCGCCGAGCAGGGCGCACGCTACGTCCGGCGCGGCCGGGAAGCGGTCGGAGAGGTCGATGCAACCATGCTCGCCGGCTGGTTCGTGGCGGGCGCCATCGGCTTCGGCCTCGCATGGCTGATGTTCGGCCAGCGGTCGATCACCGGCGATTACGTGGCCAGGCGCATGAGCGCGAGCAGCGAGCCCTATCGGTGAGACCTTAGGTGAACTGCTGGGATCCCGGGCCTGCGCCCGGGACCTCCTCCCGCGCTTGCGGGGCGGCTTCCCTTCCCTGAAACATATTATTTTTCAAAGTTTTATCTTATTTTCCTTGCGTACAGCACAAGCCTGAGGGCATCGCCCGCTCCTTAGAAGCTTATCCAGTTATACCAATAACTTGAGCGTTTATCTTAAGTGAACGGTTGAACCTGTTAAACCGATATCTGAAGGGCGGTCCACCTGCGCCTCTGAGATCAGATTTCCATCGAAGGCGCTATGGCTGCCGTCCCGGGAGGCCGGACGCGCGGAACGGAACCATCCTGCCTCCGCGCCATTGGCCGCGCTGCAACCCCGTCGTGTCGATCCCGGATGAGGGCGCGTTGACCGAGGCAATCACTCACTTTCCGCCGGACATCGCGCTGGTGCTCGGCGGTGGCAATGCGCTCGGCGCCTATCTGGCGGGCGCCTGCGACCATCTCCTCGCCCAGGGCGTCGAGCCGCGCCGGATCGTCGGCGCATCGATCGGCGCCGTGACGGGCGCGCTGCTCGCCGGGAATCCGCCGGAGCGGCGGGTGCCGCGGCTTCGGGAATTCTGGGCGGAGGCGGCGATCCACACCGGCCGCGCCCCGAGCGAGGTCCTCAGGCTGCGCCAAGTCTACAACGGCATGCATTCGGCGCTCGCTGCCCTGATCGGCCGGCCCTCGATCTTCCGGCACCGGTTCCCCGGCCTCTGGTCGGCGCTGCCCTGGATGCCCAACGACACCGCGCTCTACGATCTCGCGCCCCTGCGCAAGACCCTTGAACGCCTGGTGGATTTCGATCGCCTCAATCGCGGCGGCATCCGCCTGTCGATCTGCGCCGTCGACCTGGAGAGCGGAGAGGAGGTGGTGTTCGACACCGCAAGGGATGTGATCGGCCCCGCGCATATCCTGGCGAGCACAGCGATTCTGCCGGCCTTCCCGCCGGTCGAGATCGAGGGGCGCCTCCTCTGCGATCCCGGCTACACGAACAACGTGCCGATCGATCTCGTGCTGGCCGAGCCGCCCGAGCGCGATCTCCTGTGTATCGCGGTCGAACTGTTCAGCCTGAAGGCGCCGCGTCCGCGCTCCCTCGATGCCGTGCTGGAGCGGGCCCACGATCTCGTCTTCGCGAGCGCAACCCGGCGCACGATCACCGGCCTGCAGCGGGAATACGGGCTGCGGGAGCGGCTGACGCCTGGGGCACCCCGCGCGACGTTGCTGCATCTCGCCTACCGGGCCGGCCTCGACGAGGTATCGGCCAAGACCCTGGACTTCTCGCCGTCCTCAATCCGCGACAGGTGGGAGGCGGGCGCCCGCGACATGAGCCGGGGGCTGGCCCGATTGCGGGACGCGGCCCCCGGGAGTGATCTCCTGGCCTACCTTCCGGTCGACGGGCCGCTCCAGGCCCGGGATCCTGCAAGGCCGGCCTGAGAACGGGGACGGCGGGCAGGTCTCTGCTCGGCGGACCGCGGCCCGGGCCGGTCGCGCTCGACAAGCTGCTCCGACTGGCCGGGGAACCCTGCGCCGGGCGATCCGCGTTGATGGTGCGCCCAACTGCCGAGGCTCGACCATGGATGCGGCAACCCACTACCTGCCGGACGTCAAGACGCCCGCTCTATTCCGCGGCCTGCTTCTGACGCTCGCCGGAATCGCGGTCGGCGGGCCGGGCTATTACTGGTCCTATATCCACCAATCCGCCATCGGCACCCTGATCGGCGTGGTCGGCATCTCGCTCTGCATCCTCGGCACGGCCAAGTCCGAGGGACCCGTTCACCGGTAGCGGAGAGCGGTCGGGCCGATCACGCCACCGCGGCCGCGGACAGGGGAGTGCGGCACGCCGACTGGCCCAGGTGGGACACTTTAACTTTGCGCCTACAATCCCGATTCGCATAAGGAAGATTATGGAACTGGGCGCCGACCGCTCCCGGTTCCCGTGCGGGTTGTCGCGCAGCTCAGCGAGGCGCGTCGCCGAGCCCGGCGCTCAGGCGGCGCAGATCCTCGACGACGGCGCGGGTTCCGGCGCGCAGCGCCCCGCGCGTGAGCATGTCGTCGGAGCCGTCGAACTCGGCGACGCCGCCCGCTTCCTCCACCAGGAGAAGGCCCGCGTAGCAATCCCAGGCACTGAGGCCGGGATCGTAATAGCCCGCGAGGCGGCCCGCGGCGACGTAGGCCAGCATCAAGGCTCCCGACCCGTTGCGGAACAGGATGCCGCTCTCGCGATAGAGCCGCTCGACGAAGGCCGCGGCGTCGACCGCGGCTGTGCGCGAGGTCGCGCCGTAGCCGATATTGGCCGAGGTGAGCGACGTCGCCGGGTCGATCTGCAGGCGGCGGCCGTTCAGGGTGGCACCCGCGCCACGGGCCGCCAGGTAGGTCTCGCGCAGCACCGGCGCGGCGATCACCCCCGTCTCGATCCCCCGCGGTCCGCGCACCGCGATCGACACGCACCAGTTCGGCTGGCCGTTGAGGAACGGGCTCGTCCCGTCGATCGGATCCACGACCCAGGTGTAGTTCGAGCGGCCGGTCCGGAGGCCCTCTTCCTCGCCGAGCACGGCATCGTCCGGAAACGTGGTCGCGATTGCCGCCCGGATCAGGCTCTCCACCTCGCGGTCGGCCTGGGAGACCAGATCCTGGACGCTGCTCTTGCGCTCGATCACCAGCGCGTCGCGCCGCTCGAAAAAGGCGAGAGCCCGCTCGCCGGCCCGCTGTGCCACCTCGACGGCGAGCGTGAAACGGTCCGGGTCATGGGACAACTGCGACTGCATGAGCAAGGTCTCCTGTGCGCTCGAGGCTTTCGGGCCGTCCTTACACCAGCCAAGCCTGCCTTGCCGTGACGATCGTCGTGCCACGCTGCCCATCGTCGCAATGTCCCGAGCTCGGCGGGCCGGGAAATCTCGTCCCCTGCCCGCTTGTGGGCGACCGGACGGGCCGCCTGCGCCAGAAACCACTGTAAAATCCAGGGCTTGACGCGACATCACGCAACCGTCGCGACAGGGTGTTGACACGCCGGAGCCCCATGCATATATCCCTGTGCATCGGCGCCGGCCGCGAGAGATCAGCGGCCCGGCTGCTTCTGCTTCTTTCCGACAGCCTGTGAGGTCGGGTCCGGGTGGGTTGCCCGGGGCGGCCGGACTGTCGTTGAGGCGGGCTCTTTGACAAGTGCATCGGAGGAAGAGAAGCGTGGACGGCGTTGTCCTTGCGGGCTGGGGCTTGGGCCCTGGCCGGAGCAGGATGAGGCGCCGGTCCGACGTTTCTGGAAGCTCACCGATCCGGGGCAACCCGGGATCGAGTGTGCCCTGTCAATGTTGTGATCGAGCGTTTTGAGGTCAGCTCTTCAAGGTGAGAGTTTGATCCTGGCTCAGAGCGAACGCTGGCGGCAGGCTTAACACATGCAAGTCGAGCGGGCCCTGCGGGGTCAGCGGCAGACGGGTGAGTAACGCGTGGGAACGTGCCCTTCGGTTCGGAACAACCCTGGGAAACTAGGGCTAATACCGGATACGTCCGCAAGGAGAAAGGCTTGACTGCCGAAGGATCGGCCCGCGTCTGATTAGCTGGTTGGTGGGGTAACGGCTCACCAAGGCGACGATCAGTAGCTGGTCTGAGAGGATGATCAGCCACACTGGGACTGAGACACGGCCCAGACTCCTACGGGAGGCAGCAGTGGGGAATATTGGACAATGGGCGCAAGCCTGATCCAGCCATGCCGCGTGAGTGATGACGGCCTTAGGGTTGTAAAGCTCTTTTCTTCGGGACGATAATGACGGTACCGGAGGAATAAGCCCCGGCTAACTTCGTGCCAGCAGCCGCGGTAATACGAAGGGGGCTAGCGTTGCTCGGAATCACTGGGCGTAAAGGGCGCGTAGGCGGCTCGCCAAGTCGGGGGTGAAAGCCCGTGGCTCAACCACGGAATGGCCTTCGATACTGGCGGGCTTGAGACCGGAAGAGGACAGCGGAACTGCGAGTGTAGAGGTGAAATTCGTAGATATTCGCAAGAACACCAGTGGCGAAGGCGGCTGTCTGGTCCGGTTCTGACGCTGAGGCGCGAAAGCGTGGGGAGCAAACAGGATTAGATACCCTGGTAGTCCACGCTGTAAACGATGAATGCTAGCCGTTGGGGTGCATGCACCTCAGTGGCGCCGCTAACGCTTTAAGCATTCCGCCTGGGGAGTACGGTCGCAAGATTAAAACTCAAAGGAATTGACGGGGGCCCGCACAAGCGGTGGAGCATGTGGTTTAATTCGAAGCAACGCGCAGAACCTTACCATCCCTTGACATGGCAGGCTACGTGGAGAGATTCACGGTTCCCTTCGGGGACCTGCACACAGGTGCTGCATGGCTGTCGTCAGCTCGTGTCGTGAGATGTTGGGTTAAGTCCCGCAACGAGCGCAACCCTCGCCCTTAGTTGCCATCATTGAGTTGGGCACTCTAGGGGGACTGCCGGTGATAAGCCGCGAGGAAGGTGGGGATGACGTCAAGTCCTCATGGCCCTTACGGGATGGGCTACACACGTGCTACAATGGCGGTGACAATGGGAAGCGAAGGGGCGACCTGGAGCAAATCCCCAAAAGCCGTCTCAGTTCAGATTGCACTCTGCAACTCGAGTGCATGAAGGCGGAATCGCTAGTAATCGTGGATCAGCACGCCACGGTGAATACGTTCCCGGGCCTTGTACACACCGCCCGTCACACCATGGGAGTTGGTCTTACCCGACGGCGCTGCGCCAACCGCGAGGGGGCAGGCGACCACGGTAGGGTCAGCGACTGGGGTGAAGTCGTAACAAGGTAGCCGTAGGGGAACCTGCGGCTGGATCACCTCCTTTCTAAGGATGCTGGTGGACGTGGGTGCGCTCACTCTCCCGGCGTCGTTGGATCATACGAGGCCGGTCAGGCCTCGATTGGCGGGACGCGCCGTCCTCGTTTCTCTTTCTCCGCCTTTCCGGGGGATTGGCTGATGCCAATCCCTGGGGCCTGTAGCTCAGGTGGTTAGAGCGCACCCCTGATAAGGGTGAGGTCGGACGTTCGAGTCGTCCCAGGCCCACCAGATCGCCGGGGCTGCGATCGCCGCGCGGGGCTGTAGCTCAGTTGGGAGAGCGCGTGCTTTGCAAGCATGAGGTCGTCGGTTCGATCCCGTCCAGCTCCACCACTCTCCTCTCGGGGTGCGGTGTCGAGCGGCGGATCCGGGCGCCGGAAGGGCAACGGGTTTCGCGCCGCCGCGATGCGGCCGGCGCGGATGTTTGACATCGTGAAGAGGGAATGCGTCCAGGGGTCCGGCGAGAGCCGGGGCTCTGGAGGTGTTCGGCAAGCATACACGGCAGGGTGCCGAAAGGGCCCTGCCGCTGGTCTTGACGTGACCGTGGCCGGAAGCGAGCCTTGCTCGCCCGGACACCGATCATGAGAGCGATCAAGTGCCTTAAGAGCATTCGGTGGATGCCTTGGCGCTGAGAGGCGATGAAGGACGTGGTACGCTGCGATAAGCCTTGGGGAGCTGCGAACGAGCTGTGATCCAGGGATTTCCGAATGGGGAAACCCACCCTCAGCCCTTCGTTGTGTGGGGCCAGGCCGGCTGGCTTGGCTCCGCACGACGAAGCGGCGCGACGAGGGGATCAGGCCCTGAATCCATAGGGGTTTGAAGCGAACCCGGGGAACTGAAACATCTCAGTACCCGGAGGAAAGGACATCAACGAGACTCCGTCAGTAGTGGCGAGCGAACGCGGATCAGGCCAGTGCTTCTTCGAGCTTCACCGGAACCGCCTGGAACGGCGGGCCGCAGCGGGTGACAGCCCCGTACGGGTCAGGGCGAGAAGAAGCCATGAGTAAGGCGGGACACGAGCAATCCTGTCTGAAGACGGGGGGACCACCCTCCAAGCCTAAGTACTCCTCAGCGACCGATAGCGAACCAGTACCGTGAGGGAAAGGTGAAAAGCACCCCGACGAGGGGAGTGAAACAGTTCCTGAAACCGGATGCTTACAAACAGTGGGAGCCCAAGATGCGTTCTGGGTGACCGCGTACCTTTTGTATAATGGGTCAGCGACTTAAAGTAACGAGCAAGCTTAAGCCGGTAGGCGGAGGCGCAGCGAAAGCGAGTCTGAACAGGGCGGTTCAGTTCGTTGCTTTAGACCCGAAACCGAGTGATCTAGCCATGCGCAGGATGAAGGTGCGGTAACACGCACTGGAGGTCCGCACCAGTGCCCGTTGAAAAGGTCTTGGATGACGTGTGGCTAGGGGTGAAAGGCCAATCAAACTCGGACATAGCTGGTTCTCCGCGAAAGCTATTTAGGTAGCGCCTCGCGTTTATGCCTCACGGGGTAGAGCACTGGATGGGCTAGGGCCGCCCACA